>WHUB01000048.1:16189-33578 GCA_009377395.1 Actinophytocola sp. | reverse complement strand
CTCAGCGACCAGATGTTGTCCTCCGCCGCCGGCGGCAGCTCGTAGCCCTCGCTGATGCCGCGCAGCCCAGCGGCGAGGATCACCGAGTACGCGAGGTAGGGGTTGCACGCCGAGTCCAGTGACCGCAGCTCCACACGGCGCGACGACGCCTTGCCCGGCGAGTACATCGGCACCCGCACCAGCGCCGACCGGTTGGCCCTGCCCCAGGACACCGTCGTCGGCGCCTCGCCGCCGACGATCAACCGTTTGTAGGAGTTCACCCATTGGTTGGTGACCGCCGAGATCTCCCGGGCGTGCGCGAGCATGCCGGCGACGAACGCCTTGCCGGTCTTCGACAGCTCGTCCGGGTCTTCGGGGTCGTAGAAGGCGTTCTGATCGCCTTCGAACAGGCTCATGTGGGTGTGCATGCCTGAGCCGGGCTGGTCGGAGAACGGCTTGGGCATGAAGGTGGCCCGCACGCCCTGGGTCAGCGCCACCTCCTTGACGACGTAGCGGAACGTCATCACGTTGTCGGCCATGGTCAGCGCATCGGCGTAGCGCAGGTCGATCTCCTGCTGGCCGGGCGCGCCCTCGTGGTGACTGAACTCGACCGAGATCCCCATCGCTTCCAGCGTCTCGATGGCGTGCCTGCGGAAGTGCGCCGCAGTGGCGTGGCTCGCCTGGTCGAAGTAGCCGCCGTTGTCGGCGGGTATCGGCGGCGCGCCGTCCGCGGGGGCATCGGCGAGAAGAAAAAACTCGATCTCCGGATGCACGTAGCAGGTGAACCCCGCCTCGCCCGCTTTGGAGAGCTGCCTGCGCAACACGTGGCGCGGGTCGGCCCAGGACGGCGAGCCGTCCGGCATCGCGATGTCACAGAACATCCGGGCCGAGTAGTGCCCGCCTTCCGGCGTCTCCCACGGCAGCACCTGGAACGTCGCTGGATCGGGCTTGGCGACCATGTCCGACTCGTAGACCCTGGCGAACCCCTCGATCGCCGACCCGTCGAAGCCGATGCCCTCGGAGAAGGCGCCTTCGAGCTCGGCGGGCGCGACCGCGACCGATTTCAGGAAGCCGAGGACGTCGGTGAACCAGAGCCGGACAAATCGAATATCGCGTTCCTCAAGCGTGCGCAGCACGAACTCCTGCTGGCGATCCATGGAGCGAGACTAACGGCAACCCAGCCACAGCCGCATGTGACATGCCCTACCCGGACGGCTCCCGCTCGGGCGCGCGGCGGATGCGCAGCGACATCACGGTGGCCAGGACGCACAGCCCGCCCGCGCCGTACCAGGCGAGGTCGTAACTGCCGAGCTCATCACGCACCAACCCCGCGGCGAACGCGGCGACGGCCGCGCCGAGCTGGTGCGAGGCGAACACCCAGCCGAACACGATCGGCCCGGTGTCCCGGCCGAACCACTGCCGGCACAGCGCCACCGTCGGCGGCACCGTCGCCACCCAGTCGAGACCGTAGAAGATGATGAACGCCCACATCGACGGCTCCGTCGTCGCGGCGAACAGCTGCGGCAGCAGCACCAGCGATCCACCGCGCAGCGTGTAGTAGACGCCGAGCAGCAGCCGCGGGTCGACCCGGTCGGTGAGCCAGCCGGAGGCCACCGTGCCCGCGATGTCGAAGATCCCGACCAGCGCCAGCAGTCCCGCCGCCGTGGTGTAGGGCATGCCGTGGTCGTGCGCCGCGGGCACGAAATGCGTGCCGATCAGCCCGTTCGTCGACGCGCCGCAGATGGCGAATCCCCCGGCGAGCAGCAGGAACGTCCGGCTGCGCACGACGTCGGCCAGCACCCGCACCGCCCGTGCCGCGCTGCCGCCGGGCGGTGGCGCGGCCTCGGGCTCGTCTTCCGCGCCCGCGCCGTAGGCCGTCGTGCCGACGTCGCGGGGATGGTCGCGCAGGAACGCGAGCACCAGCGGCACCACGCCGAACGCGGCCAGCGCCACCGCGAGCGACGCCTCCCGCCAGCCGAACCGCGTCGCCAGCATCGCGACCAGCGGCAGGAACACCAGCTGGCCGGCCGCGCTGCCCGCGGTGAGCAGCCCGCTGACCAGTCCCCGCCGCCGCACGAACCAGCGGCTGGTCAGCGTTGCCACCAGGGTCAGCGCCATCGCGCCGGTGCCGGTGCCCACCAGCACGCCCCACAGCAGCAGCAACTGCCAGCTCGCCGTCATGAACACCGTCAGACCGCTGCCCGCGCCGACGAGCAGCAGCGCGCAGGTGACCACGCGCCGCATGCCGAAGCGCATCATCAGCGCGGCCGCGAACGGCGAGATCAGCCCGTACAGCACCAGGTTGATAGATACGGCGGCGGAGATAGTGCCGCGCGACCAGCCGTACTCGGCGTGCAGCGGGTCGATGAGCACGCTCGGCGCGGCGCGGAAACCCGCGGCGCCGACGAGTGCGATGAAGCCGGCGAACGCGACCAGCCAGGCCCAGTGCGGCCGGAATCGCCGGGGTGTGTCCGGCCGCTTGGGGAGATCAACGAGAGCCACTCGTCCAGGTTCGCCACCGCCGCTCGAACGCACCAGTGGCTGAACTGCCACTATGTGCGAGAATCTTGCCATGGTCCATCGCGTCGCGGTGCTGGCGATCGGGGAGGTCGTCGGCTACGACATGCACATCCCGCCGCAGATCCTGGCCCAGGCGCGTCGCGACGGCGTCCCGCTCTACGACGTCCGGCTCTGCGGCGCCGACGACCGTCCGGTGCGGGTCAGCGCCGGCTACGACGCCCGGCTCGACCACGGTCCGGAGATCCTCGCCGAGGCCGACACCGTGATCATTCCCGGCACCAAGGCGCCAGGTCCCCGGCAGGAGGGCGTGCTGCCGGACGACATCGCGGCGGCGCTGTCGCTGATCCGGCCGGGCACCCGCATCATGTCGATCTGCACCGGCGCGTTCATCCTCGGCGCCGCGGGCATCCTCGACGGCCGCAAGGCCACCACGCACTGGGCCTACGCCGCCGAGTTCCGGCAGCTTTTTCCGCAGGTCGAGCTGCACGAGGACGTGCTGTTCGTCGATGAGGGCGATGTGCTCACCTCGGCGGGTCTCGCGGCGGGCGTCGACCTGTGCCTGCACGTGCTGCGCTCCGACCACGGCAGCGAGGTCGCCAACCACGCCGCCCGCTGGTGCGTGGTGCCGCCGTGGCGCGACGGCGGGCAGTCGCAGTTCATCGAGGCGCCGCTGCCGCAGCAGGGTGTCGGCAGCACGGCGGCGACCCGGACCTGGGCGCTGCACCGGCTCGGCGAGCCGCTCACCCTGGGCATGCTCGCCGCGCACGCCATGATGAGCGAGCGGACGTTCAACCGGCGCTTCCGCGCCGAGACCGGACTGCCGCCGCACGCCTGGCTGACCCGGCAGCGCGTCGACCGCGCCCGCAGGCTGCTCGAGACGACCGATCTGCCGGTCGACCAGGTGGCCGTCGAGTCGGGCCTCGGCAGCGCCGCCTCGCTGCGCAAGCACTTCAGCGCCGTGCTCGGCGTCCCCCCGCTCGCCTACCGCAGGACCTTCGCCACCGCCGGTTGACGCCTAACAGCGGAGTCCCGGCCTGGGCAGCGTGCCGTCGATCAGGTACGCGATGCCTGCCTGGTCGACACACGGGTTGCCCTGCGCGAACACGGTGTGCTGGGTGCCCTCGTAGGTCAGCAGCCTGCCGTCCAGCGCCTTCGCGAGCCGCACCCCGGCGCGATACGGCGTCGCCGGGTCCTTCGTCGTCGAGATGACCAGCGCGGGCGGCGTACCTTCGACGTCGGGCAGGTGCGGCTCGGAGGAGTTCGGCACCGGCCAGAACGCGCACGCGTCGCGGGCCTCGCTGACCGGCCGCCCGGTGTCGAGGAAGGGCGCGACCCGCTCGTAGCGGCGCTGCGCGGTCAGGATCCGGTCCCGGTCGGTCACCCGCGGGTCGTCGACACAGCGGATGGCTTCGAACGCGTCCTGGGTGGCGGAGTAGCTGCCGTCGGGGCCGCGCTCGTTGTACTGGTCGGCGAGCGCCATCAGCGTCTCGCCACGTTGCCGCTTCAGCTCGTTGAGCCCGGTGTTGAGCTGCTCCCACAGCACCTGCGAATACAGCGCCTGGATGGTCCCGGTGGTGGCGTCCTCGAACGACAGTTCCCTGCCGTCGGCGACGGTGACCGGGCGCTCGATCAGCGGCCGCACCAGGTCCTGGTAGCGCTCGGTGGCCTTGGCCGGATCGTTGCCGAGGGCGCAGTCCTGCCGCTGAGCACACCATCTCGTGAACTCGGTGAAGGCGTCGCCGAAGCCCTTGCCCTGCGCGACGAGCGCGTCGACCGCGTTCTGCTCCGGGTCGAGCGCGCCGTCGAGCAGCATGGCTCGCACGTTGCCGGGGAACTGCTCGGCGTAGGTGTAGCCGATCCGGGTGCCGTAGGAGTAGCCGAGGTAGGTCAGCTTCCGGTCACCGAGCGCCGACCGCAGCACGTCCATATCCCTGGCGACGTCCCGGGTGCCGAGGTTGGCCAGCATCGCCGCGCCGTACCGCGTCCGCCGCTCGCACTTGTGCGCGAACGCCCGTGCCTCGGCCTCCTGGCGTGCGACGGCCCGCGGCGAGCCGTAGACCTCGCTGTCGTCGGCGCGGTCGGCGTCGCGCTCGGCGTCGGTCAGGCACTCGACGACCGGCCTGCTCGCGCCGATGCCGCGCGGGTCGAAGCCGACGATGTCGAACCGCTCCCCCAGCGTGCTCATGGCCGGTGACAGCCGCAGGTTCGCCGAGGCCTCCATCCCGGAAACGCCGGGGCCGCCAGGGTTGAGCACGAGCGAGCCGATCCGGTCGCCCGCCGCCTCGCTGCGCAGCACGCCGATCCGGATCGTCTTCCCGCCCGGCTCCGCATAGGACAGCGGTACCTCGAGCATCGCGCATTCGAGATCGGGGTCGCCGAACAGCTGCCTGGCGTTGCCGGTCGTCGCGTAGGGCGTGCAGTCGCCCCAGTCGAGATCCTGGGCGTAGAACTCGCGGAGACCGGCGGGCACCGGGCCGACCGGACCGGCGGGCTCGCCGTCATCGGCGGTCGTGCATCCGGTAACGGCCAGCAGGGCGACGCCGACGATGACGAGGAGCTCGCGAAGGGAATGTGGCACGTCCGCGATCGTGCCACGTGAGGGATGATGGGCAGCAGCAAGACACGACGAGGAGACGGTCGAATGACGCTCGGGCAAGCACCGCTGCGGACGCGGGTCGGCAAGCGGCTGCGCAGGATCATCGAACGGCCTGCCAGCGTCGAGTTGACCAGGTACGAGAAACTGCTGCCCGCCGTCGCCGCGCGCGACGAGGCGCTGCGGGACCGCTCCGACGAGGACCTGACCCGCGCGGCGCAGGCACTGCGCGGCGGCGCGTTCGGCACCGAGGCGCTGGTCGAGTTCTGCGCGCTCGGCCGCGAGGCGGGCAGCCGCGCGCTCGGCGAACGCGCCTTCGACGTGCAGCTGCTCGGCGTCATGGGACTGCTCTCGCAGCACGTGGTGCAGATGGCGACCGGCGAGGGCAAGACGCTGGTCGGCGCGCTCGCGGCATCCGGTTTCGCGTTGCAGGGCAAGCGGGTGCACGTCATCTCGGTCAACGATTACCTCGCCCGCCGGGACGCGGAGTGGATGCGGCCGGTGTTCGACCTGCTCGGCGTGTCGGTCGACTGGGTGGAGCCCGCGACGACGCACGCCGAGCGCAAGGCGGCCTACGACCGCGACGTCACCTACGGCGCGGTGAGCGAGGTCGGCTTCGACGTGCTGCGCGACCGGCTGGTCACGAAGGCGGACGACCGGGTGATGGCGCCACCCGAGGTGGCCATCGTCGACGAGGCGGACTCGGTGCTCGTCGACGAGGCACGGGTGCCGCTGGTCATGGCGGGCTCGGTGGACGCCGGTGTCGCCGACGAGGAGGTCGCCAAGATCGTCCGGCGGCTGCGGCTCGGGCTGCACTACGAGACCGACGCCGACGGCAAGAACGCTTGGCTCACCCCGGCCGGCGCGTCGGTGGTCGAGAAGGCGCTCGGCGGCGTCGACCTCTACGAGGAGTCCGGCACCGAGCGGCTGGCGTCGGTGAACGTGGCGCTGCACGCGCACGCGCTGCTCACCCGCGACGTCGACTACCTGGTGCGCGACGGCAAGGTGCAGCTCATCAACGCGTCCCGGGGCAGGGTCGCCGAGCTACAGCGCTGGCCGGACGGGTTGCAGTCGGCCGTCGAGGCGAAGGAGCAGCTGCCGCCCTCGGATCGCGGCGAGGTGCTCGACTCGATCACCGTGCAGGCGCTGCTCGCGCGCTACCCGGTCGTCGCCGGGATGACCGGCACCGCCGTCGCGGTCGCCGAGACGCTGCGGGAGTTCTACCGGCTCGAGGTCGCCGTGATCCCGCCCAACACCCCGAACATCCGCGTCGACGAGCCGGACCGGATCTTCGCGTCGCCGTCGCAGAAGCTGCGGGCGATCGTGGCCGAGATCCGCCGGGTGCACGAGCAGGGCAGGCCGATCCTGGTCGGCACCCAGGACGTCGCCGAGTCGGAGGAGCTGGCGGAGAAGCTGACCAAGGCCGGGCTGACCTGCACCGTGCTCAACGCGCGCAACGACGCCGAGGAAGCCGAGATCATCGCCGAGGCGGGCAGGCCGGGCACGATCACGGTGTCCACGCAGATGGCGGGCCGGGGCACCGACATCAAGCTGGGCGGCAGCTCGATGACCGAGCGGGAGAAGGCCATCGAACTCGGCGGGCTGTACGTCATCGGCACCGCCCGCTACCCGAGCAGCAGGCTCGACGACCAGCTGCGCGGCCGGGCCGGGCGGCAGGGCGATCCCGGCGGGTCGGTGTTCTTCGCCAGCGTCGAGGACGACCTGGTGCAGGCGGGCGCGCCGGACGTGCCGGAGATGGCTGGCGAGGAGGACGGCGAGATCAGCGACCCCGCCGCGCTGCGGCACCTCGACCACGCGCAGCGCGTCGTCGAGGGCGCCAACCTGGAGATCCACCGCAACACCTGGCGCTACACCCGGCTCATCGAACGACAGCGCGCCGACCTGCTGGAGTTCCGGGACCGGGTGCTGCTCACCGATGTCGCCGCCGAGCTGCTGGGGGCGGAGGCGACGCTGGCGCAGGCGACGCTGGCGCAGGCGTGCCGGGAGATCGTGCTGTTCCACCTCGATCAGCTCTGGTCGGATCACCTGGCGTTCCTGGCGGACGTGCGGGAGAGCATTCACCTGCGGGCGCTGGGCAAGGAGACCCCGATCGACGAGTTCCACCGCGCCGCGATCCCGGAGTTCCACAAGATCATCGAGGAGGCGAAGGAGCGCGCGGTGGCGACGTTCGCCGACGCCGAGGCCACCGGCGACGGCGTCGATCTCGCGGTCGCCGGGGTGCTGCGGCCGACGTCGACGTGGACGTACCTGGTGCACGACAACCCGTTCGACTCGGACGCCGAGCAGGCGCTGAAGAAGATCAGGGGGACGCTGCGCAAGAAGCGACGGTAGCGCCCGGTGCAGAATGGGCGCATGGCTCAACTGCGCATCGCGCTGGCTCAGCTCAACCCGACCGTGGGCGACCTGACCGGCAACGCCGACCTCATCGCCGACGCGGTCCGCGCGGCCGCCGACGCGGGCGCGCACGTCGTCGTCACCGGGGAGATGGCGCTGACCGGCTACCCGGTCGAGGACCTCGCGCTGCGCGACACCTTCACCGCGGCGTCCGCCGCCGCGCTCGAGTCACTCGCCACCCGGCTGCGCCAGGAAGGCTGCGGCGACGTGCTGGCCTACGTCAGCTACCTCGACGTCGACGGCGCGGGGCCGCGCGACGCCGCCGCCGCGCTCTACCGGGGCGAGGTCGTCGCCAAGCAGTACAAGCATCACCTGCCGAACTACGGCGTGTTCGACGAGTACCGCTACTTCAAGCCGGGGCACACGCTCGACGTCGTCCGGCTGCACGGCGTCGACATCGGCATGGTGATCTGCGAGGACATCTGGCAGGACGGCGGCCCGATCGCAGCACTCGGCGAGGCGGGCATCGACCTGGTGGTCGTGCCGAACGCCTCGCCGTACGAGCGGTCCAAGGACGAGCAGCGGCTGCCGCTCGCCGCCCGCCGCGCCCGCGAGGCCGGAGCGCCACTCGCCTACTGCAACCAGGTCGGCGGGCAGGACGACCTGGTGTTCGACGGCGACTCGTTCGTGGTCGGCGTCGACGGCACCGTGCTGGCCCGCGCGCCGCAGTTCACCGAGCACCTGCTGGTGGTGGACCTCGACCTGCCGACCGGCGACGAGCACGCGACGGGTGTCTTCGCCGGGCTCGACGTCCGCCGCACCGTGCTGTCGGACGACCGGCTGCCCGCGTACCAGCCGCAGCCGTCGCCGCCGCTCGCCGAGCCGCTGTCCGACCCGGCCGAGGTGTGGGCGGCGCTCGTCGTCGGGCTGCGCGACTACGTGCGCAAGAACGGCTTCCGCTCGGTGATCTTCGGTTTCTCCGGCGGCATCGACTCCGCCGTGGCGGCCGCGATCGCCGTCGACGCGCTCGGGCCGGACGCGGTGCACGGCGTGTCGATGCCGTCGAAGTACTCCTCGGAGCACTCGCAGTCCGACGCGGCCGAGCTGGCGCGCCGTCTCGGCTGCCACTTCCGGGTCGAGCCGGTGGCCGACATGGTGCAGTCCTACGTCGGACAGCTTGAGCTGTCCGGGATGGCCGAGGAGAACGTGCAGGCCAGGGTGCGGGGCGTGCTGCTGATGGCGCTGTCCAACCAGGAGGGTCACCTGGTGCTTGCCACCGGCAACAAGACCGAGATCGCGGTGGGCTACTCGACGCTGTACGGCGACGCGATCGGCGCGTTCGCCCCGATCAAGGACGTCTTCAAGACGCACGTGTGGGAGCTGGCGCGGTGGCGCAACGACGTCGCCGAGCAGCGCGGTGAGACGCCGCCGATCCCGGAGAGCTCCATCAGCAAGCCGCCGTCGGCCGAGCTGCGGCCGGATCAGCTCGACACCGACACGCTGCCGGACTACGCGCTGCTCGACGACATCCTGGACGACTACGTCGAGGGCGACCGGGGCTTCGCCGACCTGCAGGCGCAGGGCTTCGATCCCGAGCTGATCGACCGGGTGGTGCGGATGGTCGACATCGCCGAGTACAAGCGGCGGCAGTACCCGCCGGGCACCAAGATCACGTTCAAGGCGTTCGGGCGGGACCGCAGGCTGCCGATCACCAACCGCTGGCGCGAGACGCACGAGATGTGACCCTCGTCGCACGTTTGATGCACGCCGGGTCGTCCGGTGCCACGCTTGACGTTGTCAACCCGCGACTTCGGCCGTCCACCGAGCGAGCCGTCGACCACACCGGCGACGAGCGCGGGCACGGGGGCACGGCAGGAGCACGGGCAGCCACCAATGCCCGGGGACCCGCATGGGCCTCGAGGAAGGACGGTCGACGATGACCAGCGCGGAAGAAACCGCTCCTTATGGCTCCGGCAGCGCGTCACCACCGAAGCCCCCCAAGAAGGTACGGGTCCACCACCTGCGTGAGATGAAGGAACGCGGTGAGCCGTGGCCCATGCTCACCAGCTACGACATGTACACCGCGCAGCTGTTCGACGAGGCGGGCATTCCGGTGCTGCTCGTCGGCGACTCCGCGGCCAACAACGTCTACGGCTACGAGACCTCGCTGCCGGTGACGGTCGAGGAGCTGCTACCGCTGGTGCGCGCGGTCACCCGCTCGGTGAGCCGGTCGCTGGTGGTGGCCGACTTGCCGTTCGGCTCCTACCAGCTCTCACCGCAGCAGGCGCTGGAGACGTCGGTGCGGTTCATGAAAGAGGGCCTCGCCCACGCCGTCAAGCTGGAGGGTGGGCGGAACTTCGCGCCGCACGTCGAGGCGCTGACGTCGGCCGGGATTCCGGTGATGGGCCACATCGGCTTCACCCCGCAGAGTGAGCACAACCTCGGCGGCTACCGGGTGCAGGGCCGGGGCGAGGCGGGCCAGGAGCTGCTCGCCGATGCGCTGGCGTTGCAGGAGGCCGGGGCGTTCAGCGTGGTGATGGAGATGGTGCCCGCCGAGGTCGCCAAGCAGATCACGCATGAGCTGACCATCCCGACCATCGGCATCGGCGCCGGGCCGGACTGCGACGCGCAGGTGCTGGTCTGGCAGGACATGGCCGGGCTGCGGCGCGGCAAGACGCCCCGGTTCGTCAAGCGCTACGCCGACATGGCGGGGATGCTCTCCGACGCGGCGGCGAGCTTCGCGGCGGAGGTCAGGGCCGGGGAGTTTCCGGCCCCCGAGCACGCCTTCCACTGAGCGTCCGGCGGGGCGCGGTGCACGGGTTGCGTCGTGTCCCACGCTCAGGACGTCGTGTTCCCTACTCCGGGTACGAACTCGCAGGCATGGGCGTGGGACACGACGGCAGGAGCGCAGGACACGACGTCAGCTCGGGACTCGCGGGGCGGCCAGGGCGGCGGTGAGCTCGCGGTGGGCGTCGACGAGGGAGGGGCCGTACCAAGTGAGGTAGCGGCCGGAGACCAGCACGTAGGGCACGCCGGGGAAGGCGTCGGGGCCGTCGGTCTCGGTGAACTCCCACGGCTCGTCGGGCAGCACCAGCAGCTCGGCCTCCCCCGCGTCGAACCGCGCGGCGATCTCGTCCCGCTTCGGCCTCGGGTACCGGTCGGCGTGGCCGGCGTAGACGTTGGCCACGCCGAGCCGGTGCAGCACATCGCCGCCGAAGGTGTCGCGGCCGAGCACCACCCACGGCTTGCGCCACACCGGCACCACCGCGCTGACCCGATCCGGCAGCGTCTCCGCCCAGGCATGCTCGGCCTCGACCAGCCACTCCGGCTCGACGAGGCCGAACGCCTGGGTGAGCAACCTGCGGAGCGAGCCGAGCGCGTCCGGCACGGTCGCGGGCGCAGCCATCACCCACACCGGGATGCCGTCGGCACGCATCCGCTCCACGTCCTCCCGGCGGTTCTCCTCGGAGTTGGCCAGCACCAGGTCCGGGTGCAGTTCGAGGACGTCGTCCACCTTCGGGTACTTCGAGCCGCCGACGCGAGGCACGTCGAGCCCGGCGGGGTGGGTGCAGTAGTCGGTGGCGCCGACGACGATGCCGCCGCAGCTTTCCTCGACGGCCTCGGTCAGGCACGGCACCAGCGAGACAACGCGTTCGGGCGCCGCGCGCAGCGGCACCTCCTCACCAAGATCGTCGATCAAGTGCATCCGGTTCACGGTACCGGCTCCAGGGTGACCGTTCGCGCGGTCGTGTCGACGGCGGTCAACCGGACGGTGACCCGCTGCCCCTCGGCGAGGCCGGTGCCGTCACAGCTCGCCAGCACCGGCGGATCGGAGATCAGCACCTCTGCCTGCTCGCCGCCGCTTCGCAGCACGACGGCGTCGAACGTCTCGCCGACCCGGCCCGCGAGCACCCAGGACTCCACCTGGGCGAGGCAGGCACGCTCCACCTTGGCCGCGAGCGCGTCGGAGACGCCCATCGCGGACGGCAGCTCGGCGAGCCCGGCGCGGGCCCACTCCGGCACCTCAGTACCGGCGCACACCGCGAGGCAGACCTCGGTGGCGTAGCGGTCGACCAGCCGCCGGATCGGCGCGGTGACGTGCGCGTACGGGCCGCCGATTCCGGCGTGCGAGGAGGCGTCCGGTGCCCTGCCGTCGAACGCGGTGTACCCGGCGCCGCGCAGCAGCCGGGTGCTGTCGGCGTAGAACGCAAGCGACTCGGGCTGGGCGGGATCGAGGGCGCCGAGCACGTCGGCGACGGCGATGCCGTCCGGCCAGTCGATGCCGAGCGCCCGCGCCGACTGCCGCAGCAGGCCGAGCGCGTCGTCGCCTGCCTCGACCACGGTGCGCAGGATGCCGACCCCGGCCTCGAGCATCAGCTGCGCGGCGCACATCCCGGTGAGCAACGAGATCTCGGCGTTGAAGGCGTCGATGTCGGTGCGCAGCCGCAGCGCGAGCCGCCAGCCGCCGTTGCCGTCCGAGGTGATCTCCTGCTCCGGCAGTTGCAGCTCGATCGCGCCCCGCTCGGCGGCGCGCCTGCGGCGCAGCGCGCCGAACTCCGGCAGCGCGGCCAGCGACGGGTGCACCTCGCCACGCGCGAAGCCTTTGGCGACGCCCTGGTAGTCGAACCGGCCCGCCGAGCGGACCAGCGCCCTGCGCACGTCGACGTCGACCGGGTTACCGTCGGCGTCGGTGTCGACGGTCCACAGCACGGCGGGCCGGACCTCGCCGGGCAGCAGGCTCGCCGCCCGCTCGGACAGCACCGGCGGGTGCAGCGGCACGGTGCCGTCCGGCAGGTACAGCGTCTGGCCCCGCGCGGTGGCCGCCCGGTCGATGGCACCGCCCGGCGTCACGAACGCGCCGAGGTCGGCGATGGCGTAGCGCACCCGGTAGCCGTGCGACAGTCGCTCGACGCACATCGCCTGGTCGAGGTCGCGGGCGCCGGGCGGGTCGATGGTGACGACCGGGATGCCGGTCGCGTCCTCGCGATCGCCGTTCAGCTGACTGATACGGGCGACGGCGTCCTCGGCCTCGGCGAGCACGGCGGGCGGGAACCCGACCGGCAGGTCGAACTCGGCCCGCACCGCGGCGAAGTCACGCCGGGCGTGACCGTTCGCCGACGTTTCCGGTAGCGGGTCGCTACTCATCCCGGTCGGCCTGCTCGGTGCGCTCGCGTGCGATCTCGAGGGCGCGCCGCGCGGTGGCCTCATCCGGGTACGGACCGAGCCGGTCGATCGACCGGGAGACCTCCAGGTGTTCGACCTCTCCGGTTCGGGTGTTGTAGTACCAGCCCCGGTCGGGATTCGGGTCCTTCTTGCGCCACAGTGCCATACCTCCAGTCTGGCCCAAGTGACGCCGGGAGGACATCCGTCGCGGATCAGCCGCCGTAGCGGTAGGGGCGCTCGATCGGATCGCCGGTCGGGCCGAAGTCGCCGCCGCCGGTCTGGTCCGGCCAGTCCATCGCGGCGTCCTCGGCCGGGTCGGGCAGCGGCGTCCCGCGCGGCGGCGTCTCCGGCTCCGGCTGCGGGCGTTGCCGTGGCGGCACGCCCTGCGGTTGCTGGGCACCGGCCACCGGCTGCCACACCGGCTCAGGCCCGATGTTCATTGGCGCGGCGCGCTGCGGCTCCGGCTGCTGCGGCCGGTCGGCCGACTCGGCCTGCCGTGGCCGGCTGCCGGACTGGGCGACCACCGGGTCGAGGCAGGTCACCAGCACCGTCGTCTCCTCGGGCTCGGCCACCCGGCGGCCGTTGCGCTCCCGGTAGACCAGCGAGCCGTCGTCGTCCATCTCGATGGTGTAGCCCGCCTCGGCGAGCTGCTCCTCGTCCAGATCGGTGAGCTTCTCCTCGCGGGAGGGCAGCACCCGGTAGCGCGGCCAGGACCGCTCCCGGTGCGTCTGGTGGAACTGCGCCAGCACGCCCGCCGCCTGCCGCTGCCACGGCAACGGCATGTCCTCGGCGATGGAGCGCGGCAGCACCACGTAGTCGTCGGTCACACCGGGTCCGCCACGGGCGAGCTGGTCGGCCAGCGGCGTGCTCGACGCGGGCGGGCCGGCATGCCGGGGTAACGGCGCGGCGGCGAACGAGCTGCGCGGATCGGGCTGCTGCTCCTCGGTGTCCTGCTTACCCCGCTTACCAAGGCGTTTCACGACTGTGCTCCCTTCCTCACACCCCTGGCCGCACGGCGACCGGCAACATCTCGGGCTCCCCAAACGTCACTTTCCTGGTGTGCACCGGGACACCCGACTGCTGCGCCTCGACGATCTTGCCGTTGCCGATGTACATCGCCACGTGGTGGATCGTGCTCGGGTCGGACTCGTCGTAGGCCCAGAACAGCAGGTCTCCCGGTTTCGCCTCCTTCGCGGGCAGCATCGCGCCAGCGTGGTACTGGTCGCTAGACACCCGCGGCAAGATGATCCCAGCGGACTCGAACGCGCGCAGCATCAGACCTGAGCAGTCGTAGGCGCTCGGCCCCTCCGCTCCCCACACGTACGGCTTGCCGCGCTCGCTCATCGCGAACCGGATCGCCTCGGCGGCCGCCTTGCTCGGTGGCAACGCGAGCCCGGTGCCCACGCCGCAGCCGCCCGCGTCGGCGACGTTGCCGATGTTCTCGACCACGTGGACGGCCATGGCCTCCCACTCGTGGTAGCGACCGGGGAAGGCCGAGCGCTCCACGGCCTGCGCCGCATCGCCGGGACGCATGCCCTGCCAGTTCGGGATCTGCGTCAGGACGTCGTAGAACTTGTGCACCTGGTACTGCGGGTTCGTCACCTGCGAGACCGTGCCCCAGCCCATCGAGGGCCGCATCTGGAAGATGCCGAGCGAGTCGCGGTCGCCGTAGTACAGGTTGCGCAGGCCGGACTCCGTCATGCCCGCCTGGATCGCGACCTGCCACGCGCGCGGCGACAGCTCGCGCTTCCTGCCGATGGAGATGATCAGCGACGCGGTGTCGATCTGCTGCTCGGTGAGGTTGGCAGCGTCGATCGCGCCTGCCCGCGGACTGCCGGGCTGGGTCGGCCCGATCATCGCCTCGCAGCTGACCCGGTCCACCGCCATCACCTGCGCCCGTTCGCTCGCGTTGATCACGTTGACGACGGTCGCCGCCGTGACGACCAGGCCGCCGACCGTGGCGAGGACAAGGCTCAGCACGATGCCGAGGCGCATGGCTCAGGCCGCCTTGCCGTACTGCGAGACGCGCCAGCCCGCGTCGGTCTTGACCAGCGTGATGCGCAGCGTCGGGCCGTCGGTCGGCACGTCGGCGACGAGCGAGCTGGTGTAGGACTCGACGACCGTCGGCCGCCCGGTGACCTCGCTGGCCGGGATGTTGTCCGGTTCGACGGTCCGCATCACCGGCAGGAACTCGGCCGTGGTGTAGGGCGCGAGCCCAGCGAGCCACTCCCCGTTCGACTGGCCGTCAGGGTGGGCGACCCACGCCCGCACCCACCGGTGGGCCACGTCGATCGCGGCGGGTTCGGGGGGCGCCGAGGTGCGGGTCATCGGCGCCTCGGTCAGCCGGGTCTGCATCGGCTGCTGCGGCGCGGTAGCGGTCTCCGGCGCGGCGGGCATGGTGCTGCCGGTGGTGGTGGACGAGATGGCGCTGTCGTCGGCGGCCGGCAGGATCCTCGGCACCAGGAAGCCGATGGCGGTGACGATGACGACGAGGATCATCACCGTCACGATCAGGTGCTTCGGTGAACGCAGCGGCGCGCCCCAGATGCGGCGGTACACGGCGGCGCGGCCACGGTGAGTTCGGATCGGCATCCGTGCGTCACCTCACCACGGAGTCGGTGTCACGGACGCCGCCGTCCTGCCGCACCTCGAGCCCGCGCGACGGCCGGTACAGCACGAACACCGGCTTGCCGTTGACCATCTCGGCCTCGGCGCGCCGGGGCTCCGGTGCGCCCGACTGCCAGTGCTGGGCCGGCTCGCCGGTCGGGGAGGTCGCCTCGTACTCGGCCGCCGGGCGTGGCATCCGCGACGGCACGATGTAGTCGCCGCTCCCGCGCGGTGGCCGCGCCGACGGCATGTCCCGCAGGGTCGCGGATGCGGCTCGCCGCTCGTCCCGGGGCTGGTGGGCGCCCTCGCGCGCCGACGTGCCCCCGGCCCCACCGGCGGGGGCGAAGCCCAGCTGCGCCGCGTCCGGCGTCCCGGCCGCGGGCAGCGCCCGCCTGCCCGCCGACGAAGGCTCGATGACCTGCGGCGGCTGCCTGTCGAGCCGTTGCGCCGCGGCGGCGATCGTGCGTGCCTCCGGCCGCACCCTGCGGTCGGTCATGGTGGCGGTGCCGAGCTGGCCGGGTGAGGTGTCGTCGCCGTCGTCCTGGCTCGCGACGTTCCGCCAGAACTGATCCTGCGGGGTGTCGCCGGTCGGCTTGCGGCGGAACCGGGAGAACAGCCCCGGCGCCGACGGCAGGGCGGCGCCCACCGTGCGGGTCGACATGTCGACCATCTGCCAGAGCCTGCGCACCGGCCTGCCGACCATGAACATCAGGATGGTCACCAGCGCGGCCATCGCCATCTGGGTCAGCATCGGCAGCGCGCCCGCCGCGCCGAAGATGGCGTTGAGCAACATGGCGTGCACCCCGGCGAGCACCGACAGCACGATGAGGTTGAACCCGACGGTGCCCGCGACCTTCGCGACCTTGCGCAGCACGTCGTGATGCAGCAGCGCCACCAGCCCGATCAGCGGCCCGGTCAGCGCGAGCAGCCGGATCAGCACCTGCGCGAGCAGCACCGCGGCCTTGGCGACCAACTGGAACAGCGCGTACACCACGCCCTGTAGCGCCGCGATGAGCCCGGCACCGGTCCGGCTGCCGTCCTCACCGGTGAAGTAGCCCTGGGATGTGCCCAGCTCGGACGCGATCCGCTTGTACTCGGCCTTCTTCTGGTTGATCACCCGCTCGTCACCGTCGTCGCCCCGTGCCAGCTGCGCCCAGGTGAACGCCTGCGCGTCGAGCAGCGGCTCGCCGTACTTCTCGGCCTCCGTCGCGTCGGCCGAGCCGAACTCACCGCGCAGCCAGTTCTTGTAGACGATCTCCTGGTGCAGGTTCGTCGGCAGGATGTCCTCGACGTTGCGGGTCGCGGACACGTCGACGAAGCCGGCCTGGATGTTGGTCGTCGTCTGCACGATGGTGCGGTCGATGGTGTCGAAGTAGCGCAACAGCGCCAGCGACGACGCCGCGAGCCACACCGCGGCCAGCGCGAACAGCGCCTTCTTGCTCACCGCCGGCAGGTCGCCCCGCCAGATGTGGCGGAACATCACGATGGCGAGCAGCAGCGCGACCAGCCCGAACAGCTGGGTGTAGATGTTGTTGTAGACCTTCTCGGTGCCCTCTTCGATCGCGTGCTGGATCGGGGCGAACAGCCCGCCTTCGAGCACCGTGTAGTGCAGCGCGTTGGTCGCGCCCACCAGGTTCTTGCCGATGTTGAACAGCTGGTTGCCCATCCAGGTGTCCAGCGTGGTATTGGCGTCGGTGACGCCGGACAGCCCGTCGCAGTCCGACTCGGGAATGTAGGTGTGCCACACCATCCCGGCGTAGCCGTAGTCGCTGTACGGGGTCCCCGGCTCGCCCCGGTCCTCGGCGGGGTCGATCGCGCCGACCATGCCGGTGCCGGGCCGTTCCGGGTTCGGGGCCTCACCGCAGTCGGCCGCCGACGCCATGGGCGCGCCGGCGAGCAGCTGCAACCCGATGATGGCGGCAACGGCCAGGAGCGCACGCGATCTGGTCGTGCCCGGTCGTCGCAGCCGGTGCCGTACCGCCCTGCCGAGACCGACCGCGGCGATGATCACCGCGACAATCAGTGCCGCGGTCACGCGGCCTCCTCCTCGCGCGCGGCACGCCGCGCCGACGTCATGGCGTCGGCCAGCATGGAGTCCGATGATTCGGGCATTTCGGTTCGGGCCCGCGAGCGGGTCACCGCGCTCGGCGGCACGTTCAGCACGGCCGCGAC
>WHUB01000048.1:0-16179 GCA_009377395.1 Actinophytocola sp. | reverse complement strand
CGAGCTCGAAGTCGATGTCGTCGTCCGCCAGCATCGGCTCCGGCTCGGCCTGACCGGCATCGGGCCGAGGCGCGGGCGGCTCGACCGGTTGCTCGTCCTGCTCGACGGCGTCCGGCTGGCTCGGCGCGGTCGGCGCGACCGAGCCGGGGGTGGTGTCGAGGGCCTCCCGCAGGTGGGCGAGGTGCTCGCCGGAGAAGTCGGCCCTGATGCGCTCCACGCCACCGGCGCCGTCGGCGAAGATGAACTGCCTCGGCTCGCGGTCGCGTACGGCCTCGCGCTGGGCGCCCGGCCGTCGGCCGAGCGCGGCGACCACCTCCTCGTAGCCGACACCGACCGGCACCTTCAGCAGCCGCAGCGCGTCGGCCTGCGCGTCCTCGTCGTCGAGCCTGCCGACGAACACCGAGTCGAGCAGCGAGACGAAGCCCTGGATGCGCAGGAAGTCGGCCGGGATCTGCGAGGACAGCAGCACCCGGACGTTCCACTTCCGCGAGTCACGGGCGAACCGGTTCATCAGCACCCGGCCGGTCGGCACCTCGGACAGGAAGAACGCCTCGTCGATCCAGACGCCCTTGCGTTCCTCCTTGGGTCGCTCGTACACCGACCGCTGCGTCAGCCACGCCGCCAGGTTGAGCATCTCCACACCGAGCGCCTCGGCGTCGGTCCAGTGTTCCCTGCTGACGCCGTCCTTCGGCAGCGTCAACCCGGCCATGGTCAGCACGGTCAGCCGGTCGTCGCGGTTGTCGCGGTATGGGTCGGCGTCGGCCTCCGGGATCAGCAGCGACATCCGCTCGCGCATCTCGTCCAGGAAGTCGGCGACGACGACCGCGTGCTCGTGATGCTCGCTCGCATCGCGCCGCAGCGCGTCGATGACCTGGCCCGGATCGGCGTCGTACCGGCCGCCGACCGCCCTGACCGCCCGCAGCAGCACAATCCTGGTCTGCGGCAGCCGGGACACCTCGTACGGCAGGATCCCAGACAGCACGTCGAGCACCAGCCTGCGCCGGGTCGCCCCCGCCAGCGCCGACTCCCGCCGCCACGCCCGCTCCGGGTCGTCCTCGTCGAGGAAGTGGTCGAGCCGCGGCTCGGCGACGACCCGGTACGGGTTGAGGATGCCCGGCTCGGCGTTGAGCAGGTTGATCGGGCGGGCGTACGGCCGGAGTTCCGGCAGGTCACACAGCCGCGACAGCGGGCCGGACGGGTCGAGGATGGTCCAGTGCGCCCCGGCTCGCAGCGTCTTGTAGACGGTGCCGCCGCCGAGGAACGACTTGCCGCCACCGAGACCGGCGACCATCGCGGTGAGGCCGGAGCCGTCCCTGATCTCCTGCGCCATCCACGGGTCCCACGCGACCGGACGGCGGGTCGCGGTGCACGTCTCGCCGAGCAGGATGCCCCTGCGGTCACCCACGTCGGCCGTGGCGGTCGGCACGGAGGACGCCGCCCACACCACCGAGCCGCGGCGCTTGTAGGCGCCGGACGCGAGCGGCTCACCGGGGATGAACTCCCTGGCCAGCGCGTACTGCGCCTCGGGATGTTCGACGGCGATCTTGGGCTTGTACAGCTCGAGCAGCTGCTGCGCCAGCCGCAGCGTCTCGCGCTCGGACGGGCCGGACACCGCCATCCGCCACCAGGAGTACACCCGGGTGGCCAGCGCGGTGAAGCCGGTCGTCATCTCGTCGTCGATCTCGAGCACCCGGGACGCCTGCCGCGCCAGCGACTGCGGCGGTTCCAGCTCGTGCTCGTCGGTGTAGTGCTTGACCTGGGAGCGGACCTTGCTCATCTGCCGGTTCAGCTCACCGGCGACCTCTTCCGGGCGGCGCACGTAGATCCGCGCGGACCACTCGACGGCGCCGGGCAGCCGGTCGGCGTGCTGCATCCACGGGTCGTCGATCTCGGGGACCTGCAGGCCGTGCATCTGCCCCATGGTCAGCACCGCGACGTGGCTGGTGGTGCCCGCGTTCGAGCCGGTGCGGCCCCGGACCGTCACGGTCGGCGCGTAGGGCTCGGCGTGGAAGTCGGCGGCGTCGGTGAAGCTGGCCAGGTCCTCCGGCTCCCAGGTCGAGCCGGGCACGGCGGGCATGGTGCGGGGCGCGGGCAGGCCGAGCGCGCAGGACCGATGCATCAGCCAGGACATCTCGGCCGCGTCGGCAGGCGTGCCGTCGAGCCCGGCCGCGGCCATCACCTGGTCGAGGTGCTCGACCTCGGAGTCGAGCGCGATCAGCTCGGCGTCGACCGCCTCCGGCAGCACCTTGCGCAGCAGCGGCGCGGCACGCTCGACGGCGCGGTCCATGGCGTTGCGGGTCTGCACCTGAACGCCGAGGTAGACCTCCTTCTCCGCCATCGACCGGCCCATGAGCTGCTGCTGCTCACCGATCAGATAGTCGTCGAACGACAGCGCGCCCTGGGTGTCGGGCAGCCGGTTGTGCGCGTTGTGGACGTGCGCCTCGGCCCACATTCTGATCGGGTACGGACGGCTGGTGACGCGCAGGTGCAGCCAGCGTCCCTGTAGCTCGGCGTACTGGCCCGCGATGGCCGCGATCAGGTCCTTGCGCTGCGAGTCGGAGCGGAACGACCAGCGCTGCGGCGAGAGCCGGTACCAGGCGAAGATCTCCTGTCCGGTGCGCAGCAGGTGGCCGTCGATGCTGCGGGCAGCGATCGACGGCATGTAGGACGGCACGGACTGCTCCCCGGGAAGGCGCCGCCCCTTCTTGCTGGCGCGCACGGTGCTCCCCGCTCGCGAGCCGGAGCCTGCCGGCTCCGGTTGGCTGTGGCTTGCGCCGCGACCGAACAACGACTACCTCCTGGCTTCCCTGACGCGCTGACCTGCTCGATTCGGCCGGGGACGTTCCGTGCGCACCCGGATCTTGGCGGCGCTCACGGCCCCGCCGTCCCCCGTCACCTGCTCCCTCGGCGTCGTCAGCTCGCGGAACCACATCGAGAGCACGGCGCCGAGCGGGCGCTCGTGGCTGATCCGCGAGGTGATCAACCGAGTCACCCCGATGGTGACGACGAAACCCCAGGCCGTGCTGAAGAACCCGAAGCCGATGCCGAGCTGCCGTTCGACGGTGAGGGTGAGCAGGAAGACGACGAACCCGACGCCCCATGCCACGTAGCGGGCACGCCAGGGGAAGGTCGCCTTCGGCGGGCCGAGCCACACGGCATCGACGCGGTACACGTCGTCGTCGGTGCGGATGCGCAAAGCTGTCCCCGAACCTCAGCCGGTGAGCAAGCCGGACAGCCAGGTACCGACTTGGACCCCGGCCCCGGTGACGGCGAGCCCGATGACGGCGAGCGCGACCAGGACACCACCGAGGCGGCGCATGACACCGGCGTTGTCGCCCCTGCCGCCGCCGAGCCACAACAGCAGCACCGCGACGGTCAGCAGCAACAGCGGGATGACGTTGTTCTGCAGCCAGGTTTGCAGCCCTCCTGTGGTGATCTCCCCTTTCTGCGCCAGGGCGGTGAGGGCCATCATCGTGCTCATCGTGTACTCCCGAGTGCGAGGAGTCGTGCCGGTCGGAGCATCGCACGTACTCCGTGGTTGGTCCAGGTCAACTGCGCTGTCACTTAAGGTAGCCTTCTCAACTCGTTCTGTTAAGCATGGTCGTCACCCCTTGTCGCGCATGCCGCAACACGGAGAGGGGCCAGAACCCATCATGCGGGTAGCCGGGCCACCACCCAGCGCCACCCCCGGAAACCACCGGAACGGAGCAGCATCGGGCCGGACCAGTGGACCATTCGTACTGTTTCCTCTCGGTAAGAGACGCCGGGCAGCGACCCGTGCGCCATCGTGCGACCACGTGACGTAACCGGACGTTTACCGGAAGTTAGAAGACGGCCGGGCGTGGCGCCGGCCGAGTGCGGACGAGTTGGCGTATAAGCCGGATCCTGTGCCCGGCACGCCTTGCGGCCTGCCGGGTGGCGACCATCCATCTAGGCCCGCCGTCACCGGCGGGCTCAAGCGGCCTACCCGCGAGCAGGACGGGCAGCCCTCTCGCTCGCGCAGGCGCGTGAGCGCCCTCTTGGCCTTGCTCCGGGTGGGGTTTACCGAGCCACCCCGGTCACCCGGGGTGCTGGTGGTCTCTTACACCACCGTTTCACCCTTACCGCGCGTACGCGGCGGTCTGTTTTCTGTGGCACTTTCCCGCGGGTCGCCCCGGGTTGCCGTTAGCAACCACCCTGCCCTGTGGAGTCCGGACTTTCCTCGAACGGTGCCGAGCACCGCTCGCGGCCGCCCCGCCAACTCGTCCGCATCGGTCAACGATACCGGGCGGTCACGGCACCTCGAGGTGTGAGGTGTCGTTGACCAGCCGGACCGAGGCGTTGCCGTCGGGATAGAACTCGACGATGGACAGCGACGCCAGGTCGAGGTGCAGCCGGAACAGCAGCTCGGGACCGGCGGCGAGCCCCATCCGCAGCAACGCCTTGATCGGCGTGACGTGGGAGACCACAACGACGTCGCCGCCGCCGTACTCACCCAGGATGTCGTCGCGGGCCTGGCGCACGCGCTGGTGCACCACGTCGAAGCTCTCGCCGCCGGGCGGGGTGACCGAGCTGTCGCCGAGCCAGGCACGGTGCAGCTCGGGGTCGCGCCACGACGCCTCGACGAACGTCAGGCCCTCCCACTCACCGAAGTCGGTCTCGGTCAGCCCGGCGTGGGTGCGCACCTCGGCGCCGAGCGCCGAGGCGACCTCCCGCGCGGTGTCGGCGGCGCGGGACAGCGGCGAGGACACCACCGGCAGCGGCTCGGCCGCGTCCTGGCGCGCGCCGACGAGTGCCGCCACCCGCTTGGCCACGGCGGCGGCCTGCGACCTGCCGAGGTCGGTGAGCTCGACGTCGCCCCGGCCGGAGTAGCGCCGGTCGACCGACAGCGCGGTCTGGCCGTGGCGCACCAGCAGCAGCCGGGTGGGGGCGCCGGTCGCGCCGGTCCACGCCGCGGGCACGCCACGGGCGGTCTGGTCAGTCTCGGCCGGTTCCGGCTCGTCGTCTGACTCCTCGGCCGCAGCGTCCATGGCCTCGTTGGCGAGCCGGTCCGCGTGCGCGTTCTGCGCCCGGGGGATCCAGGTGTAGCTGACCCGGCCGAGCTGGGCGGCGAGGTCGCGCGCCTGACGCGCCAGCGGCTGCAACGCGGCGTTCTTGATCTTCCACCGGCCGCTCATCTGCTCCACGACCAGCTTGGAGTCCAGCCGCACCTCGGCACTCGCCGCGCCGAGCTCGGTCGCGGCGCGCAGGCCCTCGACGAGGCCGGTGTACTCGGCGACGTTGTTGGTCGCGATACCGAGACTGGCCTTGCGTTCGGCGAGCAGTTCGCCGCTCTCGGCGTCGCGCACCAGCGCGCCGTACCCGGCGGGCCCCGGGTTGCCCCTCGACCCGCCGTCGGCCTCGACGATGACGCGCGGGCCCACTCCGCTCACAGCCCGGACTCCGCCGTGCGGACCAGGATCGCGCCGCAGTTGTCGCAGGTCACGACGACGTCTGGGGCCGTATTCTTGATCTCGGCCAGCGCGGTGCGGTCAAGCTCGAGCTGGCAGGAGCCGCAGCGGCGTTGCCGCAGCAGGCCGGCGCCGCGCCCCTTGGCCGCGCGCACCTTCTCGTACCGGGCGAGCAGGTCGGCGGGCATCGGCGCCACCAGCGCGGTGCGCTCCTCGTCCTTGCGCGCCTGCTGGGTGTCGAGGTCGGCGAGCGCCTCGTCGCGACGCCGCTGCGCGTCGGCGAGCCCGTTCTCGGCGGCATCGACCTGGGCCCCGGTCCGCTGCTCGTCGACGCCGACGGCCTCCCGGCGCTCCATCAGCTCGATCAGGTCGTCCTCGAGCGCGCTCTGCCGTCGTTTCAGCGTCTCCAGCTCGTGCTCGAGGTCGGTGAGCTGCTTGGCCGATACCGAGCCGGACGCCATCAGCGAGCGGTCCTTGTCCTCGCGCGCCCGCACCGACTCGATCTCGCGCTCCTGCCTGGTGACCTCGCGGTCGAGGTCGGAAGCGGAGGTCTGGATCGCGACGAGCGCGTCCCGGTGGGTGCGGAGGTCCTTCTCGGCGGTGGCGATCTCGTCCAGCTCGGGCAGCTTCTTGCGCCGGTGCTCGATGCGGGCAAGCTCCGCGTCGACGTCGGCCAGTTCGAGCAGCTGGCGTTGTACCTCGGGGTCGACGTTCACTGTGGACTTCCTTCTTCCGTGCTCGCGGGGACGTTCCACGGGTCGGTGCACCGGTGGGATACGTGAACATCGACCGTACCCCCGTTCACCGCGCCGACGACGACGGCCGCCTGCTCACACCACGGCCACTCACTGGCCCAGTGGGTGACGCCGACCAGGGCGGGCACGTCGCCCGCCTCGAGGTGCTCGCTGGCGGGGTGGTGCCGCAGGTCGGCGGTGACGTAGGCGTCGACTCCGGCCGTCGCCGCGGCGGACAGGTAGCTGTCGCCCGCCCCGCCCGACACCGCGACCGTCCTGATCAGACGCTCCGGGTTCCCGGCGCCGGACACCCCGGGCACGGTGGCGGGCAGCGCGGCGCCGACCCGGCTGACGAACGCGGCGAACGGCTCCGGCTCCGGCAGCGCCCCGATGCGCCCGATCCCGGTCTCCGGGTCGTCGGCGCGCGGCGCGAGCGGGCGCTCGACCGTGAGCCCGATGGCGGCGGCGAGCGCGTCGGACACGCCGGGGTTGGCGACGTCGGCGTTGGTGTGCGCGCAGAACAGCGCGACGCCGGACCGGATCAGCCGGTGCACCACGCTGCCCTTCGTGCTGTCGGCGGGTACCCCATGCACCCCGCGCAGCAGCAGCGGATGGTGCGCCACGATGAGCTGCGCGCCGAGTTCGAGCGCCTCGGCGACCGTGTCGTCGACGACGTCGACGCACACCAGCGCACGCTCGACCGGCTCGGCGGGGTCGCCGCACACCAGCCCGACCGCGTCCCAGGACTCGGCCAGCTCGCGCGGGTAGGCCGCGTCGAGTGCCGCGATGACGTCGCCGACGGTCGCAGGTGGCATGGCGGTGATCCTCGCACAGCGTGGCGGCCCGGACATCGAGACGTGGCCGCCGCCCGCCTACCCTGGGTGCGTGCACGTCTCGTTCATCTGTACCGGCAACATCTGCCGCTCGCCGATCGCGGCCGCGGTGTTCCGCAGCCACGTCGACGACGCCGGTCTCACCGACAAGGTCACCATCACCAGCGCGGGCACCGGCAGCTGGCATATCGGGGAGCCGTGCGATCCGCGCGCCGCCGCCGTGTTGCGCGCGCGGGACTACCCCGTCGAGCACGTCGCCACCAGGGTCAACGCTGAGCACCTGAACGCCGACCTGCTGCTCGCGGCCGACGCCGGGCACATCGACGCGCTGATCGGGCTCGGCGTGCCGCCGGAGCGGGCGCGGCTGCTGCGCTCGTTCGACCCGGACGCGCCGCTCGACGCCGAGGTCCCCGACCCGTACTACGGCGCGGAAGGCGGCTTCGACGAGGTGCTGGCGATGATCGAGGCCGCGATGCCGCGACTGCTCGACTGGGTGCGCGAGCGGGTGTGACGGGCGCGCGGGAGGCCGTGCGGCGGCTGCTGGGCGCCGAGCCGGTGCAGGTCGCGAGCGGCGTGGCCACGCTGGACGACGGCAGGCAGGTCATGGCCAAGCGGGGCGCCGGGCCGGGCGCCAACGCGGCGGAGGCGGCCGGGCTGCGCTGGCTCGCCACCGGCGACGTGCCGGTGCCCGAGGTCTACGGCCACGACGAGACCTGGCTGCTGATGCGGTACGTGCCGTCGGCGGGGCCGACGCCGGAGGCCGCCCGCGCGTTCGGGCACGGGCTCGCCGCGCTGCACCTGCGGGGCGCGCCCGCGTTCGGCTCTCCTCCGCCGGACGGGCCCGCCGACGCATGGATCGGGCTCACCGGCATGGCCAACGTCGAGGAGCCGGACTGGCCCACCTTCTACGCCGCCCACCGGATCGAGCCGTACCTGCGGGAGGCAACCGACAGCGGCCTGCTCGACGCGGCCGGGTCCCGCGTCATCGGCCAGGTGTGTGAGCGCATCGAGGAGCTGGCGGGACCGGCCGAGCCGCCGGCGCGGCTGCACGGCGACGCGTGGAGCGGCAACCTGCACTGGGCGTCCGACGGGCTGTGGCTGATCGACCCGGCCGCGCATGGCGGCCATCGGGAGACCGACCTCGCGATGATGCGGCTGTTCGGCGCGCCGCTGCTCGATGTGATCCTCGACGCCTATGCCGATGCGGCCGACGACGCGGGCGCGCCGCTCGCCGACGGCTGGCGGGAACGCACCGGGCTGCACCAGCTCTTTCCGCTGCTGGTGCACACCGTGCTGTTCGGTGGTGGCTACGCGAGCCAGGCGGTGGCCGCCGCCCGCTCCGCGCTCGCGCTGGCGTGACCTACGGTTAAAGGGTGCGGTTGAAGTTCCTGCTGCGGCCGAACTGGCTCGCGTTGACGCTGCTGGTGTTCGCGTTCGCCACGGCGTGTTTCCTGCTGCTCTCGCCGTGGCAGTGGGACCGTCACCTCGAACGTGACGCGCAGAACGCGGCGATTACCCGGTCGTTGTCCCTGCCGCCGCGCCCGCTCGGCCAGGTGCTGCCGGACGGGGCGGCGCCGACGACGCACACCGCGTGGTCCCGGGTGACGGTCACCGGGACCTACCTGCCCGGCAAGGAGGTCATCGCCCGGCTGCGCACGGTCCACGGCGAGCCCGCCTTCGAGATCCTGACCCCGCTGCGGACGACGTCCGGCGACGTCGTGCTGGTCGACCGGGGCTACGTCGTCCCCGATCAGACCGTTGACGTCCCGGACTACCCGCCGCCGCCGACGGGCACCATCACGGTGACCGCGCGGACACAGGTCGACGAGACCGACCCGCAGCACCGTGACGCGTTCATCCCGGCGGGCAGCACGACCGGCACCCCGCACGTCTACGCCATCGACTCCACCGTCGTCGCCGAGGCGACCGGGCTGAACCTGCGACCGGGATACTTCCAGCTCACGCCGGGTCAGCCCGGTGTCATCAACGCGCTGCCGCTGCCGCAGGTGAGCTCGGGCCCGTACCTGTCGTACAGCTTGCAGTGGATCGCGTTCGGGGTCATGGCCATCGGCGGCTGGGTGTACTTCACCGTGCGGGAGTCACAGCCCGGAGGTGCGCTGCGGGACGGGAGCCCGGCGAAGCCACGTCGCAAGTCGGTCGCCGAGCAGCTCGCCGAGGACGAGGCCGACGAGGAGCCGCTGCCGATGCGCGACGACTCGCGAACGTAGAACACGGTGGCAGGAACGCAGGACACGGCGGCAGGAACGTAGGACACGGCGGCCTGAGTGTGGGACACGGCGCCATTGTGGTCGTGTCCCACGTTGGGGACGCCGAGTTCTGCGTTCAGGGGTTCGCCTGGGCCCAGGAGCGCAGCATCACGCGGGCGATCGAGGAGTTGCCGGGCAGCCGCAGCGCGCCCGGCTCCACATCGCTCGGCTGCTCGGCCCGCGCGAACCCGGCGTTGACCTCCGCCCGCGAGTACCAGCGCGCCTCCGCGATCTCGCCGTCGGCCGGCCGCAGCGGCTGGCTCCGGTCGGCCCGCGCCGCGAACCCGAGCATGATCGAGCGCGGGAACGGCCACGGCTGGCTGCCGAGGTACCGCACGTCGCGCACCTCGACCCCGACCTCCTCGAAGATCTCCCGCCGCACGCATGCCTCGAGCGACTCGCCCGCCTCGACGAACCCGGCGAGCACCGACCGTGCCCCCTCCGGCCAGCTCGCGCCACGGGCGAGCAGCACGTGCTCGCCGTTGACGCCGGCCTCATCATGCACGAGGCAGATCACCGCCGGATCGGTGCGCGGGTACTCCTCCCGCTGGCACGACGTGCAGCGCGACACCCAGCCGTACTGCACGATCCTGGTCTCGCCGCCGCACTTCGCGCAGAACCGCGCCCGGCGGTGCCAGTTGCGCAGCGCCAGCGCGGTGGTGAACAGCCCGGCGCTCGCGTCGTCGACGGCATCGCCGTGCTCGCGCAGCCCGACCCACATCTCGCCGTCGGCGACGATTGCCTCCACGACCGCGCCGAACCGGCCCGGCAGCCGCAGCGCCTCGCCGTCGGCCTCCTCGGTGCCGAGCACCGCCCAGTAGTCGCCGTCGCCAGTGCTGCCGAGGAACACCGCGCCGTCCGGTGGCTCCTCGCCGAAGCCCGCCGCATCCCGCACCGCGAGACACGGCGACGTCCGCTCGCCGTCGTACGGCACCGGGGTGCGGCCCCGCACGTCGAGCGCGACGACCTTCGCCTTCGGCCAGCGGGCCCGCAGCCGCTCGGTGTCGGCGCGCAGCGACTCGGCCCGGTCGACGCCGGAGCGCGACAGCGCGGGCACGCTCGCCAGCTGGAACGGCGTGCTCACGGCCTGACGACACCACCGAGTGCGGACAGCCCGGTGCCGACGACATCGGGATCGCCCACGACGACGCCGGTGAACTTCGTGGGCGCGAAGAACTCGAGCGCGGCCTCGGCGACCTGTTCGGCGGTCACCGCGCTGAGCCGGTCCGGGTGCGCGGCGAGCCAGTCGGCGTCGAGTCCCGCGCCGGCCAGCGCGGCGAGCTGGCCGGAGAGCCCGCCCTGCGACGACGTCGAGATCAGCAACGTGCCGATGGCGTACTGCCGCACCGACTCCAGCTCGGCGTCGGCGGGCGGCACCAGGCCGAGCCGCGCCAGCTCGTAGCGGGTCTCGAGCAGCGCGGCAGCGGTGACCTCGCTGGCGGTGTCGGCCGAGACGACCAGCGTCGCCGCGTCGCCGGTGAAGTCGAAGTTGGACTGGGCGCCGTAGGTGTAGCCCTTGTCCTCGCGGATGTTCTCCACCAGCCGGGAGGAGAAGTAGCCGCCGTAGGCGAGGTTGGCGAGCTGCAGCGCGGCGTAGCGCGGGTCGGTGCGGCCGACGGCCTGCGCGGACAGCCGCAGCTGCGACTGCACCGAGCCCGGCCGCGCGATCAGGTGGAGGTCGCCGCCGTCGATGTCCGGCACCTCGGCGAGCGGGGTCGCGGCGGCGTCGGCGGACCAGCCGCGCAGCGCGCGGTCGATGTCGCCGATGACGCTGTCCGGGTCGATGTCGCCGACCAGCACCAGCACCGATCCCCGCGGCAGGACCGCCGACCGGTGCAGCGCCCGGACGTCCTCGGCGGTCACCTCGGCGACGTCGTCGGCCTGCGGCACCTCGCGGGTGGCGGGGTGGTCGCCGTAGCGCCTGCGCTGCAACGCCTCCCGCGCGATCACGCCGGGCTGGGTGCGGGCGACGGCGAGCCGCTCGACCAACCGGTCGCGCTCCCGGCCGACCTCGGCGTCGGCGTAGACCGCGCCGGTCAGCGCGTCGGCGAGCACGTCGAGCAACGTCGGGAGCCCGCTGGACAGCGCGCTGCCCGCGACCGAGAGCCGCTCCGGGTCGACGACGGTGCCCAGCTCGCCGCCGATGAGCGCCAGCTCGGTGTCGATGGCGACGCGGTCGCGGGTCGCGGTGCCGGTCAGCAGCGTCTCGGCCAGCACCTCGGCGCGGGCGCTGTGCATCGGGTCGGTGCCGCCGAACGGGATCCGCAGCCGCAGCTCGACGGTCGGCACGTTGGCCTTGCGCACCGCGAGCACCCGCAGCCCGTTGCCGAGCTCGGTGTCCGCGACGACGAGGTCGGCGACCTTGCGCTGCTCGCCGAGCTCGGGCAGTGGCCGTGGGCCATGCGGTGTCCTGCCGATCTCCTCGGCACTGCGGTGGCCTGCGTTGACGGTCACTGCGCTCCCTCCGGCGTCTCGGTCGTGCTCGGTTTGACGGTCAGCACCGCCCGGGCGCCCTCCCGCAGCGCCTTGGCCGCCGCCGAGACGTCGTTCGCGGTGACGGCGCCGATCCGCCCCGGCAGCTCGAACAGCAGCTCGGGCGCGCCGTAGAGCAGTTCGAGCGAGCCGTAGCCGAGGGTGCGGGAGACGAGCCGGTCGTGCTCGCCGTGCAGGGTCGCGGTCCAGCGGGCGGTGACCTTCGCCAGCTCCTCGGCGTCCGGCGGGGTGGCCGCGAGCTTGTACAGCTCGTCGTCGAGCGCGTCGAGCACGTGCTGCTGGCCGACCTCGGCGGGGTGGATGGCGGTGACGGCGAAGGTGTCGGGGTCGCGCGCCTCGAACGGGCCGAACAGGCCCGCGCCCGCGCTGATGTCGCTGACCAGCGCGTCGGAGTGGACGAGGCGCTGCTGCAACCGGGAGCCGTCGCCGTCGGCGAGCACGCCGGCGAGCACCAGGTTGGCGAGGTAGCCGTCCAGCTCGTTGATCGGGTCCGGCATCCGGTAGCCGACGGCGAGCGCGGGCAGCGGCGCGTGCGGGTCCGGGTGGGTGCCGTGGCGGTCCTCGGCGGGCATCGGCTCGGCGAACGACCGCCGCTGCGGGGCGGGCCGGGACGGCACGTCGCCGAAGTGCTTGTCGATGAGCTTCCTGGTGTGCTCGACGTCGAGGTCGCCCGCGACGGTGAGCACCGCGTTGGCCGGGGCGTAGTAGGTGTCGAAGAACTCGGCGCAGTCGTCGATGCTGGCCTGTTCGAGGTCGACGAAGTCGCCGTAGCCGTTGTGGGCGTTGGGGAAGGTGTCGTAGAGGACCGGCGGCAGCAGGATCCACGGGAACCCGCCGTACGGCCGGTTCAGCACGTTGAGCCGGATCTCCTCCTTGACGACGTCGATCTGGTTGGCCAGGTTCTCCTCGGTGAGCTTGGGCGCCCGCATCCGGTCGGCCTCCAGGAACAGCGCCCGCTCCAGCGCCGCCGAGGGGAGCACCTCGAAGTAGTCGGTGTAGTCCAGATGGGTGGATCCGTTGAAGGTGCCGCCGCTGCCCTGGATGTGCCGGAAGTGCGCGAGCTTCTCGAGGCTCTCGCTGCCCTGGAACATCAGGTGCTCGAAGAGGTGCGCGAACCCGGTGCGCCCTTCCGGCTCGGAACGGAAGCCCACGTCGTAGTGCACGCTGACGCCGACGACGGGTGACCTCGTGTCGGGCGCGAGCACCACGCGCAGACCGTTGTCTGTGACGTAGCGATGGATTTCCGGTGCGGCCATGCCAGCCACTGTATCCGCAACCCCAGCACAGGAGGTGTGGCCGACGCCCCCGACGATGATCGCTATGCTGGGGGCCCAGCCGGTCTGCCACAGGGACGACGACTTCCATGACACAACCGCCGCAGGAGCAGCGGAGCAGCCAGCACACATCCGCACCGAAGCCGTCACGCGTGCACCTGGTCGCGGTGGTGGTGACCTGCGCCGCGGTGATCACGCTGCTGGCGACGGGGGTCGCCGTCACCATCGCCTCGCTGGAGGACGGCGACGCGCCCGACATCACCGCGCAGCAGCAGTCCGTGCAGAACAATCCGCCGGGCCAGGGGGCGGCGGCGGGCGCCCGGCCGCAGACCACGGCAACGGGTGCGATGTCGGGCAAGGTGCTCGAACTGGGGAACCACCCGCTGCTTCAGCCGAGCAACGTCGGCCTGCCCAATCGGGCCTGCGGCCTGCCGCCGTGGGACAACACGGAGACGGCGGCGCGCGACTTCTTCCGCGCCGCGACGGACTGCCTCAACCGGGCGTGGGCGCCGGTGCTGCGTTCGCACAACCTGCCGTTCACCCCGCCGAGGCTGTACTTCCCGGCCGGGCAGAGCTTCGACACCGACTGTGGCCGCATCAAGGTCGGCCTCGCCACGGCGTCGTACTACTGCGAGGGCGAGCTGTTCCTGCCGTTCCAGGGCCTGCAGGTGGAGCAGTACGAGAACACCCCCGGCGTCTACCTCGCGCTGGTCGCGCACGAGTACGGCCATCACGTGCAGGAGCTGGCCGGGATCATGGACGCGGCCTGGCGCAAGATCTACACGGCCGGTGAGAGTTCCACCGTCGGCCAGGAGATGTCGCGCCGCAAGGAACTACAGGCGCAGTGCTTCTCCGGCATGTTCCTCGGCTCGCACGTCGAGCGGGGCGGGTCGATCACCCGCGCGATGTACGACCAGGCGTGGCACGACCAGGAGACGAGGGGCGACGACACCTCGGGCGGGCACCAGCACGGCACCAACGAGAACTACGCCATGTGGTGGCGGGTCGGCGCGCTCGACAACCGCATCGCCGACTGCAACACGTTCACGGCCGACGCCGCCTCGGTCCGCTAGCCTCGATGTTTCGTCTGGCTGGGTGGTTCGGCTGATCGGGGGTGGCCCGGGGGCGTGGTCTGCTTGGGCAGGGCTGTCGTCCGGCGCTGGTGCCGCCGGTTCTCCGAGTTCCTGGTCGTGGTGGCCGTTGTGCGTTGGTTCAGGTGGTGCGGAGTGTGGCCCAGCCGGTGGCGATGAGGTGGTTCCAGGGCCAGTCGCGTGGGAGCCGGAGACGTCTTCGGCGCCCGGTTCGGATGATCCGTCCGGCGACGGCGAGGATGCGGAATCGGAGTCGTTTGGGTTCCCACCGGCGGGCGGGTTCTGCTTGGTCGAACGCGAGGGTCTGCATCCAGGCGAGTAGGTCCGCAGCGAGCGTGACGACCTCGGCCCAGATCCGGTTCTGGGCGTAGCTGTGGAAGGGCATGTTCCGCAGGCCGGTGTCCTTCAGGCAGCGGATGCGGTCTTCACAGCGGGCGCGTTGCCGGTGCCGGACCTCGAGCGTGGCCAGGGTCCAACCGGTGCCGCGGGTGTTGGTGGCGAAGCAGGTGATTCGCCATCCGTTGTGGTCGGTCAGCCGCAGCTGGGCTCCGGGATGGGGACGTTCGCGGCGGGCGATCACCCGCATCCCGGCGGGCCATTCCTGGGGGCCGAACCGGGTCGGCGACCGGGTCGGTTTGGTCGGGGTCGGCATCCAGGCGGTGAGCTCGGCGACCTGCGCACCCTCGCGGGGCTCACCATCGCTATCCACTGCTGCTCGCCATGCCTGGTCCGGGATCGCCTCGATCGCCGCCCTGACCGGTGCTTGGGCGGGGAACCCGATGGAGTATTCCAATCCGGCGTTGGTGATGTGGTGCAGCAACGCCTTCGACGCGGCACCGGTGTCGGCACGCACGAGCACTTGTCCGCGCTCGTGTTCGGGCAACTGAGCCAGCGCGTGCTCAAGCGTGGTGATGTGGTCGCTACTGTTCCATGGGGAGGCCTTGCCGGGGCGTAGGTCGATCGCGAGGGCTTCTCCGGTGCCCTGCTCACCGTGGTCGACGAAGGCGCACATCGGCGCGAACCCGAATGTCCGCTTGAACGTGGGCTCAGCCCACTCCTTGTCCGAGTACGCGGTCACGAGGGTGGCGTCCAGATCGACGATCACCTGCCCACCGGCCCGCTTGCCCGGAGTACCGGCCAGCGGCCGCCGCCGAGCCCACACCGCCGCCCGCGCCGCCGCCCGGGCACTGCGGATCGCTGTGACCGCCGCGTCGACGTCATCTGCCAATGCCGCGAACAGCCGGGAGACCGTCGGATCGGACGCGACCGTCCCGAACAAGGCCGGCTGGGCGCGCAGCGCGGCAAGGTCGGCCAGGCAGTCGCCGCCGAGCGCGACCGCGGTCGCGACATCGAGCAGCACCTTGCCCGGGTCATGAACCGCCCGGCCTCGACGCCACGGAGCCAGACCTGCACACAGTCGGCGATCCAGACCCGCAAGCCGCACCGACTCACGTACCAGCAACGCCCCCGACGAGGAAATCAGCGACTCGCGACCGGGATCAAGAACCAACGAGGGAACCGGGTTAGGCTTCACCAGCGGAGTGCCTTTCAACGCGGCGGATCTCGACCTTCGACAAGTCAATTTTCCCGCGCTGAACAGGCACTTCCGTGCATTGAGCCCCAGTGTCGCTCGATCACTCGCGAAATCCCGAGGCTAATGCGTAGGATTCGTCGGCATGCCGCCCTGAACGCGCCCCACAGCTGACAGCATACAGAGCGTCGATGCAGGTCAGAACAGCTGCGCACGCGTGCCTGCAAATCAGCGCCCGATCAGTTGTAGCCCTTCATATTCGGCGAAGTCGTCGAAGTCCTTGAAGTTGAGCGTTGCCAGCGGCATCTCGTAAGCCAGGCAGCACGCAGCTACCCAGGTGTCGTTTTGCGGGCGGGGTCGGCCGCGCAATGCTGCCGCTGCTGAGATTTCTCCCCACCTACGGGAGACGCTTTCGGTGCCGGGAAGCACAGGGATGCCCGAGAGCCAGTGTTTCAACCGTTCACGCCGCCACTGAGGTGATCTCAGCGAGATCGTGTTCGGGCGTGTTCGATGTGGGTGAGGACGAG
>WHUB01000489.1 GCA_009377395.1 Actinophytocola sp. | reverse complement strand
TGACTTCGCGTTGTGGCAGGCGGCGGCGGAACCGTCCAGGCTGCGGCTGCTGGAGAAGGATGGCTCGACGTCGCCGCTGCCGGCCTCGGGCTGTTCGTCGGCCTCGGTGGCAGCGGCGTCGGCCCCGGGTTCCTCGACCACCGTGTCCTCGACCGCGGACTCCTCGTCTGCGGCCGCGGGCTCCGCGGCCAGGGTCCGGCGCACACTCGCAGTCGACACCCCGGTGGCGTCCGCGATCACCTGCAGCGACTCCCTCTTCTCCCGCCGCGAACGGATGTCGACCACCTTCGCCTCGGTCAGCTTCGACGGCCCCTTGGGACCCGACCGTTCCCGAACAAGCCCGCCAGCACCGGCCTCAGCCAGCGTGGTCGACCACCGCCACAGCGTCACCGTGGTCACCGAGAACGCGGCCGCCACCGCCCGCCCGGTGGCGGCCTTGATCTGCACCAGCTGCGTCGCCGCCAACCGCCGCGCCAGCTCATCGTCGGGACCCCAGGCGTAGCACAGCTCGCCGTGGATGAACACCCGGCCGCCGTCGGCGTCTTCGACCAGCGCCGCCGCCGCGCCAATCG
>WHUB01000488.1:248-573 GCA_009377395.1 Actinophytocola sp. | reverse complement strand
CTCTACCTGGCCACCCACTCCGGCGCCTCGCCCAGCAATGTGAAGTCCGCGTTGCAGTCCGCCGGAGGCACGGACTGGGACAACTCCGACGACGGCGACAACACCAAGGAGCGACTGCTCAACGTCTCCAGCTTCTAGCTGATCTTCTCGGTGGGCGGGCGGTCGCGCCACGCGGCGGCCCGCCCACTCCGGAGCTACGCAACCTGGTGACCCTGGCCGGCCAGGCGCAGAATCGCGTCGACCGAGCGGTCCACGTCGGCTTCGGCGGTGGCGTGGTTCGACACCGAGATCCGCATCAGCCGGCGGCCGGCCCACGTCGTGCCGC
>WHUB01000488.1:0-238 GCA_009377395.1 Actinophytocola sp. | reverse complement strand
GAGCACCACGTCGTTGACCACCTCGACGCCTGCGGCTCGGCCCTCGGTCGTCAGCCGCGCGGCGAAGCGTCGCGCGAGCCGGCAGCAGCGGTCCACCAGGTCCGTCACGCCGTCGCGCCCGAGTTCCCGCAGCGCCGCCCACACCGCGAACCCCCGCGCACGGCGTGAGGACTCCGCGGTGTAATCGCCGACACCCGGCGCCGCCCCGGACCCCACGAGGTACGACGCTGTGTACGAC
>WHUB01000487.1 GCA_009377395.1 Actinophytocola sp. | reverse complement strand
CATTGCCGGTGGCCTTCGTGCCGCCGAACGGCAGGTGCGCCTCGGCGCCGATGGTGCCGTGGTTCACGTAGCCGAGGCCCGAGTCGAAGTCGCGGATGCTGCGGAAGGCGAGGTTGACATCCCGCGTGAACAACGACGTCGACAGCCCGTACTTCACCGAGTTCACGATCCGCACGGTCTCGTCCCAGCCGGTGACCGGGATGACCGATGTCACCGGCCCGAAGATCTCCTCCTGCGCGATGCGCGCATCGGGCTTGACCTCGGTGAAGATGGTCGGCTGGAAGAAGGACCCCTCGCCGAGCTTGCCGTCGCGGGCCGGCTCGCCGCCGATGACGAGATCGGCCTCATTGCGCCCGATGGCGGCGTAGGCGGCAATCCGCTCGACGGCGGACTCGTTGATGACCGGACCGATATCGGTCAGCTCGTCGAGGCCATCTCCGAGGACCAGCTTCGCCACGCGCTGACTGAGCCGATGCACGAAGTCATCGTGGATGGACCGGTGCACGATCAGGCGCGAGGCCGCGGTGCAGCGCTGGCCGCTCGTGCCGAACGATGACCAGATCACGCTGTCCAG
>WHUB01000486.1 GCA_009377395.1 Actinophytocola sp. | reverse complement strand
TGCACGTTGTTGTTGGTGGGCAACCCGCATCCCATGTCGAGGAACTGGCGGATGCCAGCATCCTTGGCGAGATACCGCACGGCTCGGTACAGGAATTGCCGATTCTGCCGGGCAATGTCCACGCACTCAGGAAAGCCCGGCAGGATGTTGTTGACGAGGAACTGCCGGTCGACCTCGAAGTTGTCCTTGCCTCCGAGCATCCAGCCATACACTCTGGCCGAGGTCGGTACATCGGTGGGTATTTCGACGGTCTCCGAGTCGTTGTTGTTGGCCACAGGATGCCTCCGCAACGTGCCAGCGGCCCGGCGATCCCGGACCAGTTCACGGTGACATTAACACGGTGACCGCCAGATTAGTGGATCTTGATATCCGTTTTGAGCTCGGTATCGTGACCGGTCACTCGAGTAGCCGCCAAGTACTTGCCGACGCTGTTGGCTACCGCGACGACGGGCACCGCCACAATGCCGCCGAGGATGCCACCGGCGAGCACGCCGACAGTGATCGCCAGTACCACTGCAAGTGGGTGAATCCGGGCCATCTTGCCCAGCACCAGGGGGGCAAACACATTGCTTTCG
>WHUB01000485.1 GCA_009377395.1 Actinophytocola sp. | reverse complement strand
ACGACGGTCGAGGCGCCATAGTGCTCGGCCAGGCGCAGTTTCTCGGGTGAGCGTCCGATGGCGATCACGCGGACACCCGAGCGGACGAGGACCTGGATCAGCGCGAGTCCGACTCCACCGACCCCGTACACCACAGCGGTATCGCCGAGACTCAGTCCGGCAGTGTCGGCGGCGTGCAACGCTGTCGTGGCGCTGCAACACAGCGGCGCGGCCTGTGTCGTGCTCAGAGCCTCCGGGACACGCACGAGAGCGCTGGCCGGCACCCGCACATACTCCGCGAAGCCACCGTCCGTGGCGAAGGCGAGGAACCCGAGCGGGCGCGCACAGATGTTCTCCCGGCCGGTGCGGCAGAAGCGGCACGCTCGGCATGGGTGGAAATACTGCACGGCGACCCGGTCGCCGGGTTCGAAGCCCCATGCCTGGTCGCCGACCTCGGCGACGACGCCGGCCACCTCGTGCCCGAGGGTCATCGGAACACGTGCAGGACTCAGCAGCCCGTCGAGGAAGTGCAGTTCCGTGCCGCACACACCCGCCGCTTCAACACGCACCAGCACCTCTCCCGCCACCGGTTCTGG
>WHUB01000484.1:277-576 GCA_009377395.1 Actinophytocola sp. | reverse complement strand
ATGGCGAAGCGGCGTAGCCCGATCCGGTCTTTGATGTGTCCGTTGACGGGTTCGACGGTGGCGCCGCGTTTCTTATACAGCGCGGCGCCTTCGCTGGTGCGGAGTCGGTGCCGCATCGCCTCGGCGGCCGACGCGTCGTGGGGTGGAGATCCGCTGGCGGGGTCGGTGTTGGCTTGGCGGGCGACGTGGTGGCCTTTACCCGCCGCGATGAGCCGGTCGGGGCCGGCGGCGGTGAGGTTGTGGTCGCTGAAGTAGCCAGCGTCGGCTAGGACCGTCCCGACGTCTTCGGGCTCGTCGCT
>WHUB01000484.1:0-267 GCA_009377395.1 Actinophytocola sp. | reverse complement strand
CAGCGCGCAGATCAGATAGTCACTGGTGACTGCGAACTGTGCGTTATAGCCCTGGATCCAGCCGCTGCGGGTGGGCAGGATCCGGCTGTCTGGGTCGGTGAGGTTCCGCCGAGCAGGCCTGCCGTCGACCCCAGCCTCGGCCTTGTCCTCGGTCTCGGCTTCGGCCTTGGCTTTCTCCTCGGCTTTGGCCAGGCTGGCCAGCGCCTTCTTGACTTTCTTCCCACCCCAGGGGTCGCGGATCTGCCGACCCGCCGGGCGTGGTCGTCT
>WHUB01000483.1 GCA_009377395.1 Actinophytocola sp. | reverse complement strand
ACTGCGATAACACCGGGGGCGAGCCGCTGGCGTGGCTGCTGCGCCGCGGCTCGGCCGGCAGCAACACCGCCGCCGACCACATCGCCGTCACCGATGCCGCGATCGCCGCGCTGCCACCGGCCCAGCGGCGGCGGCTGATGGTCACCGTGGACGGCGCCGGCGCCAGCCACGACCTCATCACGCACCTGGACAAGCTCGCCCGCCGGCCTGGGCACCAGCTGATCTACTCGGTCGGGTGGGCGATGACCGAGCGGGAGAAGACCGCGATCCGGCTGCTGCCCGAGCAGGGATGGGTGCAGGCGATCGGGGCGACGGGCAAGCTGCGGGAACGCCGCGCCGACGACGCCTGCGACAACAGCAGGTGCGGGCACATCCGTTGCTGGATCGAAGAAGCCCACGTCACCGAGTTGACCGGGCTGCTGCGCAAGGGGCCGGGCGCCGACGAGCTGGCCTCCTGGCCCGCGAAGATGCGCGTCTACGTCCGCCGCGAGCGACCCCACCCCGGGGCACAGCTGAGCTTGTTCGAAGCACAAGACGGATGGCGCTACACCCTGTGGGTCACCAACCGCCCCGAAAC
>WHUB01000482.1 GCA_009377395.1 Actinophytocola sp. | reverse complement strand
CGGTTCGTCCTGACACCCTGACCCTGAGATTCAGGGTGTCACCGGCGCCCCAACAGCCGCGCCACCGTCACCATCAGCATGTCCGCATCGAGCTCGCCGCCGGACTCCGACCCCCTACCGACCTGCGAAGGCTCACCGGTGGGGATTCCGCTGGTCTCGCAGACTTCTGTCCGGGTCTGTCCTAGTTCCAACACTCTGAGACACCTGCCTGACTCGCACTGCCAGGCCAGATCGAGGGCGATTTGCTCCAGACGAGTGAGTAGCGCCAGAGAACGTGGCGTCGGTAGGTCCGGCTACGACTCCGGTTCGGTGTGGGGGGTGGAGGAGGTGGCGGATCCCTCGCCGCCCTCAGTGCCGCCGTCCAGGGAGGGGGCGCCCGCGGCTACCGCGGCTGGGTCCGGATCGCTGCGTTTGACGGAGTTGAGCAGCAGCTGAGCGACGTCGAGGATCTCGACGTTCTCGCTCGCGTGGCCGTCGTTCTGCCGGCTGGTGAGGCCGTCGCCGAGCATCACCTTGCAGAACGGGCAGCCGGTGGCGATCTTCGTCGGCGCGGTGCCGATGGCCTCGTCCACCCGGTC
>WHUB01000481.1 GCA_009377395.1 Actinophytocola sp. | reverse complement strand
CAGGCCCTCAGACGGCGCGCGTCGCGGTCACCCACTGGTCTTCGAACTGGCGCAGGAACCCGGCGTGTAGCACACCGGTCGGTGTCGCGGTGAGCTTGTACAGCCCGCTGTGGTGCCCTTCGGCGTCGTCGGCGAACGCGGCGAGGTACAGCACATCGTCGAGTCGGATCGTCCGCCAGGTGGGCAGCGTCTCGTACGTCGCGACCGCGAGGTCAACGGCGGGTTCGTTGGCGAGGTCGCGCAGCCGGGCGAGCGCGAGCCGGATACCGGCGCTGAACGACTCGGGAGACTCGCCGATCTCGACAGCGCGCCGCGCGGCGGTGTCGGCATCGGGGTCGAGCAGCAGCACGCGGACGCGTACCGGTGCATCGCGGTCGGCGAGCAGCGGCTCCCGCAGTAGCGAGTCGTTCAGCCCGATCAACCCGAGCGCGCGGACGGCGAGCAGGTCAACTACGTGCGCCGCGCGAGCGGCGTCGCCTACCCGCGCCTGCCGTGTAGGTCTGGACGCCGGTCGTGGCGAGCACCGTCGCGCATAGCAGCTGATCTTCCCGCCGCGCGATCAGCTTCGCGAGCTTGTTC
>WHUB01000480.1 GCA_009377395.1 Actinophytocola sp. | reverse complement strand
GGATTCCAATATCCGCAGACGGGACTCTTCTCCCTGCCGTGACCGCCTCACAGGTTAGGGGTCACCTCCTCTCGCTCATCTCCCGCCCCAACTTAAACTGAACGGGGGAGGCATCGTGCTGCATGTACGAATACCCTACAGTATACCCACTATAGAGGTTCTGACGTAAACATTCAGGCCTTGCGCGGATCGTGTCGGCAGACGCGCCTGGTTTAGCTCGCTGTGACTGCTGATGCGTGTGTGACTTGTGAGACTTCGGCGTGTCGGTGCTGGCTGATCGGCTGGGATGCGCTGTGATCATGGAGTGCCTGCCCCTGTCGCGCGTCAGGATTCCTGGCAGGGCTGTTGTGTCAGTCCTGCCGGCCCAGCGCGCGTAGTAACACGACCCCACAACGCCCAACACCACGTTTGCGCTGGTCAGCGCACACATTCACCAGATCGTGTGCTCATCATCTGCGGAAGTCCGGCCTGACCCACGTCCCGGTCGATGCGGCGCCAGGTCAGTCCAGTGCGGCGTTCGGCGATCCAGATGAGTAACAGGGCGAGCCAGCACAGCATCACGTGGGCGCGAATCCGCTC
>WHUB01000047.1 GCA_009377395.1 Actinophytocola sp. | reverse complement strand
GGCCTGCGAGGCGGACAACCCGGCCGAACAGGTGCCCGAGGCGATCGGTGATCTGCTGCCGAGCCAGGTGGTCGACCAGCTCGACCCGGAGCAGCTCTGCACCAGCATCACCACCGCCGAGACGCCCAGCCTCGTCTCCATCGGGCTCATCAAGGTGGCCTGTGACGAGGAGAGCGGCTCGGTCGAGATCGCGAACGTGGCCATGCTGGGCCAGCAGATCGAGATCCCGCCGCTGGAGGCGAACACCGCCATCCTGCCCGAGAACCCGCTGGTGAGCATCACCGCGAACAAGCAGACCAACAACAAGGACGGCTCGTTCACGGTCGTCGGACTGGAGATCAACCTCGGCGACGGCCAAGAAGTGATCACCGCCGCGTCGGCTACGTGCGGTGTTCCCGACAAGCCGGAGATCACCGATCCGCCGACAGCTCCGCCACCCACACCGGTGACGACAGGGTTGCCTGTGACGGGCTGATTTCACCCGAGAGCGTACAGAACGAACGGTATCCTCACACGATCGTGTGAGGATACCGTTTTTTGCGCCGAGAATTCCTGCTGACTATCACAGACCGTTGTCAAATAGCCATTGTGAGGCTTTCACGGAACCGCCGTTAACTTCGAAAACAATGCGTCACTCCATCGAGTGTTTTTGAGTCAGATCTGTGCACAGAATGTTCACGTGCACTGCGCCATAAGGGCGAGAAACCCCAGGCGACACGCTCTGGGACCCCCAGTTTTCACGCGTTCGATGGGCGTGTACTGTGCTGCCAGCCAACCCCGATTTAATGTCCCGACCACGCGGTGCCGATCCCCCACCGGCGCCTCCCCCGGAATAAGGTTTCAGCAATTTGACCAACGATGAGTACGGCTCCCGCAAACACGGCGGAGCCCATGCGAGGAATAGCGCGCAAGTGCGTAGTTGGAGATTCATTCTGCTTTCCGCTGGTGCGGGTGTTCTCGCGGTCATGCTCGTGCTCACCGGAGTGATGTGGTTCAGCAGCACGAGCACCACGGGTGCGCCACAGGCGGCTCCCGGTGAGCCGGCCGAGACCACCGAGGACGTGGCGCTCGCCGGTCTCCCCGAGTCGACGACCCACGACACCATCGAGGCGGCTCCGACCGACACCGCACGTCAGCAGACCACCGACGGCACCGTCGTCCATCCGCCGGAGATGACACCGATCTTCGACGCGCCAGACGGCACCCCCATCGCCAAGATCGGGCCCGAGCAGCTCGGCGACACCTGGCTGCCGGTCATCGCGACGCGCGACGGCTGGTCGCAGGTGCTGCTGCCGTCCAAGCCCAACGGCTCGACCGGCTGGGTCCTCAATGCGGACGTCGTGCGGGACAGCACGCCGTACCTGATCCGCGTGCACCTCGGTGCGCGCACGATCGAGCTGGTGCGGGACGGCCAGTCGCTCGGCGAGTGGCCGATCGGCATCGGCAAGAATGAAACCCCGACCCCGGCAGGACGGACGTTCCTGCTCGGCTCGTTCACCGATCCAGACCAAGAATTCTCCCCGGTCATCCTCCCCCTCGGCGCGCACAGCGACACGCTGGACAGCTTCGGCGGCGGACCGGGAACGGTCGCCATCCACACCTGGCCGACCTCCAGTGTCTTCGGGACCCGGTCCAGCCACGGCTGCATCCAGGTTCCCGAGGACGCGCTCAATCACCTCACCGAGGTACCACTGGGGACGCTCGTCCTCGTGGATCAGCACTGATTAAGGAGTCAATCGATGCGCAGATCTACCGCAGGAGCGGCAGCAGCGGCCGTCGGTGCCGCGACCGCCGTAGCGGCGCTCGTCATCGGCACCACCACCGGTGCGGCGGCCGCAGGCACATCCTCGGCGTACGGCATCGCGGTGTCGGGTCTCATCGAGCCGCAGCCGCTGGTGCAGTCCGACGGCACGCAGACGAATTCCGAAGAGCTCATCGCGATCCCGGAGAACCCGCTCGTGTCGGGCAAGGTGGTCGCCGTCAGCGCCGGTGACAACGAGGCCTCGGCGGAGACCGCCGACGTCTCGGTCGCCAGCCAGCTCAACGCCTCGGTGATCGAGGTGTCCTGCAAGGGCGCCAACCGCCAGACCACGATCGTCGGCCTCGAGATTCCCGGCGAGGACTTCGAGCAGTCCTTCCAGCCGGAGCCGAACACGACGATCGTGCCCGAGCAGCTCGGCAACATCGCGCAGATCACGCTGAACGAGCAGACCAAGACCGCCGACGGCTTCCAGGTCAACGGCGTCGTCGTCGACCTGCTCGACGGCACCCAGCAGGTCATCGTCAGCTCGGCCACCTGCTCCGGTGACGGTGGCGGCGCCGACGACGGCGGCATGGATGACGGCGGTGCCGACGACGGTGGTGCCGATGGCGGCGCCGACGACGGCGGCATGGACGACGGCGGTCCGGCCGCCACGGAGCCGGCCCCCATCACCACCGGCCTGCCGGTCACCGGCTGACCTGGCCCGCGACAGCGGCTATCAGAAGGCCCGCCTTCCGAGGGTGATCTCTCGGAAGGCGGGCCTTCGTCTGCGCGCTGTGCTGGTAGATACCAATCCGACCGAAAGTAAGCCTGACTGGCTGGATGAGCGAGCGTGCCAGTCGTCTTACTTTCGGTCTTCTTGTTATTCCGCCCGCGCCAGCACCAGGCTGAACCGGCCCTCGGCGTCGGTCCACCTGGACGTCTGCTCGAAGCCGGCCGCCGTGAGCTCCCGCTCGATCACCTCGCGGCGGAACTTCGCCGAGATCTCGGTGCGCATCTCCTCGCCCTTGTCGAAGCGCACGTCCAGCCCGAGCGCGGGCACCGTGACCGACATCTGCTCGCGCGCCCGCAGCCGCATCTCGATCCACTCCCTCTCCGGGTCCCACACCGCGACGTGCTCGAACTCCGAGACCAGGAAGTCGGCGCCCAGCTCCCGGTTCAGCACCCGCAGCACGTTCCGGTTGAACTCCGCCGTCACACCGGCCGCGTCGTCGTAGGCGCGCAGCAGCACGTCGGGTGACTTGACCAGGTCGGCACCCAGCAGCAGCCACTCCCCCTCGCCGAGCACCGCGCCCACCTCGCTCAGGAACCGCGCCCGCTCGTCCGGCAGCAGGTTGCCGATGGTGCCGCCGAGGAACGCCACCAGCCGGGGCGCCTCGCCCTCGATCTGGTCCATGTGGGCGGTGAAGTCGGCGACGACGCCGTGCACCCGCAGCGCGGGGTAGTCGGCGGCGAGCGTGTCGGCCGCCTCCCGCAGCGCGGTCTCCGACACGTCCAGCGGCACCAGGTCATGCAGCGTGCCCGCGTCCCGCAGCGCGTCGAGCAGCAGCCGGGTCTTCTCCGACGAGCCCGAGCCGAGCTCGATCAGCGTGTGCGCCTTCGTCGTCGCCGCGATCTCGGCCGACCGCGCGGCGAGGATCTCCCGCTCGGCCCGGAACGGGTAGTACTCCGGCAGCGTCGTGATGCGCTCGAACAGCACGCTGCCGTCGGCGTCGTAGAACCACTTCGGCGGCAGCGACTTCGGCGTCGACGTCAGCCCCTCCTTGACGTCGCGGCGCAGGCTCTCGCTCAGGTAGTCCGGCGTGAGATGAACCTCGATGCTCGCTGTCATGCTGTGCCTTTCGTCAGGGGACGCACGTCGACGCCGTCAGCGTCCGCGACGACGACGGCCCGGTCGTCCACCGCCGTCCATCCCGTCTCGTCGAGTGGTTCGGAGGCGACCAGCACCGCGCCCGCGTCGTGGCGCACCGAGAGGGAGTGCGTCCAGGTCGTCGCCACGATCGTCCTCCCGTCGGTGAGCAGCAGGTTCAGCCGCGAGCCCGGCGCCGTGGCCGCGACCTCGGTCACCACACCGGCCGCCGCACTCGCCGTGTCCTCGCCGTCCGCGAGCCGGGCGCGCACCAGCTGCCACAGCAGCCCGCTGTCGGTCGGCGCCGCCATCCGCAGCAGCTCGACCGCGGGCAGCCGCTCGGCGATATCGGCGACCGAGTCCGGCCAGCCCGCGATCCTGCCGTTGAGACTGAACAGTAGTCCGTCGGCGGCGAACGGAGCACAGGCGAGCTCGGTGACCGGCATGCCGGGGGTCGCCGACCGCACCGCGGCGACCATAGCCGTACTGGTCACCGCTCTGGCGATCGGCTCGAAGCCGGGGTCGGCCCAGATCGGGCAGGCCCGCCGGTAGCGCAGCGGCTCGCCCACGCCGTCCGGGTACCAGCCCGCGCCGAAGCCGTCGGCGTTGATCGTGCCGCCGCCGCGCATGTCGAGCGGCGCCCAGCCCTGCCGCGCCAGCGAGTGCGGCCGGTCGAACACGAACTCCGCGAGGCACGCGGGCGGCCCGAGGTAGGCCAGATGCCGGCACACGGTCAGCGCTCGCCGTCGGCGACGTCGCGAGCGGAGCGGAAGCCAGCGAAGATCTGCCGCCGGATCGGGAAGTCCCAGTTGCGGAAGGTGCCCCGGCAGGCCACGGCGGCGGTGCCGAACGACCCGCCGCGCAGCACGGCGTACTCGTCGCCGAAGAACACCTCGGAGTACTCCCGGTACGGGAACGCGGCGAAGCCGGGGTAGCCGCCGAACGGGCTGGCGGTCCACTCCCACACGTCGCCGATGAGCTGTCGCACGCCGAGCGGTGACGCGCCATCCGGGTAGGCGCCGACCGGCGCGGGCCGCAGGTGCCGCTGCCCCAAGTTGGCGTGCCGTTCGCCGGGCTCGTCGTCGCCCCACGGGTAGCGGCGCGACTGTCCCGAGGCCGGATCCCAGCGGGCGGCCTTCTCCCACTCGGCCTCGGTCGGCAGCCGCTTGCCCGCCCACGCCGCGTAGGCGCGCGCCTCGTGCCAGGACACGTGCATCACCGGCTCGTCGTCGGGCACGGGCTCGACGACGCCGAACCGCCTGCGCCACCAGCCGCCGTCCTGCCACCGCCAGAACCGGGGCGCGCGGATGCCGTGCTCGCGCAGGTAGGCCCAGCCTGCCCGCGTCCACCAGCGCGGGTCGTCGTAGCCACCCGCGTCGACGAACTCGGCGTACCGGCCACAGCTCACCGGGACGGTGTCGATGGCGAAGCTGTCGACGTGCACCCGATGCGCGGGGCGTTCGTTGTCGAGCGCCCACGGCTCGACCGAAGTGCCCATGGTGAACGATCCGCCGGGCACGATCACCTCGTCCGGCAGCCGTCCCGCCGGCCGCCGGGGCGGCTCGGGCGCGGTGAGCAACGGGTCGCCGTCGCGGAGCTGGTGGGTGGCCAGCATGGTCTCGTCGTGCTGCTGCTCGTGCTGGGCGATCATGCCGAACGCGAACGCGTTCGCCACCAGGTCGCGCCCGGTGAGCGCGGTGTGGTCGAGCACGTCGAGCGCCTTGTCGCGCACCTCCCGCACGTAGCCGCGTGCCTCGGCGGGGCCGAGCAGCGGCAGCGACGGCCGGTCGGCCCTCGGGTGCTGGAAGGCGTCGTACAGGTCGTCGATGTCGGGGCGCAGCGGCGTCCGGCCGCCCACGTCACGCACCAGCCACAGCTCCTCCTGGCTGCCGATGTGGGCGAGGTCCCACACCAGCGGCGACATCAGCTTCGAGTGCTGGCGCACCAGGTCGGTGTCGTCGACGGCGTCGGTGAGCGCGGCGGTGCGGTCGCGAGCCGCCATCATCGCCTCGGCGGCCCGTTCCCGCAGCCGATGCGGGCCGAGCTCGGTCAGTGGCTTCGTCACGCTGCTCCCTCCGTGCTCCGTAGCTTCCGATGCCATGACTCGGCGAGCTCGGCCGCGAGCGGCGCCGCGAGGCCGAGCGCGTCCAGCCTGCTGGTGCCGATCTCGACCAGCGCCCGCGCGACGCCCGCCAGGTCGCGGTCGGCCAGCCCCGCCCGGGCCGCCCGCTCCCACGCGCCGAGCACCGGCGCGCACCGGTCGAGCACCGTCTCGACGGCGGCGTCGTCGTGCAGCAGCGCGGCGAGCAGCGCCACCGGCGCCAGCCACTGCCCGGGCGGCTGCGCGTCGAGGTAGCGCACCTCGAGGTGGCCGCGTGGCCGCACCGGCGTGAACAGCGTGGTGAGGTGGTAGTCGAGGTCGGCGAACGTCGGTGGCCGGGTGCCGCCGCGTTCGACCCACTGCGCGAACGTCAGCCGCGCCGGGGCGTCCCAGCGCCCGGCGTCGTCGCGCAGCACCATCAGCGGCGTGTCCATCACCCGCCGCGCCCAGTCGGCGGCCGGGTCGGGTGAGAGCGGCTGTGCGGCCGTGCGCGCCGGCTCGGTGCCCATCACGGCGAGCCAGCGCGCCGAGGCGAATCCGGTGTCGCGGCCGCACAGCCGCCGAGAGTTCGCGAACATCGCCAGCAGCGGCGGTCCCATCGCGTGCAGCGCGGCCCACCTGCCCGCATGCTGGTGGGCCTCGCCCGCGTCGAGGCTGACCTGCACCGCGGCCGTCGAGCACATCATCCTGATGCCGTCGCCGCCGCGCCGCCCGAACCGGCGCTCCATCGCGGCGTAGCGCGGGGTGTCGAGGATCCGCGCCGGCCGGCGGTCGGCGTCGGCCGCGCCGCCGCCGAGCACCAGCCCGTGCCGGGCGAGCAGGGCGGTGACGTGGTCGAGGTCGCTGCTGGCGACGGCGTGCAGCGCGGTGAGGTCGCCGAGTGGCGGACTGGAGATTTCGAGCTGGCCGCCCGGTTCGACGCTGAGTGCGGATCCGGCGGGCAGCGGCTTCGCCGGCGCGTCCTCCTGCAACATGCGGGGCGCGTGACTGCCGAGTGCGGTGGCGAGCAGGGCGGGGTCGACGGGACGGGCGGGGTCGTCGCGGTGGTGGACGGTGTGCTCGAGTTCGACGCCGATCCGCCGCGGCGGGCCGTGTTTGAAACAAACGGACGCCACGTACGCCTCGCCCGCCGCCCTGTCGGAGACCACCTCGGCCGCGACGTCGCAGGGGCGCATCCGACCCATCACCGTCATGTCGCTGACGCTACCGAGGGGGACCGACAGTCGCACCCGTCTCGCGGTCAGCGCCCCGCGGCCGAGAGCCCCATCTCCGCCGCCGTCGAGCGGACGACGTCGATCACCATGTTCAGCGCGGGGCGGCGCAGCGCCGTGCTGCGGTAGACGATCGACACGGTCCTGGTGATCGGGGCGGTCAGCGGCAGCGCGTCCATGCCGGGCGGGGCCAGCGTGAGCCCGAGGTCGGACACCAGCGTGATGCCGAGACCGGCCGCGACCATCGCCATCGCGGTCGACTGCTCGTCGACCTGGTGGGTGATCTCCAGCTTGAACCCCGCCCGCAGGCAGGCCGCCCTGACGGCGGCGCCGAAGTGACTCTTCGGCCCGGACAGGATCCACGGATGCTCGGCGAGGTCGGGCAGCGCGATCGGGCCCTCCCCGAGGGTGCCCGCCGCCGCGGCGACGTGCAGCCGCTCGACGGCGATCTGCGAGCCGATCAGCCCCACCTCCATCGGCATCGGCGCGTCGGGATAGTCGATCACGAAGGCGAGGTCGAGGTCACCGTCGGCGACTGCCTTCGCGCACGACTCGGGCGGCAGCTGCCTGGTCTTGATGTGGATGCCCGCGTGCCTGCCGCCGATGGTGCGCAGCGCCTGCGGCAGCAGCCCGGCGGCGACCGTGGCGAACACACCGGCGGTGAGCGTGACGGTCGAGGTCTCCTGCGCCTCCTCGAGCGCGAGCGAGGCCCGCTCCACGGCGTCGAGGATCTCCTCGGCGTGCGCGGCGAGCAGCATGCCGAACTCGGTCAGCTGGACCCGCCGTCCCACCCGCTCGAACAGCCGCGCGCCGACATCGCGTTCGAGCTGCGCGAGCTGCTGCGACACGGCGGACGCCGTGTAGTGCAGCGCCGCCGCCGCGGCGGTGACCGTCCCCTTGCGATGCAGCTCCCGAAGCATCCGCAACCGATGCAGCGACAGTTCCATAGCTGAACCGTACGAGACCGGCTGTCGATGTGGCGGCAACGGCGCGCTGGCCTGCGCCGATGCCGCCTCGATGATGATGTACGAACCCTGAATGTGGCTGTACAGAACTTGTAACTGGACGTACCTGGCCGCCAGGCCCGAAGCTGACAGTACCGACGGCGAACACGAACCCCGACGCTCGGTCCATCCGCACTAGCAGCGGCGCAGCAACGTCGCTTCCGCTAGTGCTGTCCGCACGGTGGGGCAGCGGTCCGCGGCACACGACAACACGAGCGCAGGAGGTGGGTTGGAATGATGAGTGCGAGCGTCACCGAACCGATGATCCGGGTGACCTGGACTGATCCAGTGACCGGCACGCACGGCTACCTTGTCGTGCACAGCCTCGTTTCCAACATCGCCACCGGCGGCACGCGGATGCGCCCCGGCTGCACGCTGTCGGAGGTCGAGGACCTCGCCAGGGGCATGGCGATCAAGACGGGCGCCTTCAACCTGCCGGTCGGCGGCGCCAAGGGCGGCATCGACTTCGACCCCAAGCACCCAGACGCGCGCGGCGTGCTGCTGCGGTTCTGCGAGGCCATGCGGCCGTGGATCGACACCCGCTGGGTCACCGCCGAAGACCTCGGTGTGCCGCAGCACCTCATCGACGACGTGTTCGCCGAGCTCGGCTTGCAGCAGTCGTACCACGCGGCGATCAGCCGTGCGGCCGACCCAGGGCTGACGCTGCAGCGCGTGCACGCCGGTCTCAACACCCCGGTGCCGGGCGGGCAGCTGCTCGGCGACGTCATCGGCGGTTACGGCGTGGCGCAGGCATGCCTCGGCATCGCGAACGCCTGGGGCATGGCCGAGGCCGACACCACGGTCACCATCCAGGGCATCGGCACCATGGGCGGCGGCGCGGCCTGGTACCTGCACGAGTCGGGCGTCAAGGTGGTCGCCGTCGCCGACGCCGCGGGCACCCTGTACGACCCGGCCGGCCTCGACATCCCGTCGCTGCTGGAGCTGCGCGACCGCTACGGCGAGATCGACCGCACCGCGGTGCCCGCGCACGTGACGCGGCTCGACCGCGACGCGATCGCCGGCATCCCGGCGGACGTGTTCGTGCCCGCCGCGGTGTCGTACGCGATCCGGGAGGACAACGCCATGGAAGTCGCGGCGCGCGCCGTCGTCGAGGCGGCCAACGCGGCGACCACACCCCGAGCCGAGGCGATGCTCGCCGCCCGCGACATCCCGGTCATCCCCGACTTCATCGCCAACGCCGGTGCGGCGGCCTGGGCCTGGTGGCTGCTGCTCGGTGAGGTCGGCGCCGAGCCGGCCGACTCGTTCCTGCGGCTGCGCGGCGAGATGCAGTCGAAGGTGGCGCTGGTGCTCGGCGAGTGGGACGCCTCGCGCGTGCCGCCGAGGGAGACGGGCCTGGCGATCGCCGACCGCAACCGCGCGGACCGGCTCGCCGAGGAAGCCGTCGGGGGCGGTGCGCTGGTCGTGCCGTGACCGTGACGCGCTGGTCGCGCCGTGGGACGGGGGCGGCGCGGCCGGTGCGGCGGGTTGAATGAGTATCGCGATTGAGTAATGCCACGGACGCGTCCGCCGCCCCGGCGGGCGGATGCTCCTGGCATGACGACCACATCCAGCGCGACCGCCACCGAGTCCGGTGGCCTGTCGCGCCCGCACCTGGCCAACGTCCATCACGTGAAGATCCCGGTCACCGACCTCGACCGCGCCGTCGACTGGTACGGCAAGGTCTTCGGTTTCCGCACCACGGTCGAGTTCCCCGACGCCGACGGCGTCGTCCAGGGTGTCGCCGGTGAGGTGCCCGGGCTGGGCTGCCTGCTGGCCCTGCGGGTGAACCCGCGCGCGGCCGAGGGCTGCCGGAACTTCGACCCCGTCGGCTTCGGCGCGCGCGATCGCGCCCACATCGAGGAATGGGCCGCCCACCTCGACACGCTCGGCGTCCGCCACTCCCCCGTCATCGAGGCCAGCATCGGCTGGCTGCTGGTGTTCGACGATCCCGACGGGCTGGAGATCCACCTCTACAGCTGGGCCGAGCACGGCATCGACCAGTCGCACCGGCCCGGCTACGGCCGCCGCATCGCGTCGTGAACCCGCGTCGCCATCCCTCGTTCAGCCGGACGTAACCCGCTGCGACCGGGTACTTCCGCGCGGTATGTCTTGATCACGGTGAGTTGTGAGACACCGCACCCGAACGTGCGATCAAGCTCGATCGTGTGCTTACCGTCGTCGAGGCCGGTTCGCAGAGATTGACCGGCAAACACCCAATGTGACACATGCCAAATGTCTGGAGGACGCACGTGTCCACATCACCGTGGAGACGCACCGCCCTGGTGCGGCGGCTCGGCGCGACCGCGCTGGTCACCGCCGCCTCAACGGCTACCCTGATCGGCCTCGACGGAACCGCGTCGGCAGGGACGTCAACCCACCAGAGCCTCAACGACGTGCCACAGCGCGTCGAGGAAGACAAGACGGTCACCTTCTCCGGGACACTCACCGGAGTGGCCGATCAGCCGGTGGCGGACGAGCCGGTGTACCTCGAACGCAGCACCGGTTCGGGCTGGTCGCAGGTGGAGACCGAACAGACCGACTCGCAGGGCGACGTCAGCTTCTCGGTCAGCATCCAGCGGGCGGCCGACTGGCGGCTGACCTACAACGGCGACACGCTGCGCGAGGGCGACAGCTCTGCCGTCCAGCATGTGGCGGTGAAGCAGTCGATCAACGAACGCATCGTGCGGACCGCCGCCGCGCAGGCAGGCGAGGAGTACGAGTACGGCGCCGACGGCCCCAACAGCTTCGACTGCTCCGGGCTGACGCAGTACGTGCACGAGCAGGTCGGCATCGAGCTGCCCCGGACGTCGAGCGCCCAGCGCGACGCCGTCCAATACGTGTCCCCCGACGAGAAGAAGCCGGGCGACCTGATCTTCTTCGACGACGGCGGGGACGTCTACCACGTCGCCATCTACGCGGGCGACGGAAAGATCTGGACCGCGCCGCAGGAAAGCCAGGACGTCCACAAGGACAGCATCTGGGACGACGACTACACCGTCGGCCGCGCCTGGTAATAACCCCCAAAGTGACCATTTCGGATTAGAGTCGTCGTACGACGACACACACCACGACCCTGGTGGGGCGCGAGCACGAATGTGATCGGCTCGGCGCCGCGCTGACCACTGCCCGGGATGGCCGGGGTCAGGTCGTGCTGATCGCGGGCGAGCCGGGTATCGGCAAGACCCGGCTCGCCGAGGAGGCGGCCCGGATCGCGACGACCCTCGGCATGAGCAGGGCGTGGGGACGCGCCGTCGACGACGACGGCAGCCCGCCGTTCTGGCCGTTCCGGCTGGCCATCCGGTCGCTCGCCGCTGACGGCGATCGTGGCCACGGCTGGCCGCGAGCGAAGCCCAGCCCGGCCCGGCCTCGTCGGAGCTGCGGGCGCAGGAGCGGTTCCTGCTGTTCGAGGCGGTGACCGCACATCTGGTGTCCGCCGCTACCGGCACCGGCCTGCTGCTCGTGCTGGACGACCTGCAGTGGGCGGACGCGTCGTCGTTGCGGCTGCTGGTGCACCTGGTGCGCGTCATCGGCACCGCCCCGATCGCCGTCGTGGCCACCTACCGGGACACCGAGACCGGCAACCGGCACGCGCTGCGCCAGGCGCTCGGCGAGCTGGCGCGGGAGCCACCGGTCGCCCGGCTGCGGCTGGTCGGGCTGACCGAGGCGCAGGTGGCCGAGCAGCTCGCCGCTGTCACCGGCACGCCCGTGCCCGCCGAGCAGGCGGCCGCGGTGAGCAGGCGCAGCCAGGGCAATCCGTTCTTCGTCGCGGAGCTGGCGGGCGCGCTGCGCCAGCCCGGACCGCCGGACCTCGCCGAGGTGCTGCCGGACGGTGTGCGCGACGCGGTGCGCAGCAGGCTGGCCGCGCTCGGCGAGCACGCCAGGACGGTCGTGACCACCGCCGCGATCCTCGGCACCACCGTCGACGTCACCGGCCTCGCCCACGTCACCGGCCGAGACGCCGCGAACGTGCTTGCCGCGCTCGACGAGGCCGCCGCTGCCGGGGTGCTGCACGCCGAGCGGTGGGAGTTCGTGCACGACCTGGTGCGTGACGCCGCCCGGTCGGAGGCGTCCCGCGCGACCCGGCTCGAGGTGCATCGCCGGATGGCCGAGCACCTGCTGCGGCAGCCGAACCCGGAGGCGCGGCCGGCCGAACTGGCGCATCACTGGCTCGAGTCGCTGCCGCTCGGTGACGCGGCGCAGGCGGTGGTGTGGGCCGAGCGGGCCGCGGGGGAGGCATCGGGCCAGTGCGCGTGGGACGAGGGGGCCGAGCTGTATCGCCGCGCGGCCGAGGTGGCGGAGGACCCGGCGCGCCGCTGCGAGCTGCTGACCGCCCGCGCGACCGCGCAGCTGCACGCCTACCAGATGGACGCCGCCCGCGAATCCGTCGGCAAGGCCGCGCACTTCGCCCGGAGTCTCGCCGACGGCGCGCTGCTGGCGCGGGCGGTGCTCGTCATGGAGGGCATGAACGATCTCACCTGGTCGGCCGAGGAACGCCTGCTGTGTGAGGACGCGCTGGCGCTGCTGCCTGCGGACGACTCGGTGCTGCGCGTCAGGTTGCTCGCCCAGCTCTCGGTGGATCGGCTGATCTCCGGCTACCAGGCGTCGGAAACGCCTACTGGCGTGAGTGACCTGTCGCAGGCGGCGCTGGCCATGGCGGAACGGCTCGCCGACCGTGTCGCGCTGCGCAGCGCGCTGCACGCCCGGCAGCTGGCGGTCAGCGGCCCGGACGGTGTGCACGAGCGGCTGGAACTCGGTGCCCGGTTCGTCGAGTACGGCGTCGCCGACCGCGACGACACCGCCGAGATGTGGGGCAGGCTCTGGCGGTTCGACGCGCTGATGCAGCTCGGCGACCTGGACGGCGCCGAGTCCCTGCTCGGCCCGCTCACGACCGTGGTGGAGCGGCTGCGGCTGCCGCTCGCCCGCTGGCACCTGCTGCGCTGCCAGGGCGCGATCGCGTTCGCCCGAGGCCGGTTCGGCGAGGCACGCTCGTACGGCGATCGGGCCTTGGCGCTCGCCCGGCGCGGCGCTCACCCCGGGGCGCTGTTGCCGTCGCAGGGGTTTCTGGCGTTGCTCGGCACGATGACCGGCTTCGCCGAGGTCTCGGAAACGCAGGTGCTCGACGGCTGGGAACACGTCCGGCCGCTCCAGGGAATGATGGCCATGGTCCACTGGTACGCCGGTCGCGAGGACGAGGCGCGGCGCGCGTACGCGCTTGCCCCGGCGATCGAGGAGCTGCCCGGGTTTCTCGTGATGTCGGCCGGGTCCGGGCTGATCGAGCTCGCCGAGGCCTTCGAGGACCGGCCGCTGCTGGACGCCGCGTACCGCACGCTCGCGCCGTACGCCGAGCTGTTCTGCTGTGGTGCCGGGGTGATCGCGACGGCCGGGTCCGTGCATGGCCCGCTCGGCGTCGCTGCCGCCGCGCTCGGGCGGCTGGACGAGGGCGTTCGGCATCTGCGGCGGGCGATCGACGTCAACGAGCGGGTCGGCTCGCCGCCGTTCGCTGCCGCCGCCCGCTACGACCTCGCCAGCACCCTGGCCCGCCGTCGCCGTCCCGGCGACCGCGACGAGGCGGCGGCGCTGGCCGCACAGGCGGCCAGCGCCGCCCGGGCGCTCGGCATGGCGCCGCTGCTCGGCCGCGCCGAGCAGCTCGCGGCCACGCTGGCCGGGTCAGCGCCGGGGCCGCTGACCCGCCGGGAACGGGAGATCGCCGCGCTCGTCGCGCAGGGCCTGACCAACCGGCAGATCGCGGCGAGCGCGCACATCTCCGAGCGCACCGCCGAGAACCACGTCCAGCACATTCTGACCAAGCTCGGCTTCGGCAACCGGGCCCAGATCGCCGCCTGGGTAGCCCGTAACAGAACATGACGATCTCGTGTCACCCGACCCAACGACGCACGTCACAGTACGTACGTACGGATTGCGTCCGGCCTACCCCGATGACAGGATCGCAGGGTGCCCAGGGTCAGCCAGCACCATCTCGACGCCCGCCGCAGGCAGATCCTCGACGGCGCCCGCGTCTGCTTCGCGCGCCACGGCTACGAGGGCGCGACCGTGCGGCGGCTGGAGGAGACGGTCGGCCTCTCCCGCGGTGCGATCTTCCACCACTTCAAGGACAAGGAGTCGCTGTTCCTCGCGCTGGCCGAGGACGACGCCGCTCGCATGGCCGACGTCGTCGCCGAGCAGGGCCTGGTGCAGGTGATGCGCCAGCTGCTCGCCGGGAACAGCGAGCACCCCGCCGACTGGCTCGGCACCCGCCTCGAGGTGTCGCGGCGACTGCGCACCGACCCGGACTTCCGGCGCCGCTGGGCCGAGCGCTCGCAGCAGCTCACCATCGCGACCCGCAACCGGCTGCTGCGCCGCCGCGAGGCGGGCCAGCTCCGGCAGGACGTCGACGTCGACGTGCTGACGTCGTTCCTCGAGCTGGTGCTCGAGGGCCTGGTCTCGCACCTGGCCATGGGACTGCCTGCCGACGACCTCGAGCCGGTGCTCGATCTCGTCGAGGAGACGACCCGGCGGCACCAGAGCCAGGCCGACTGAGCGCACCGCTGCCCTGCGCAATCCGCTATCCGTCCGAAATCCGGAGGAAGTACCCTGAAGGTGTGGCACGGCGTACCGTGATACGCGCCTGGGCCCAACTACCTACCGAGCTTCACGAGGAGTGAGTCGTTTCCCGTGCGCGATGCGCAGTCATCGGGTGACAGTATCGAGCCGGGCTTGGCGCCCGGCGAACCCGAAGCGGCCTGCTCTGCCCCTTCCCGGGGTGCTGACTGATGGACGCCTTACTCACCGTCGGCGGCATCCTTCTCTTCCTGCTGCTCACCGTCGGCACCGGTCTCGCGGTCGCCGCCGAGTTCTCCCTCACCGCGCTGGAGCGCAGCACCGTCGACGCCAACGTGCGTCAGGTCGGTGACCGCAGGTCGAGGACCGTGCTCAAGGCGCACCGGACGCTGTCGATGCAGCTCTCCGGCGCCCAGATCGCCATCACCATCACCACGCTGATCAGCGGGTATCTCGCCGAGCCCATCATCGGCGACCTGCTGGCCCCGCTGCTCGCGGTTGCCGGTCTCAGCGCCGCGGCGGCGCACGCGACCTCGCTCACCCTCGCGCTGCTCATCGCGACCTCGCTGTCCATGGTCATCGGCGAGATGGTGCCGAAAAACCTCGCCGTCGCCCGGCCGCTGGCGACGGCGCGGGCGGTGGTCGGGTACCACGCCCGCTTCTCCGCGCTTTTCGGCTGGCTGATCCGGCTGATGAACAACAGCGCCAACTGGGTGGTGCGCAGGTTCGGCGTCGAACCGGCCGAGGAGCTGCGCTCGGCCCGGTCACCGCAGGAGCTCGGCCTGATCGTGCGGTCGAGCGCGGCGCGCGGCACGCTGGACTCCGAGACCGCGGCCCTGCTCGACAAGTCGCTGCGGTTCGGCGACCGCACCGCCGACGAGCTGATGACTCCTCGGGTGCGGATCGCCTCGCTGTCGGCGGACAACTCGGTGAACCAACTCCTCTCGCTCGCCAGGGAGACCGGCTACTCCCGCTTCCCCGTCTACCGCGAGGACCTCGACGACATCGGCGGCGCGGTGCACATCAAGCAAGCGTTCACGGTGCCGGTGGCCGACCGCGACCAGGTCAAGGCCGGGGCGCTGATGCGGCCGGTGCCGACGGTGCCGGAGTCGCTGCCGGGCGACGCGCTGCTGAACCGGCTGCGCGACTCCAGCTTCCAGCTCGCCATCGTCGTCGACGAGTACGGCGGCACGGCCGGACTCGTCACGCTGGAGGACGTCGTCGAGGAGATCGTCGGCGACGTGCGCGACGAGCACGACGTCGCCGAGGCGCCGTCCTCGCAACGGCTCGACGAGGACAGCTGGCTGGTCTCGGGGCAGCTGCGGCCGGACGAGCTCGCCGAGGCGACCGGGTTCGAGATGCCGGAGGGCGACTACGAGACCGTCGCCGGGCTGGTGCTGACCCGGCTCGGCGAGATCCCCGCGCAGGGCGAGTACGTCGACGTCGACGGCTGGCGGCTCACCGTCACCACGATGGACCGCCACCGCATCGCGGGGCTGACCGTGCACCGGCTGAACGGCGTCGACCCCGCACGCGAGGAGGCGCAGCGATGAACGACCTGGTCGCGGTGCTGCTGATCGTGCTGCTGCTGATGGCGAACGCGTTCTTCGTCGGCGCCGAGTTCGCGCTGATCTCCTCCCGCCGGGACCGGCTGGAAGCGCTGCTCGAGCAGGGCACCCAGCGGGCCCGGATCGTGATCAACGCGAGCAAGAACGTCTCGCTGATGCTCGCGGGCGCGCAGCTCGGCATCACCATCTGCTCGCTGCTGCTGCTCACCGTCGGCGAACCCGCGATCGCGCACCAGCTCGAGCTCGCGGTGGGCGCCCTCGGGTTCGACGTGCCCGACTACGTGGTGCACACCATCGCGTTCGCCGTCGCGCTCGCCGCGATGACCCTGCTGCACGTGCTGATCGGCGAGATGGTGCCGAAGAACCTGGCGATCGCCGAGCCGGAGCGGCTGGCGCTGTGGCTGGTGCCGGTCCACGTCGGCTGGGTGAAGCTCGCGCGGCCGTTCATCGGGTTGCTCAACTTCGTGGCCAACTCGCTGCTGCGGCTGGTGCGCGTCACCCCGAAGGCCGAGCTCGAGACCGCCTACACCTCGCAGGAGCTGGCCGAGCTGCTCAGCGAGTCGCGCCGGGAGGGGCTGCTGGAACGCTCCGAGCACCGCAGGCTCAGCCAGGCGCTGTCCTCGGCGGGCAAGTCGGTCGCCGACGTGCTGGTGCCGTCGGCGCAGCTCACGACGCTGCCCCGCGGCGCGACCGTCGGCGACGTCGAGCGCGCGGTGTCCTCCACCGGGTTCTCCCGGTTCCCGATCAAGCTGGACACCGGCGAGCTGATCGGCTACATCCACGTCAAGGACGTGCTCGACCTGGCCAACGCCACCCCCGACACCGAGGTGCCGACGCAGAAGCTGCGACGACTGACGACCTTGCGCGCCGACGCGAGGCTGGACCAGGCGCTGTCGGTGATGCGCGCCGAGGGCAGTCACCTCGCCACCGCCGTCGGCGCCGACGGCAGCGTGGTCGGCGTCGTCGCGCTCGAGGACATGCTGGAGGAGTACGTCGGCACGGTCCGCGACGGCACCCACGTCACGATCGGCCGCAGGCCCTACCCCAGGACGGTATGACCGGCACGGAACTGCTCGCCGAACACGAGTGGCAGCCGATGGCGGCCGCGCACCGTGACCGGATGCGGGTCTGGACCGGGCCGCACCGCGAACGCAAGGCACGCGGCGAGCCGCATCCGGTGTTCGACTTCCTGTTCACCTACTACTCGCACCGGCCGTCGCTGCTGGAGCGCTGGCACCCGGGACCGTCGCGGGTGCTCGCCGGGGACGCCGCCCGGCGGTTCCTGCGGCGCGGCGAGTACGTCGCCACCGAGGACGGCGTGCGGCTCGACCTGACCGGGCTCACCGAGAACCGGCTCGGCACGCTGCGGTTCATCCGCTCGCTGCTGGCCGCGACGGCCGATCGCCCGGCGCGGCTGAACTGCTTCGGGCTGCACGAGTGGGCGATGGTCTACCGGCTGCCCGACGACGAGGTCCGTCATGCCGGGGTGCCGCTGCGGCTCGGCGCCGCCGCCACCGACGACGTGGTCGAGGCGCTCGACATCCGGTGCAGCCACTACGACGCGTTCCGGTTCTTCACCGAACCGGCGACGCCGCGCAACGCGCTCGCGCCTACCCGCGAGACGCAGCGCGAGCACGAGCAACCGGGCTGCCTGCACGCCAACATGGATCTCTACAAGTGGGCGTACAAGCTGTACCCGTACCTGTCCGCCGAGCTGGTCGCCGACTGTTTCGAGCTCGCCGCCGAGATCAGGGAGCTGGACATGCGGGCGAGCCCGTACGACCTGTCCGGCTACGGCTACCCGGCGGTCGCGATCGAGACGGCGGCGGGCAGGGCGCACTACGCCCGCGCGCAGGCCGACTTCACCCGGCGCGCCGCGCCGCTGCGGCAACGGCTGATCGACGTCTGTGACCTCCTGCTCGCGGCACAGACGACCCGCAGTTGTGACGTGGCTCTCAATCGACATCGAACGGACTAGTATCCCGCCTCTGTCACCCAGGGTCGTCACATTTTGTCGCCCCATGTGACCTGTTGGGGTGATATGGTTCATGGCCGACAAAGCGACGGCATCGATTGGGTCTCGAAAGGATCTCGGCACCATGGGGCGACACAGCAGGCCTGACCCGCCCCCCAGCCGACGTCCCCCGGAGCCTCAGCCGTCCGAGACGACGTCACCGACCCGCCCCCGTCACCTCTCGAACAACGCTCCCCCACGTGCCTCCCTCCCGCCGACGCGCGGTCCCATCCCCCCGCCATCCGCCCGTCCCCCACGACCAGCAGCGCCACCCCCGCCGCGCCCAGGCCCGCGTCACAACGACGTCGAGCAGACCCGGCCGAATCCCGCGGTCGAGGACGCGGAGCCCGAGGAGGAGCCGCCGATCGTCGCCGCGCTCAACGGACCCGCGTGGCGCCATGACGATGACTCCGGCACCGGCTCCGACCCACTGGCCCGTCCTTCGGACCCCAAAGCGCTGACCGATACCGGCTACCATCGCACCGTCGGCAGGGCCCGGCGCGGTCTCGCCAAGGGACCCCTCGCGATCGCGGCGGCGGTGCTGCTGCTCGCACTCGGCACGTTCGGTGTCGTCTGGGCGAACAAGGCGCTCAACGCCAAGGCCCAGGCGGAGGCCAACAGCTGCACCGAGGGCACCAGAAGCCTGCTCATCGCGACGACCCCCGAGATCGAGGCCCAGATCCAGGCCGCGGCCGATCGCTGGAACTCGAAGCCCCGGTCGGTGTCCTCGTACTGCATCACCGTCAAGATCGCACCGGCGTCGCCTGAGGAGATCCTGCCCGCGCTGCAGAGCGCCACCGGCGGCAACGTGCCCGCCGTGTGGATCACCCCGGACGCCGGCTGGGCCGAGAAGCTCGCCGCGACCAACCCGGAACGGGTGTCGAGCACCTCGATACCGCTCGAGGACGCCGGCGGCACCTTCTACCCGTACGTCGTCATCGGCGGCCCCGGCGTCGACGAGGTGCACCAGGGGGCGGCGCAGGAGTTCCGCGACTACGCACTCGCCGAGGTCGCCAAGTAGTCCCCTGTCAGCGGCGAGGTGAGCCACCGCACCGGCGGCACCGCCGCGCGGCTATCGTCCTCCGATGACGAGGGATGATCCCGGGGTGACCACCCGAGCACCAGCGACGCAGCCGCAACGGCGGACCCGGCGCCGTGCGCTCGCACTGCTCACGGTCGGCACCACGTTCGTGCACACGACGATGTTCCTCAGCAAGCCCGTCGTGTCCTACCGGGTGCTGGCGCTGGGTGGCGACGAGATCGACGTCGGCGTCATCACGGCGGCGAGCGCGCTGCTGCCGATCTTCCTCGCGATCCCGATGGGCCGCTGGTCCGACCGGGGCCGGATGCCCGTGCTGCTGATCTCCGGCGGTGTGGTGCTGGTGGCGGGCCCGCTCGGACTGGCGAACGTGGACTCGCTGCTCGGCGTCGGGCTGGTCAACGCGGCCTACGGGTTCGGCCTGCTCGCACTGATGATCGCCGGGCAGGCCGTCGTGGTCGCGCTGTCGGGACCGGGCGAGTACGACCGCAACTTCGGCTGGTTCACCGCGGCGGCCTCGCTCGGGCAGATGCTCGGCCCGCTGCTCGGCGGCTGGGCCATGGGCGCGGCGGCCGGACCGATGCTGGACGGGACGACGACGGCGTTCCTCACCAGCTGCGGTGTCGCGACCGGCGCGCTGCTCTGTTACGGGCTGGTGGTCGTCGTGCTGCGCGGCAGCGCGGCGTTCGCTCCGAGCGTGCCCGGGACCGGCGGCGGGCGGGGTGACGCCGGGCGCGGGTCGGCGCTGGCGCTGCTGCGCAACCGGCAGCTCGCCGTCGCGGTGTGCGTCAGCTTCGCCTTCATCTCCGGCATCGACCTGTTGATCGCCTATCTGCCGGTCTTCGGTGAGCACGCCGGGCTCTCACCGACCGTCGTCGGCGCGATGCTCGCCATCAGGGCCGGAGTGTCGTTCGTGACCCGGCTGTTCCTCGACGCACTGGTGCGGCTGGCGGGGCGGCTGGTGGTGATCATGGTCAGCGCGGCGGTGGCGATGGCCACGATGCTGGCCATCGTCGTCAGTCCGGACCCGATCGCGCTCGGCTGCCTGATGGTGCTGCTCGGCCTGACGCTCGGTCTCGGCCAGCCGCTGACCATGACCTGGGTGGTCGAGCAGGCGCCGCAGCGGCTGCGCGCCACCGCGCTCGCGCTGCGCATCACCGGCAATCGGGTGGCGCAGACGACCGCGCCCGCGCTCGCCGGCGGGCTGTCAAGCCTGATCGGCATCGCGGGGCCGTTCGTGCTCGCCGCCGTCCTGCTCGGCGCGGCGGGCGTCAGCGTGGTGCCGTTCCTGCGTTCGCGATGACTCACCACGCGGTGGTGGTCAGCCCCGCCGCGATCACGCCGATGTCCTCGACCTCGCCCGCCGCGACCTCCATCACGAGGTCGTAGGCCGCATCGTTGGTCAGCGTCAGCCGCAGGCCGTTGACGCCGAGAAACGTGAAGGTCGCCGCGAGGGCGAGTCGCTTGTTGCCGTCGATGAGCCCATGGTTGCGGGCCAGCGAATGAAGCAGCGCGGCCGCCTTCTCGGTGATCGACGGGTAGGCGTCCTTGCCGAAGACCGTGGCCTTCGGCCGGGCGAGTGCCGCCTGCAACATGCCGGCGTCCCGGATGGCCACGTCGCCGGCCAGTGTCCGGTCGGCGACGTGCAGCAGGTCGCCGTATTCGAGATGGATCACTGACCGAGACGATCGAGCGCCTCGGCGTACCGGGGCAGCTCAGAGTCGAGAACCCGGTCGACGAGGTCGCGCTTGCTGGTGCGCTCGATGTAGTCCCGCACGGCGGCCCGCGCGACCTCCTGCATCGACCGATTCTCCAGTTCGGCGCGCCGACGCAGCGCGTCGGTCTCGTCCTCGGTGAGACGCAACGTCATAGCCATGGGGGCATGGTATCAGATTTGATACCATGCCCCCATGGCGTGCCTCAGGACTGGAACGCCTCCGGCGGCGGGCAGGAGCAGACCAGGTTCCGGTCGCCGCCCGCCTGGTCGATCCGGCCCACCGGCGGCCACACCTTCGCGCCCGGGTCACCCGCGGGGAACACGCCGACCTCGCGGCTGTACGGCCGGTCCCACTCCCCCGCGATCGACGACGCGGTGTGCGGAGCATGCCGCAGCGGGCTGTCCTCCAGCGTCCACTCGCCGGACGCGACCCGGTCGCTCTCCCGCTTGATCGCGATCATGGCGTCGCAGAAGCGGTCCAGCTCGGCCAGGTCCTCGCTCTCGGTCGGCTCCACCATCAGCGTCCCCGCCACCGGGAACGACATCGTTGGCGCGTGCAGGCCGTAGTCGGCGAGCCGCTTGGCGACGTCGTCCACCGTCACGCCGGTCGCCTTGGTCATCGGCCGCAGGTCGAGGATGCACTCGTGCGCGACCAGCCCGTCCGCGCCCGCGTAGAGCACCGGGAAGTACTCGTCCAGCCTGCGCGCGACGTAGTTCGCCGCCGCGACGGCGGTCAGCGTCGCCTCCCGCAGCCCGTCGGCGCCCATCATCCGCACGTAGGCCCAGGAGATCGGCAGGATCGACGCGCTGCCCCACGGCGCCGCGCTGATCGGGCCGACCCCGGTCTCCGGCCCCGCCGTCGGCTGCAGCGGGTGGTTCGGCAGGAACGGCGCCAGGTGCTCGCGCACCCCGATCGGGCCGACGCCGGGACCACCGCCGCCGTGCGGGATGCAGAACGTCTTGTGCAGGTTCAGGTGCGAGACGTCGGAGCCGAACTTGCCGTAGCGCGCCAGCCCGATGAGCGCGTTGAGGTTCGCGCCGTCGACGTAGACCTGCCCGCCCGCGTCGTGCACGATGCCGCACACCTCCCGCACGGTGTCCTCGTAGACGCCGTGCGTGGACGGGTAGGTGATCATGATCGCGGCCAGGTCGGCGGCGTGCTCGCCGGCGACCTGCCGCAGGTGCGCCAGGTCGATGTTGCCCTGGTCGTCGCACTTGACGACGACCACCCGCATCCCGGCCATCACCGCGCTGGCCGCGTTCGTGCCGTGCGCGCTCGACGGGATCAGGCAGACGTCCCGCTCGGCCTCACCCCGGTCGCGGTGGTAGGCGCGGATCGCGAGCAGGCCCGCGAACTCACCCTGGCTGCCCGCGTTGGGCTGCAACGACACCGCGTCGTAGCCGGTGATCGCGGCGAGCCAGCGCTCGAGGTCGCCGATGACGCGCAGCATCCCGGCGGCGTCCTCGGCCGGCGCGAACGGGTGCAGCTCGGCGAACGCGGGCCAGGTGATGGGCTCCATCTCGGCCGCCGCGTTGAGCTTCATCGTGCAGGACCCGAGCGGGATCATGCTGCGATCGAGCGCGACGTCCTTGTCGGCCAGCGTGCGCAGGTAGCGCAGCAGCGACGTCTCCGAGTGGTGGGTGTGGAACACCGGGTGGGTCAGGTACTCGCTGGTGCGGGCCAGCGACTGCGGGATCGCGTCCGCCGTCTCCGCGTCGAGGGTGTCCACATCGGACACCGAAAGCCCGAACGCCTTCCACACCAGCGAGATGTGCTCGCGGGTGCTGGTCTCGTCGCACGTGATGCCGATCCGGTCGTCGTCGAGGTGCAGCAGGTTCACGCCGAGCCCGCGCGCCTGCTCGACCACGGCGGCCGCCCTGCCGGGCACCGTCGCGCGCACCGTGTCGAAGAACCGCTCGTGCTCGACCGCGACACCGCCTTGGCGCAGTCCGGCCGCGAGCACCGCCGCCATCCGGTGTGCCCGCTGCGCGATCGCACGCAGCCCCTCCGCGCCGTGGTAGACGGCGTAGGTCGCGGCGATCACCGCGAGCAGCACCTGCGCGGTGCAGATGTTGGAGGTGGCCTTCTCCCGGCGGATGTGCTGTTCCCGCGTCTGCAACGCCAGCCGGTACGCCTGCTTGCCCTCGGCGTCCACGCTGACCCCGACCAGCCTGCCTGGCAGTTGCCGCTCCAGGCCCTCGCGCACCGCGAGGTATCCGGCGTGCGGTCCGCCGAAGCCGATCGGCACGCCGAAACGCTGCGCCGAGCCGACCACGACGTCGGCGCCGATCTCGCCGGGCGGGCGCACCAGTGTCAGCGCGAGCGGGTCGGCGGCGACGGCCACCGACGCCCCGCGCTCCTTGGCCTCGGCGATCACCGCCTGCTGGTCCCGCAGCACACCGGACGCGCCCGGGTACGACAGCAGCACACCGAAGAAGTCACCCTCGATCCCGGAGAGGCCCTCCGACAAGTCCGCGACGACGACCTCGATGCCGAGTGGTTCGGCGCGGGTCTCGATCACGGCGATGGTCTGCGGCAGCGTGTCGGCGTCGACGAGGAAGCGGGGCGAGCGGTTCTTGCGGGCCGCGCGGCGGATCAGCGTCATCGCCTCGGCGGCCGCGGTGGACTCGTCCAGCATCGACGCGTTGGCCACCGGCAGCCCGGTCAGATCCGCGATCATGGTCTGGAAGTTCAGCAGAACCTCCAGCCTGCCCTGCGAGATCTCCGGCTGGTACGGCGTGTACGCGGTGTACCAGGCGGGGTTCTCCAGCACGGCGCGCCGGATCACCGGCGGCGTGACGGTGCCGTGGTAGCCGAGCCCGATCAGGTGCGTCATCGGGCGGTTCAGGGCGGCCAGCTCGCGCAGCTCAGCGAGTGCCTGCGACTCGGTGGCGGGAGCGGGCAGCCGCAGCGCGTCCCCGGCCTCGCCGCGATCCCGGATCGACTCCGGCACCGTCTTGTCGGCCAGGGTGTCGAGCGAGTCGACGCCGATGGTGTCGAGCATCCGGCGCAGCTGCTCGGCGTCCGGGCCGATGTGACGCCGGGTGAACGGGATGCCGTGCTCGAGCTCGGCGAGCGGGCGGTTCGTGGGCTGGCGATGTGTCATACACGTGCCTCCGGTCATCGGGTTCCGGCCACGGACACCGCGTCCGCGGCCCTCCCCCTCTGTCCGTGCCCGAGTACCCGGGCGCCTGAGAGCTTCACTCGCGCACGCGAGCTTGCACCTTCGGCGGGGCCCAAGCCGTGGCCGTGGACCCACTTTCCAGAGGCAGCTCCCCCGAGCGGTCCTGGGTGCCTGAGAGGTTCCGGGGAGGATTTGCTCCTTCGGCGCCGGTCGGCCATGACCGGACTCTCCCGCTCGGGTTCCGCATCTGCGCGTCCGAGTCTACCGGGTGAACCCAACACCTGGCGGGACCCGTGAGGTGAAACGCACGTGTTAGCCGGTGCGCCGGGCGTTGCGGCGCTCGGTGAGCTCGTCCGGCACCTGCTGCCTGACCTCGCCGCCGTCGGCGCGTTCGGCGGGGAACTCGTGGATGGAGCCGGTGATCTCCTGCATGGCGCCGCTGACGGCGATGCCGAACACGCCCTGCCCGCCCTGCAGTAAATCGACGATCTCCTCGGGCGAGGTGCACTCGTAGACCGTGGTGCCGTCGGAGAACAGTGTCACCGACGCCAGGTCACGCACGCCGCGCTTGCGCAGATGCGCCACGGCGGTGCGGATGTTCTGCAGCGACACGCCGGCGTCGAGCAGCCGCTTGACGATCTTGAGGACGAGGAGGTCCTTGAAGGAGTACAGCCGTTGCGAGCCGGAGCCGTGCGCGGTGCGGATGCTCGGCTCGACCAGCTTGGTGCGCGCCCAATAGTCCAGCTGCCGGTAGCTGATGCCCGCGATCTGGCAGGCGGCCGCGCCTCGGTAGCCGACGAGTTCGTCCGGCACCGACGCGTCGGGAAACAGCTCGCCCTGTTCGCCAGTGACCCGCATGGACATTTCCTCGACCACGCATACCTCCCACAGCTACCGCGCCGCCGACTGCCGAATCACAGCTGAATCACACGGACGCGATTCGACGGCTCACACTGACGGTATGCCTGTCCGCAGGGCCGGTCAACGCGACTCGCGGCAAACCTCAACCTGAAGTTGAGACTTACCTCGCAGCGGGTGAATTGAGGTGGCCCTTGTCAGCGCCGGATCACCCGATGTAAGGAGAAGCCCGAACTAGGTGTCGGCGCCCCGGAAGTCCTCCGGCGAGACCGAGTCCAGGAACTCCCGGAACTTCTCGACCTCGTCCTCCTGCTCGTCCGGGATGATCAGCCCGGCCTCGTCGAGCACCGACTCCTCGGCGTGGATCGGCACCCCGGCGCGCAGCGCGAGCGCCACCGAGTCGCTCGGCCGCGCCGACACCTTGACGCCGCCGTCGAAGATCAGCTCGGCGAAGAACGTGCCTTCCTTGAGGTCGGTGATCACGACCTGCTCCAGCTCTCGGCCGAGCGCCCCGATGACCTCCTTGAGGAGATCGTGGGTCAGCGGCCGGGCGGGCCGCACGCCCTGCTGTTCGAGCGCGATGGCCGTGGCCTCCACGGAGCCGATCCAGATCGGGAGGTACCGCTCGCCGTCGGTTTCCCGCAGCAACAAGATCGGTGTGTTGGCGGGCAGTTCGACCCGCACACCAACGACGCGCATCTCGTTCATCGGGCCTCGCCTCCCTCTCTTGTGCGCGGGTTCAGCACTGTCCTCAACCTTCCCGCATCGACACCGTCGACGCTACCCGTCATCCGGGCCGCGTGCCCAGCGCTGGGCCTCTACACAGCGTAGGCGTCATCGCCTATGACCTGAAGGCCCTGGGGCAACCCCGCGTGCCCCAGAACCGGACCGTCAACGTCCCGTGACAGAACGGATACCCGCCTTGACCAGCAACGTGTGCAGCGTGACCGACAGCGCGGCCAGCTCCCGCACCATCTCGTCGGCACGCCCGCGCGCCTCGGCATCGCGATGCCGGGACACCGGGGTGACGATTTGCTCCAACAATCCCACTTCGCGATCCGCCGAAGCGCGAAACGCCCGCAGGTGGCGCGGTTCGATGCCGAAGTCGGTCATCGAGCGCACCGTCTTCGCCACTAGCACGGCATCGGGATCATAGAACCCCGCCGCGCCCGGCCTGATCAGGCCGTACTGCTCGAGCTCGGCGAGCATGGCCTTGTCGATGCCCGCCTCGGCGAGCAGTCCCTCTTCGGTCAGCCGCATCTCGGCGCCGTCGGCGAAATCCGCCGCCGTCGGCGGCCCCGACCCGTTGCCGTCGACCGACACCAGCTTGCGGGGCAGCCGAGGCGACGGCATCGACGGTTCGAGCCCCTGGTCGGCGGCGTCGAGCTGATCCTTGATCACCTTCAACGGCAGGTAGTGATCCCGTTGTGCCAGCAACACGAACCGGAGCCGCTCGACGTCGGCCGCGGTGAACTGCCGGTAGCCCGACGCCGTCCGGGCCGGCTGAACAAGCCCCTCCGACTCCAAGAACCTGATCTTGGAGATCGTGACATCGGGGAACTCCGAACGCAGCTGGGTCAGCACCGCCCCGATGCTGAGCCCGTTGCGCTGGGACCGGCCAGCCGCCGTCACCGTGTTGTCCTCGTCGTCGGGGCAATCATGATCGCCGTGGCACCTCCAACCGGACGCCTCGCCGTCAGCCAGCCATCACAGGTCTGTCAGCGGCCTGCCTGCGCTCCCGGCTTCGCGCCGGTCAGGAATACCAGCCGGAACTTGCCGATCTGTACCTCGTCGCCCCCGGCGAGCACCGCCTGGTCGACCGGCTCGCGGTTGACGTAGGTGCCGTTCAGGCTGCCGACGTCGATCACGACGAACTCGCCGCCCTCGCGCCGGAACTCCGCGTGCCTGCGGGAGACGGTGACGTCGTCGAGGAAGATGTCGCTGTCCGGGTGGCGGCCCGCGCTGGTGGTGTTGCGGTCGAGCAGGAACCGCGATCCGGCGTTCGGGCCCCGCTTGACGACCAGGAGGGCAGAACCGGCTGGCAATGCCTCGACCCCCGCGACAGCGGCGTCCTGCGACGGCGCGTCAGACGCCTGCGGCTCGTCGAGGAAGTCGGCCCGGAAGACGGAGGTCCGCTCCGGTGCCTCTTCTGGGGGAACGCCGGGCCCGTCGTTCGTGCTCACCTGGACTCTCCTTACGCACTGCTCAAATTTCAGGACTCGCTGTTCGTGTGGTTGCCAACGTACCGTGCCGGTCGGCTCCCGTCCCCCCTGACTCCCCAAAAGCTGCCCGCGACCCGGCGTGGTCACGAGCCCGGGGTACTCGCCTGCTCCGTTCGCTCCGTCCGGCGGGTGCGGGCACCCTTGATCGCGAGCACGGTTTGCACCGCGTAGAGCACGCCGGACCACACGTAGAGCGTCCCGCCCCAGATCGTGAACGCGTACGCCAGCGGGCGGATCACGTCGACCAGCCACGCCGCCGCGAACGCGCCCTGCACCAGCAGCAGCAACGGAAACGCGTACATCAGCACGAAGGTCGCGCCCTTACCGATGTAGGTGACCTCGGGGTAGCTGAACCGATACCGGCGCAGCGCGAGCACGCACAAGGCGAGCAGCAGCTCGCGCCCGATCAGCGCCGCGATCACCCACGCCGGCAGCACGTCACGCAGCAGGAACGCGATCAGGATCGAGAGGATGTAGAGCCGGTCGGCGGCGGGATCGAGCAACTGACCCAGCCTGCTCATCTGGTCGAACCAGCGGGCGAGCTTGCCGTCGAGCCAGTCGCTGACGCCGGCGAAGACCAGTACCGCGATCGCCAGCCCGTCCGCCTCCGGGCCGAGCAGCAGCCACAGGAACACCGGCACCAGCGCTAGTCGCAGCAGCGACAGCAGGTTCGGCGCGGTCAGTGCCTGCCGAAGCAGCGACCGGGGGTCTTGCGTGCTCACGCGACCCACACTATGCGGTGCTGGAAATTCGGCCGACCGAGATGTCGGCGACTGCGCTTACCATGGTGGAACCTTCGATGGTTCGCCAGGAGTAACCCGCCCAGGCGTGCGGGCGAACCGACCGACTGAGGAGGTCAGGCAGTGAGTACGACACCCGCACCGCTCGCACTCGCGCCGCTGGAACTGGCGGGCGCCTTCGGCTGGGACGGTTTCCGGCTGGAGTACACCGAGTACGGCAAGGGCGACGAGGTCGTCGTGCTCACCCACGGCGTGCTGATGACCCGCAGGCTGCACCGCGAGCTGGCGCGCAGGCTCGCACGTGAGGGATTCCGCGTCATCACGCTCGACCTGCTCGGCCACGGCGGCTCCGACCGGCCGACGGAGTCCTGGCGCTACTCCATGACCGACAGCGCGCGGCAGGTCGTCGCACTGCTCGACCACCTCGACATCGACAAGGCCGTCGTCGGCGGCACCTCCCTCGGCGCGAACGTCTCGCTCGAGGTGGCCGTGCTCGCCCCCGAGCGGGTGAGCGGGCTGCTCATCGAGATGCCGGTGCTGGACAACGCCGTGTTCGCGGGGCTGCTCGCGTTCCCGCCGCTGCTGTTCGCCGGCCGGTTCGCCCCGGCCACGGTGCGCGCCGTCGCGCGGCTGGCGGCACTGGTGCCGCACGGCAACCAGTGGGTCGACGTCGTCACCGACACGATGCGGCAAGAGCCGGCCGCGATGGCGGCGGTGCTGCACGGGCTGTTCTTCGGCCGGATCGCCCCGCCCCGGCGGCTGCGGCAGGAAATCGAGATGCCCGCGCTGATCATCGGGCACGCCAGGGACCCGATCCACCCCTTCGGCGACGCCGACACGCTGGCCGCCGACCTGCCCGAGGCGCAGTTCGTCAAGGCGAGCAGCCCGGTCGAGCTGCGATTCCGCCCGGAACGGATCACCGAGCTGATCATCACGTTCCTGCGGGAACGCTTCGACGCCGCCGAGACGTCGGTCGCCGAGGGCGCCTGAGCCGCGTCGTGTCCTGCGTTCCTGCCGCCGTGTTCGGCGTTCAGCCCAGCTCGGCGTAGAGCCCGGCGACCGGGCCGATCACGATCACGGCGGGCGGCCGGATGCCCTCGGTCGCGATGTCGTCGGCGACCGTCTCCAGCGTCGTGTGCAGCACCCGCTGCCGCCGGGTGGTGCCCTCCTGGACCACCGCGACCGGGGTGTCGTTCTTCCTGCCGCCCGTGAGCAGCGCGTCGGCGAACTGCCGGATGCGCTGAACCCCCATCATCAGCACGATCGTGCCGGTCAGCTTGGCGAGGGCGTCCCAGTCGACCAGGCACTCGTCGCTGTCCGGCGCGACGTGGCCGGACACCACGACGACCTCATGTGCCACGCCCCGGTGCGTGACCGGCACGTCGGCCAGCGCGGGGACCGAGAACGCGCTGGTGATGCCGGGTACGACGCTGACGGGAACGCCGGCCTTGGCGCAGGCGATGACCTCCTCGAAGCCCCGGCCGAACAGGTACGGGTCGCCGCCCTTGAGCCGCACCACGAACTTGCCCTGCCGTGCCCGGTCGACCAGCGTGGAGTTGATCACGTCCTGGCTCGCCGACCGACCGTAGGGGATCTTGGCCGCGTCGACGATCTCGACGTGCGGGGCGAGGTCGTCCAGCAGCTCACGCGGCGCCAGCCGGTCGGCGACGACGACGTCCGCCCTGCTCAGCAGTCTGCGTCCGGCGACGGTGACCAGCTCGGGGTCGCCCGGTCCGCCGCCGACGAGCACCACAGAGCCGGTGCCCTGCTCGCCCGCTTCCGGTTCGGGCCGCTGGTCCGCGACCCTGCCCTCGTGCAGCGCGTCGAGCAGGCCGTCACGCACGGCGGCCGAGCGCAGCGGTTCCCCGCCGGAGAGCACCCCGACCAGCAGGCCCTCGTGCTCGCCGGTCGCGGGAGTGACCGCGCTGCCCAGCTCGCCCGCGTCGGCGCGCACGCAGAACACCGCGCGCCGCTCGGCCTCCTCGCACACCGCCGCGTTGACCGCCGGGTCGTCGGTGCACGCGAGCGCGTACCAGGCACCGTCGAGGTCGCCGTCGGCGTAGCCGCGCCGGTGCCACACCAGCTCCCCCGCCTCGACCATGCCCTGCACCGAGGTGGTCGTCTCCGGCGCGATCACGACGACCCGAGCGCCCGCGCCGACGAGGCGCGGCAGCCGCCGCTGGGCGACCGTGCCGCCGCCGATCATGACGACCGGACGTCCGCTGAGATCGAGGCCCGCGAGGTAGTGCTGTTCCGGCATGCCACAAGCATGACGGGCGTCCCGCTTGACCGCGCGCGCAGGTGTGGAGCTTCATGTCCCGCCCCACACCGGGATCAGCCGACCGGCTGGAAGCCGTGCTCGGCCGCGACCGAGGCCTGCGCCTTGTCCCGGGTGGCGAAGCCGTACTCCTCCCCCGCTGCCAGCTCGGGCACGGTCAGCGCGGCGACGGCGACATGCCAGGCGTCCATCGCCCGGACGCCGTGGCTGAGCACGATCTGCAGCGCGGTGCGTTCGACGTCGTCCTGGTTCGCGGTGAGCACGGTGATCGGGCCGCTGTCCGGGTCGATGTCGGCGGACCAGAGCGCGAGCAGGTCGTCTCGCAGACCCCGTTGTGCCCGCGCCGCGCGGACGAGTGCGCCGGGCACCTCGATTCGAGTCCAGGACCCGGTGACGAGCACGATCTCGGGGTCGTCGAGCAGGGCCCGCGCGGTCTCGTGTCCCGGCTCGTCGGCGAGGTAGGCACGGGCCAGCACCGACGAGTCGGCGTAGACGATCACCTCCGGTCTCGGTCCTCATCGAGGAGCTGGTCGAGGACCGGGCCGAGGCCGCGCGTCCGGTCGAGCACCCGCTGCCGGTCCCGGCGCCGCGTGGCAGGCGCCCCCAACGGTGGCGCGAGCAGGCCGAGCGCGGCGGCGCGCGCACGGACCTGCTGCCGGGGTGACGCGGACCCGGCGTGGGTCGCCCTGCCGAGAATCTCGTTGGCGAGCGCGTTGACAGACCGGCGCTCGCGGTGCGCGCGTTCGGTCAGCTGGGCATGGAGTTGGTCGTCCACGCGGAGCAGCATCTGCTTCATGAGCAACATGATAGCAATTCTCCTGTGTGATAGCACTCTCTTCTGATCGCAACTGAGTCTACTCGAACATGCATTCGAATGCCATCAAGACTTCCCTGGATACGGCAGCAGCGCCGTCTCCCTGGCGTTCTTGATCGCCGCCGCCACCTCCCGCTGCTGCCGAGGGGTCAAGCCGGTGACCCGCCGCGCCCTGATCTTGCCCCGGTCGCTGATGAACTTCCGGAGGAACTCGACGTCGGTGTAGCGGACCTCGGTGACGTTCGCGTCGAGCAGCATGTTGCGCTTGCGCTTCGGGTATCGCTGTCGCGCCATCCTCACCAGCTCGCCTTCGACACGCCGGGCAGCTCGCCGCGATGCGCCATCTCCCGCAGCCGGATCCGGGACAGGCCGAACGCCCGGTAGTACGCCCTCGGCCTGCCGTCCACGACGTCGCGGTTGCGCAGCCGGGTCCGGCTGGCGTCGCGCGGCATACGTTGCAACGCCGACACGGCAGCCGCCTTGTCCGCCGGGGAGGACGACGGCGACGCGATCACCGCCTTGAGCTCCGCCCGGCGCTCGGCGTGGCGCGCCACCACTGCACGCCGCTGAGCGTCCTTGGCGATCGTGGACTTCTTGGCCATCAGCGCTCCTCCTTGAACTCGACGTGCGCCCGCGCCACCGGGTCGTACTTGCGCAGCACCATGCGATCGGGGTCGTTGCGCCGGTTCTTGCGCGTCACGTACGTGTAGCCGGTGCCGGCCGTCGACCGGAGCTTGACGAGCTGCCGGATCTCGTTACGTGCCATCAGCAGCGCACCCCCTTCGCGCGCAGCTCAGCCATGACGGCGTCGATGCCGCGCTGCTCGATCGTCTTCATGCCCTTGGCCGACACCCGGAGCCGCACCCAGCGCCCCTCGCTCGACACCCAGTACCTGCGGCGTTGCAGGTTCGGCTGCCACCGCCGTGAGCTGCGCCGATGCGAGTGCGAAACCCGCTTGCCGTAGCCGGGTTTCCGCCCGGTCACCTGGCATACCGCCGACATCGACCCTCCTATTAGTAATGACATTCGTTTTCAATTACACTACACGGCATGCCACCCGACTCCCGCACCCCGCTCGTCCTCATCAGCGGTCTCGCCACGGCCCCGGCCATCGAGTTCGCCGAACGCTTTCTCGCCCAGCCGGGCACGGCCGTCGTGGAGTACAACCTCAGGCAGGTCACCGAAGGCGTCGTCACGCGCAGGCTGCGGCTGGGCCAGGCGAGCCAGCTCAGCCCGCTCGAACTCGCCCACGGCTGCGTGTCCTGCACGTTGCGCCACGACATGCTGCCGCTGCTGCGCAAGCTCTCCCGGCGCCCAGGGGTGCGGCGGATCGCCGTCCGCCTCGACGAGGCGATGGAGCCGGAGCCGGTGCGCTACGCCATGCAGGAGGTGCTCGTCGGTGACGCGCCGGTGGACGACTTCGTGCGACTCGACGCCGTCTACACCGTCATCGACCGAGCCACCTGGCTCGACGCGGCGACCGGCGACGATCTGCTCGCCGACCACAACCTCATCGCGAGCCCCGAGGACGAGCGCACGCTCGCCCAAGTCGCGATCTCCCAGGTCGAGTTCGCCGACGTGCTCGTCGAGGCGGGCCGGGAGCCCGACACCTGGACGGCGGCACGCACGAACGCGGTTCTCGACCGCGTCGCAGCGGCCACGCCGAGGGTCCCGTTGTCCGATCTGGACGCCGCGGGCGCGCTGGCCCGCGTGCCGGACGACGCCCGCAGGGGCGAGCTGACCGACATGCACGGCTCACTGCTGCGCGGCCAGCCGCCGCTGCACGACGAGTGCGGCGTCACCACGGTGCTGTTCGGCGCGACGCGCCCGTTCCACCCCGAACGCCTGCACGAGGCCATCGACGTGCTGCTCGACGGCGTCGTGCGCGCCAAGGGCCGCGCCTGGGTGGCTAGCCAGCCGGACGCCGCGCTCTGGGTGGAGTCGGCAGGCGGAGGCCTCGGGATCGGCCACGCGGGTCCGTGGCTGGCCTCGCCGGACGGCCCCGCATGGGACGAGGTCAGTGACGAACGCCGCGCGCTGGCGTCGTTGCGCTGGCATCCGACGTTCGGCGACCGCGCCCAGGAGCTGGTGATCGTCGCGCACCGGGCCACCGCGACGGAGATCGAGACCGCCCTGACGAACGCCCTGCTCACCGACGCCGAGCTGGCAGCGGGTGAGCAGGCATGGCTGCGCTACCCGGACCCGTTCGGGGAGTGGCACACCGACCCGTGCGAGGACTCCGAGGTCCCCGACAACCGCACCGACGCGTCCCGCACGGACGAGCAGTAAACCCAGCAACAGAAAGGACCGACGTTGAAACCCGGCATTCATCCCGGCTACGGGCCCGTGGTGTTCAAGGACGCCGCTACCGGCGACGCCTTCCTGACCCGTTCCACCGCCACCTCCGACAAGACGATCGAGTGGAGCGACGGCAACACCTACCCGCTGATCGTGGTCGACGTAAGCGCCGCGTCACACCCATTCTGGACCGGCGCCCGGCGCATCATCGACACAGCGGGGCAGGTCGAGAAGTTCCGCCGCCGCTACGGCACCCGCACGCCGGGCGGTGACCGCTGATGGCCGTGCCGAAGCGCAAGAAGTCCCGCGCCAACACCCGCGCCCGCCGTTCCCAGTGGAAAGCCACCGCGCCCGACCTGGTGCCCATCGTGGTCGCCGGCGAGCGCATGTCCCGCGTCAAGAAATTGGCAGGGTTTCGGTCGTTTGAAATGTCGGGACGGTC
>WHUB01000479.1 GCA_009377395.1 Actinophytocola sp. | reverse complement strand
ACGTCGTCGCAGTACCGTTCGAACCCGACCTTGGGTTGCGTCGCCGCCATCCTGGCGTCGAACGCGTAGTGCAGGAACAGGTTCGCCAACAATGGTGAGATCGCGGACCCCTGGGGGGTGCCACGATCTGGTGCTGTCAGTGTGCCGTCTGATCGCTGGATCGGTGCCCTCAGCCACCGCCGCACATACAACCGTACCCACGGCAGCTCTGTGTGCTTGTCCACCGCCGCCAGGATCGGGTCGTGCGGGACGTTGTCGAAGAACCCCTTGATGTCCAAATCGATCACCCAGGAGGTGCCCCAACACCTTGTCCGGCATACCGCGACCGCGTCCAACGCCGACCGCCGGGGCCGATAGCCGAAGGAGTTGCGGTGGAACACCTTCTCCACCTGCGGCTCCAACACCATCGCCGCGACTGTCTGCGCGATCCGGTCCGCGACCGTCGGCACGCCGAGTACCCGCACCCCGCGCCCGCCCGGCTTCGGGATCTCCACAGCCTTAACCGGCGCCGGGAAATAGCTTCCCGACGACATCCGGTTCCAGAGTTTGTACAGATTGTTCTTCTCGTCCTGCGCAAAC
>WHUB01000478.1 GCA_009377395.1 Actinophytocola sp. | reverse complement strand
CGATGAAGTTGGAGTGTCGGGTCCTGGTCCAGTGCTCGCGGGGGAACCGCAGGTAGACTGTAAGCGAATCGCGGTCATCGAGCAGGCACCGGACCGCGGCCGGGTAGGAGTCACGCCACCGCTTGGCGAACGCGTCGATGCGGGCCTGCACGTGGCGCACGGCGTCCAGACCCGGCTCGATGTTCTCCGGCACGTCGAAGATCGCCCAGTAGTCGGCCTTCACCTCGGCCTGAGCGTTGGTCGAGACCTTCGCCAGCAGGTTCCTGGCGCGGTGGATCAGACAGCGTTGCCGCAGCGCGACGGTCATGGTGGTCTCCACCGCGGCGATCAGCCCGGCCGCGCCGTCGCTGATGACCAGCAGCGGGCAGGCCAGACCCCGCTCGCCGAGGTCGGTGAGGAAGTCGGCCCACGCGTCGCTGGACTCGCCCGCGGCGGCGGCCAGACCGACGAACACCGGCTTGCCGTCGGTGTCGATGCCCCACGCAGCGAGCACCGGCTCGGCGCCGGCGTTGGCGTGATACCGGAAGTGCGAGCCGTCCAGGAACAGGTAGTCCAGCCTGACGTCGTCCAGGCGGCGCC
>WHUB01000477.1 GCA_009377395.1 Actinophytocola sp. | reverse complement strand
GGCGGCTTTGCAGTCCAGATAGTCCGCGTAGGCACCCGTATATCGCCCGGGACCAATCACCGGGCTACCGTCCGGCTCAATCCTCAGCATCGGATCCATGTCCAGGATGGACGTACACACGTTGTCAAGAAATTCGCGATCATGCGTGGCCGCGACGGTGAGGCCTCGGCGATCGCGTAGCTCGGTTTCCAAATAGGCGATGGCCTCGTCGTCCAAGTGGTTGGTCGGCTCGTCAAGCAGCAGGATCTCCGGCGATCTGATCAGGGCGAGCGCGAGGGCAAGGCGGGCTCGTTGACCGCCAGACAACGTGTCGACGCGACGGCCCAGGCTGAGCTCGCCCAGGCCGAGCCCAGCCACAGCCTTGGCCGCTCGAGCGTCTGCCGACCAGCCATCCCGGTCCTCGTAACTGGCGAGTGCTTCACCGTACGGCGCGATCGCTCCCTCGTCGCCATGGGACATCGCCTGCTCTAGCTCCTGCATCCGCACCTCGAGAGCGCGAATATCAGCGAGCGCGTGGTCGACTGCGTCCCCAATCGAGCCCGCGGCCGGTAGCTCGGGCTCCTGTCCGAGATACCCCACC
>WHUB01000476.1:274-580 GCA_009377395.1 Actinophytocola sp. | reverse complement strand
GCCCACGCCGCCTGGCGGGCGGCCCCGTCCGCGACGTACTCGCCCGGCTCGGGCACCTCGACCGGCAGGCCGAACACCTGCGGTGCGATCTGCCGGACGGCGGCCGACCGGGCGCCGCCGCCGATCAGGAGCAGCCGGCCGGCGTCGACGCCCTGGGCCAGCAAGGCGTCGAGCCCGTCGGCGAGCCCGCACAGCACTCCCTCGACCGCTGCCCGGGCGAGGAGCGCAGGCGTGGTGTTCGCGAGCCGCATCCCGTGCAGCGTGCCGGTGGCGTCGGGCCGGTTGGGCGTTCGCTCGCCTTCCAGG
>WHUB01000476.1:0-264 GCA_009377395.1 Actinophytocola sp. | reverse complement strand
AGATAGGGCACCAGGACGAGTCCGTCAGCGCCGGCCGGCGCCGACACGGCCAGCGCGGAGAATTCATCGTGGGTGGCGCCGAGCAGCCGGGCAGTCGCGTCCAGCACCCGGCTGGCGTTGAGCGTGCAGGCCAGCGGTAAGTACGCGCCGGCCGCGTCGGCGAACCCCGCGACCAGGCCGGAGGGGTCCGACGTCGGCGACTCGCTGACCGCCGCCACCACCCCGGACGTGCCGACGGAGATCGCCACGTCGCCAGGACGCATG
>WHUB01000475.1 GCA_009377395.1 Actinophytocola sp. | reverse complement strand
GTGCGCGTTGACCACGGCCAGCGCGCCCACGGTCTACCACCGCGAGTCCCACGGAGCGTGCGGCTTCGGCATGCCGGTCGTCGTAGGTTGCCATCTCGTCCGCGGCGACGCGGATCGCCATCGCGACATGCAGCGCGTCGAGACTCCGTAGGTACCTGCCGGGCAGTACGCCAGCCTCGATGAAGGACGCACGGTCTGGTTCGTAGAGGTCAATGCGATCGAGAACATCCGAGACACGCGCCTGGTCAAGGTCGATCCGTACGGCAAGGCGACGAAGCTCGGTCTCGAGCAGCATGCTCGAGACGATCGCGCCATCCTCGGCGGCCAGCAGGTCGAGGTGTGCGCTCAGGGCATGCGACTCCGGTTCGGCTACCAGCAGCTTCGCCGCCGCCGACGTCTCGACATACAGCGTCACCGATCGGCCCGAAGGTCATCGAGCAGTTCCTGCACGGACTGGTCGGTGCTGACGCGGGGAAGGTCGGAAAACCCGGCGCGCTTCTTCGCGCGGCGCACCCGGAGCGCGGTCGGCGCGGGCTGCGTCGGCGGTACGAGCATGGCCACGACCTCGCCGTGGTTGCTG
>WHUB01000474.1:310-580 GCA_009377395.1 Actinophytocola sp. | reverse complement strand
GAGGACCCTGGCTACCTCGACGCCTGGCACATCTTCGCTCGGGGCGGGGCGCAGTTGGTCCCGATGAGCGTGGACAACTCAGGGATCATCCCCCCGCACGACCTGACCGATGTAGATCTTCTCTATCTGACCCCAAGCCACCACACCCCCACGAACGTCACGCTGTCCATCGGCCGCCGCAGGCAGCTGCTCGCAATGGCCGACGAGGGGGACACGCTGGTGATCGAGGACGACTACGACAGCGAGTTCCGCTACCAGGGCAGCCCTACG
>WHUB01000474.1:0-294 GCA_009377395.1 Actinophytocola sp. | reverse complement strand
CACACCCAGCGTGCCATGGCCCTGCTGATCGAGAGCGGTCAGTACCACCGCACCGTACGGCGGCGCAGGACACACCTCCAGCAGAAGTGGCACATGCTCCGCGAGGCCCTCAACGACGAGCTGCCCTGGTCCACTGACCCTCCGCCGGGCGGGGTCAGCATCTGGTTGACGGGGCCACCCGAGCTGGACTGCGTCGAGTTGGCGAACAGATCGCTCGAGCGTGGAGTGGTGATAGAGCGCGGCGACATCTACTTCGCCGACAGCGCCGCGCACCGCCACCATTTCCGGCTGGGC
>WHUB01000473.1 GCA_009377395.1 Actinophytocola sp. | reverse complement strand
CCGGAAGTAGTCCAGCTGGGGCTCGTCGATGTAGGAGTCGAGCTGGATGTCGATGGCGAACAGCCACCACTGCTGGGGCAGGCGGAGGGCGAAGTAGCTGCGTTCCTGCCCAGTGAACCAGCCGCCGACGGGGTCGTTCTGGGCGAACAGCCGCAGGAAGGACGTCAACCCGTCGTACCAGTCGTGGTTGCCAGGGATGGCGTAGATCGTCGGCGATGTCGGGCTGAGCTGCGGCAGCGCGGCGCGGTAGGGGCCCTTCCAGCGGTCGTCGTACAACGCGGCGGATGCGGCCGGATACACAAGGTCGCCGCCGAGCACGAGCACGCTGCTGCGGGGGAGGGTCCCGGCGCCGTCGACGCCGAGCTCCGGTTGCGCCATGAGGTAGGCGACCGAGTAGGTCGCGTCGAAGCCGTCGCCGACGTCTCCCGGGCTTGTCCCGACGGCATCCCCGGGCCGGGGAACTGCGCACCGCGGACGCTGCTCGGCCGACTACCGGGCAACGGCGTGCGCACCGCCGCCAAGGACTCGCCATCCAGTGCGCCAGCCGACGAGCCGGACGAGATCCGACTGCCCCCCGGGGA
>WHUB01000472.1 GCA_009377395.1 Actinophytocola sp. | reverse complement strand
CAGGCCCAGCCCGGCGAGTCCGCCCGGGAGGGGAACGGTCCGCTCGGAGGACGGGCCGCCCAGTTCGTCCCACGCCCGGTAGACGGCCGCCGTGCTGAGCGGGAACTGCGGCACCGCCACGACCAGGGCGACCCCGGCTGGCGCGGAGGCCGCCGGCCACGACGTCACCTTCACCGCCGTCGCCCAGACCGCCGGGATCAGCCGCGCCACCTGCTACCGCAACCGCGAACTCCGCGCCATCATCGACACCTACCGCTCCCGCCACGGCGACATACTCACCCTCACCGCCCTCGCCGACCGCGTCGACAACCTCACCCAAACCCTCCACGCCCTCGCCGACAAAGTCCGCCATCAAGAAGAGGAAATCCGCTCCCTCAAACGAGCTACGCAGCCACCGGCGCGGCGGAGCCAGACACCCGATTAGCCGGATAATCGAAAAACAACAGGTCAACCTCAAGGTTGAGCAGGTTGGCCGCGGAGTCGAAGACCTGCTTCTCCAGCCGGTCACGGATCTGGTGCAGCCAGTCCATCACCCGGTAGCAGGTGTCGTCGTCCACCCCCGCGAGGCCGTCGATGTGCAC
>WHUB01000471.1 GCA_009377395.1 Actinophytocola sp. | reverse complement strand
CAACTCGCCCACGACCACGCGGTTGCCCAGGCGGGCATGCAGCGGAAAGGAGCCCCACACCGTCGGGCGCCGGGCGCCGAGGCTCAGGTCGGTGCGCCCCTCCAGCACCGGCCGGGCGACCCGGGCCAGGTCCGCCGGGTCGAAGGAGCCGTCCGCGTCCATGAAGGCGACGACGCCGTCCCTGGGGCGCGCCGCCTCCAACCCGGCCCAGCAGGCGGCACCGAAGCCGCGTCGGGCCTCGACCACCACGCGGGCGCCGAGGGAGGCGGCCAGTTGGCCGGAGCCGTCGGTCGAGCCGTTGTCGACGACGAGCGCCTCCCAGCCCGCCGGCAGGGCGGGGAGCAGTGTGGGCAGGGCCTCGGCCTCGTTGAGCACGGGGAGGATGACGACGGGCACGCGCCCGTTCTACTGGCGGCCCCGGCCCTGGGGAGGCCGGAGGTGCTAACGGTTCGGTGAACTCGGCGAGGTGCCGGGCCGAGGAGAGCGGGGGCCCGGCCATGCTCGCCGGCATGGCCGCCGCCGCCGACGCGACCAGCGCCACCGGCCGGCGGCCGGCCCTTCGCTGGGCCGCGCCCGCGCTG
>WHUB01000470.1 GCA_009377395.1 Actinophytocola sp. | reverse complement strand
ACCGTTGAGGGTCAGGGACTGGCGCAGCGCCGGTGGGAGCCGTTCGCCACGGAACGTGTGCGCTATGTCGGGCAGCCCATCGCCGTCGTCGTCGCCGCGACCCGGCGAGCGGCCGAGGACGCGGCTGAGCTTGCAGTCCCGGATATCGAGCCCATCGAGGCTGTCACGTCGATCGACAAGGCGCTCGCGCCGGATGCTCCGCGCCTTTACGCGGACATTCACGACAACGTCCTGTTCGCGATGAGCAACGAGGTCGGCTCGCCCGACGCCGCCTTCGAGAAGGCCGACGTCGTGCTCGAACGGCGGTTCAGCTACGGGCGACAGACTCCCTTTCCGCTGGAGGGGAGGGGGGCGATCGCCGAGGTGGTCGACGGGCGGCTGCAGCTCACCACGTCGACGCAGATCCCCCACATCGTGCGGCAGGTGGTGGCCGGGTGCCTGGGACGCCGACAGGACTCCGTGCGGGTCATCACGCCGGACGTCGGCGGCGGCTTCGGACTGAAACTGCAGGTATTCGGGGAGGAGGTTATCGTCGCCGCCCTCGCGGAGGCGCTACGGCGACCGATCAAGTGGATCGAGGA
>WHUB01000046.1 GCA_009377395.1 Actinophytocola sp. | reverse complement strand
GGTCGCCTCGACGCGGTCTCGGGTGCGCTGTTCGAGAAGCTGATCTCGCCACTGGCGAAACCCCGACCGTCTGATGATGGGGAGCGAGATCTGCGTGCGGCAGACCAGCGCCACGGCGACGCCTTCGCGGAGCTGCTCGACTTCACCCAGCGAGCGGCCGACCTGCCCACCGAGGCCGGGGAACCGCCGACAGTGATCGTCACTATGACGCTCAACGATTTGCGCGGTAACGGCGGCGGGGAACCGCCGCTGCTCAATGGCGAGGTGCCCACTAGCGTCGAGGAGGCCCGCTTGCTGGCCTGCGATGCGCGCGTCATTCCCGCCGTGCTCGGCGGCGACGGTGAGGTGCTTGACCTGGGCCATGCGCAACGTCTCGCCAGCAGAGCACAACGCCGTGCCCATTATCTCCGGGACCGAGGCTGTGTCTTTCCGTCCTGTACCCGTCCCGCTCACTGGACGCAGATCCATCACATCCAGGAGTGGGCTCACCACGGCGCTACGAACCTGGCCAATCTGGCGCTGCTGTGCGGACAACATCACCGGCTCATCCACACCAGCGACTGGTCCATCAGCATGGCGGCTGACGGCAAGCCCGAGTGCATACCGCCACCGTGGCTCGATGCCACCCAGGCACCGCAACGCAACCGCACCTTCGCCGCCGTCCCACCCGACACCGGTTGATGGGACGGTTCGGATACCGTGCGCGCATGCGCATTGCCATCCTCGACGACTACCAGAACGTCGCTCGATCCTTCGCCGACTGGGACCGGCTCGACGCCGAGATCACCGTGTTCACCGAACACATCAAGAACCCGGACGACGTGGTGGCCGCCCTCGCCGGATTCGACGTCGTCGTGGCCATGCGGGAGCGCACCCGGTTCTCCGCCGACGTGCTGCGGCGGCTGCCCGACCTCAGACTGCTCGTCAGCACGGGCCAGCGCAACGCGGCCATCGATGTCGCGGCGGCGAACGAGCAGGGCGTCGTCGTGTCGGGCACGGGCTACATCCCGCACCCCACGGCCGAGCACACCTGGGCGCTCATCCTCGCCGCCGCCCGCAACATTCCCGCCGAGGAGCGTGCGGTGCGCGACGGCCGCTGGCAGCACACCGTGGGCACGGCACTGCGCGGCAAGACGCTCGGGCTGCTCGGGCTCGGCAGGCTCGGCGCGGCCGTCGCCGGGATCGGCACGGCGTTCGGCATGCGGCCGATCGCGTGGAGCCAGAACCTGACCGAGGAGCGCGCGGCCGAGCACGGCGTGCGGGCGGTGTCCCGGGACGAACTGCTGAGCACCGCCGACGTGCTCTCGATCCACCTGGTGCTGTCCAAGCGCACCCGGGGTCTGCTCGGCGCCGACGAGCTCGCGCTGATGAAGCCGGGCGCGCTGCTGGTCAACACCTCGCGCGGCCCGATCGTCGACGAGTCCGCGCTGCTCGACGCGGTCACCGAGGGCAGGATCCGGGCGGCGCTCGACGTCTACGACACCGAGCCGCTGCCGGTGGACCATCCGCTCCGGCAGGCGCCGAACACGGTGCTCACCCCGCACATCGGGTACGTCGCGGACGACGTCTACGAGATCTTCTTCCAGGACGCGGTCGAGGACATCGCCGCTTTCGCTGCCGGCGAGCCGATCAGGGTGATGTCGCCGCCGTGACGCCGTGGTCGGCGAGCACGGCGTCGGTGAACTCCGGCCACGCCTCGGCCGCCCACGGCCCGAAGTCGCGGTCGGTGAGCGCGACGCAGGCCAGCCCGGCGTCGGGATCGACCCACAGGAACGTGCCCGACTGTCCGAAGTGGCCGAACGTGCGCGGCGAGCTGGCCGATCCGGTCCAGTGTGGACTCTTGCCGTCGCGGATCTCGAAGCCGAGGCCCCAGTCGTTCGGCTTCTGATGGCCGAAGCCGGGCAGCACGCCGTTGAGACCGGGATTCACCACCGTGGTGGCCTCGGCCAGCGTGGACGGGTCGAGCAGCGTGGGCCGTTGCAGCTCGGCGGCGAACCGGCTCAGATCGTCGACGGTGGACTCGGCGTCGGCGCCGGGCGAGCCGTTGAGCCGCGTCGCCGTCATCGCGAGCGGTGTCAGCAGCGCCTCCTGCTGGTATCGGGCGAACTCGATCCCGGCGGCCTCGGTGAGCGCGTCGGCCAGCTGCTCGAACCCGACCGAGGAGTACAGTCGCCGGTTTCGCGGCTCGGCCATCACCTTGTGCTGGCTGAACGCCAGCCCCGAGGTGTGCGCGAGCAGGTCCCGCACCGTCGCGCCTTCGGGACCGGCCGGGGTGTCGAGCTCGAACACGCCCTCCTCGATCGCGATCAGAGTCGTGTAGGCGGTGAGCAGCTTGGTCACCGAGGCCAGCGGGAACACCCGCTGCTGGTCGCCGTAGTCGCCGACGACCGTGCCGTCGGCGCCGACCACCGACATCGCCGCGTGATCGACGGGCCACTGCTCGATCAACTTGACGCTCCGCATTCCATCCCCACTCGTCGGTGCCGGCCGCGTGGTGCCCACTCTTCCAGCCTCGGCGCGAGCGCGGGCACAGAGGGCCAGCTGATGTGGCTCGCGCAATCCAGCATCGGGTGCTCGCCGAATAACAGATCGACACCCCCTTGGCATCCCGCGTGGTGTTCGACCTGACTGCGCGGCATGCTGGGCGTACTCGTACCGATGATCGGAGGGCCGACCGATGTCGCTGCTGATCCGTGCCTTCGCCGTCGTCTCGCTGCTCGGGGTGGGCGTGGTCCATCTGATCGGGTGGCAGGACTGGGCGCGCGACGAGTCGGTCGTCGGGCCGCTGTTCCTGCTCAACGTCGTCGCGTCGGTCGTGTTGGCGACCGCGGTGCTGGTGTGGCGGCACTGGCTGGTCGGGCTGGCGACGCTGGGGTTCGGCGCGGCGACGCTCGCCGCCTACCTGCTGTCGCTGACCGTCGGGTTCTTCGGCGTGCACGAGCAGTTCCAGACGTCGCTCGAAGTGTGGGGCGTGGTGACCGACGTGGCCTGCATCGTCGCCGGTGCGCTGCTGCTGTTGCCCGGCGAACGGAACCGTGCGCGGGCCTGATCTGCCGCGTACCGGGCGCCATGACAAAATCTCCTGGTGTTGCGCTGGATAACCGCAGGAGAATCACACGGTCCGAGCCTTGCCGGAGTCATGGAGGGCATGGTCGCCGGTGTGGAGATCACCACATCCGACCTCGGCGAGCAGCTGGCCCGCAGGCGGCTCGGCTTCGGCAGGAGCCCCCGCATGGGCTTCGAGACCGACGCCGTCGAGTTCACCGGCGGCGTGCGCCACGGCCGCACCCAGGGCGGCCCCATCTCGGTGCACATCGCCAACGCCGAGTGGCCCAAGTGGGAGAAGGTGATGGCCGCCGACCCGGTGGACCCGTCGGAGCTGGCCGGCCTCGCCCGCAACGAGCCGCTGACCCGCCCCCGGCCCGGTCACGCCGACCTGCCGGGCATGCTCAAGTACGGCTTCGACGAGGCCCGCCCGGTGCTGGAACGCGCCAGCGCGCGCGAGACGGCGGCGCGCACCGCGCTGGGCACAGTGGCGCGGGCGTTCCTGCGTCAGCTGCTCGGCATCGAGGTCATCAGCCACGTGGTCAGCATCGGCGGTGCCGAAGCCCCTGACGGCCCGTTGCCCACACCGGCCGATCTGGCCGCGATCGACGAGAACCCGGTGCGCGCGTTCGGCCAGGACGGCGCCGACGCCATGATCGCCGAGGTGGACGCGGTGCGGAAGGCAGGCGACACGGTCGGTGGCGTGATCGAGGTGATCACCTATGGCCTGCCGCCCGGGCTCGGCTCGCACGTGCACTGGGACCGCAGGCTCGACGCCAGGCTGGCCGGTGCGCTGATGGGCGTGCAGGCGATGAAGGGCGTCGAGGTCGGTGACGGCTTCACCACCGCGCGCCGGTGGGGCAGCAAGGCGCACGACGAGATCGACCTCGGTGACGGACCGGCCGGGGTGACCCGGCGCTCCAACCGGGCCGGGGGGCTCGAAGGCGGCATCACCAACGGCGAGCCGCTGCGGGTGCGGGTGGCGATGAAGCCGATCTCGACCGTGCCGCGCGCGCTGGCGACCGTCGACGTGGAGACGAAGGAGCCTGCGGTCGCGATCCACCAGCGCTCCGACGTGTGCGCCGTGCCCCGGGCGGGTGTGGTGCTCGAGTCGGTCGTCGCGCTGGTGCTGGCCGAGGCGGCGCTGGAGAAGTTCGGCGGTGACTCGCTCGCCGAGACGTCGCGCAACGCCGAGTCGTACCTCGACGGGCTGCGTGAGTGGTGGTCCCGCTGACCCCACCGGATACGGTGAGTGGCGTGACGTCACACAGTCCCCAGGCAGTACTGATCGGCCCGCCCGGATCGGGCAAGAGCACCGTGGGCCGGTTGCTGGCCGGACGGCTCGGCTGCGGCTTCGCCGACGCCGATGCGGATATCGAGGCGGCGGAGGGCCGCCCGATCCCGGACATCTTCACCGAGGACGGCGAGCCGTACTTCCGCGAGCTGGAGGAGCGGATCGTCGCCGAGGGGCTGACGCGCCACGACGGCGTGTTCTCGCTCGGCGGTGGCGCCGTGCTCTCGGCGGTGACCCGGCAGCGGCTTGCCGGGCACGCCGTGGTGTTCCTCAACGTGGGCCTGACGGTCGGGATGCGCCGCACCGGGCTGTCCACCGCCCGGCCGCTGCTGGCGGGCGTGAACCCGCGCGCGACGTTCAAGGCGTTGCTCGAGGAGCGGCTGCCGCTGTACCGGGAGGTGGCCGCCGTCGAGGTGGTCACCGACGAGCGCACCCCGGACGAGGTGGTCGAGGAGATTCTGGTCGCACGGAAACGGCAGGAAGGAAAGTGATGAGCGAGCCGGTGCGCATCACCGTCAGCACGGCCAAGCCCTACGACGTGATCGTCGGCAGGGGACTGCTCGGTGAGCTGGCCGAGGCCGTCTCGGGCGCGTCGAAGGTCGCCATCATTCACCCGCCGAGCCTGACCGCGACCGCCGAGACCACCCGCGACGAGCTCAACGAGCAGGGCCACGACGCGCACCGCATCGAGATCCCCGACGCCGAGGACGGCAAGGCGCTGTCGGTCGCCGGGTTCTGCTGGGAGGTGCTCGGCCGGATCGGGCTCGACCGCGACGGCGTGGTCATCGGGCTCGGCGGGGGAGCGGTCACCGACCTCGCCGGGTTCGTGGCGGCGACCTGGCTGCGCGGGGTGCGGCTGGTCAACGTGCCGACGACGCTGCTCGGCATGGTCGACGCCGCCGTCGGCGGCAAGACCGGCATCAACACCGAGGCGGGCAAGAACCTGGTCGGCGTGATCCACGAGCCGAGCTCGGTGCTGGTCGACCTCGCCACGCTGGAGACGCTGCCCGCCAACGAACTGGTCGCTGGGATGGCCGAGGTGGTCAAGGGCGGCTTCATCGCCGACCCGGTGATCCTCGACCTGATCGAGGCCGACCCGAAGGCCGCCGTCGACCCCACCGGCGACGTGCTCGCCGAACTGGTGCGCCGCAAGATCCAGGTCAAGGCGGACGTGGTTGCGTCGGACCTGCGCGAGTCGAGCCTGCGCGAGGTCCTCAACTACGGCCACACGCTGGCGCACGCCATCGAGCGGCGGGAACGTTACCGCTGGCGTCACGGCGCCGCCGTCAGCGTTGGGCTGGTCTTCGCCGCCGAGCTGGCCCGGCTGGCGGGCAGGCTGGACGACGCCACCGCCGACCGGCACGCCGCCGTTCTCCACGCGCTCGGTCTGCCGACCAGCTACGATGCCGACGCGCTGCCGCAGCTTCTCGAATCGATGGGCAAGGACAAGAAGACCCGCTCCGGGGTGTTGCGTTTCGTGGTGCTGGACGGGCTGGCCAAACCGGGCAGGCTGGAAGGACCTGATCCGTCGCTGCTCGCCGCCGCGTACTCCGCGGTCGCCGGTGGCGAGGGCGCGGACGGAGGTGTGTTGCTGTGAACGTCCTCGTGCTCAACGGGCCCAACTTGAACCGGCTCGGCACCAGGGAACCCGACATCTACGGCGCGACGACCCACGACGATCTCAAGGACCTGTGCAAGCGCACGGCGGCCAAGCTCGGCCTCGACGTGGAGATCCGGCAGACCAACCACGAGGGCGAGATGATCGAGTGGCTGCATGAGGCGGCCGACGCGGAATGGCCGGTGATCCTCAACGGCGCGGCGTGGACGCACTACTCGATCGGCCTGCGTGACGCCTGCGCGCAGCTGACCGCGCCGCTGGTCGAGGTGCACATCAGCAACATCCATCAGCGCGAGGAGTTCCGGCACCACAGCGTCGTCTCCGCCGTGGCGACCGGCGTGATCGCCGGGCTCGGAGTCGACGGCTACGCGCTCGCGCTGCGCTGGCTGGCCGAGCACCTGGAGTGAGGCGTCACCTCATAGACTGACCGCACGATCACGCAGGGGGACGGAGGACAGCGCGCAGCCATGCTGGGAGCGGTGAGCGGACGGACGCGGACCGCACGGGGCTGCGTCGTGGCGTTCCTCGCGGTGTGCCTGGCGGCGAGCGCGTGCACGAGCACGAGCGGCACCGTGGTGGAGCCCGGCCCGACCTCGCCGGTACCGCCCAGCCAGCACCGCGCCGAGCCGACCGCCGATCAGCCCGAGCGACTCGCCGTTCGGCACCACCGGAACGCCCCCGGCGTCATCGCGGCGGGCAGCGCGCCGACCGTCATCGAGGGCGCGCGCACCCGGATGTGGTGGTGTGGCCAGGGCGGCGACATCCTGCACGCCAGCGCTGACGGCATGAACGGCCGCTTCACCACACCCCGCGCCGTGCTCTCCGGCGGCTGCGACCCGTCCGTGGTCAAGGCCGACGGCGTCTACCGCCTTTACTACACCCGCGCCGACGGCGACCGCGGCACCGCCGTCGGCCTCGCGACCAGCAAGGACGGGCTGCACTGGCGGGCCAGCGGCGGCACACCGATCGCTCGCGGGGCCAGCCAGCCCGCCGTCGTCCACCTCGGCGGCTGGTTCTACCTGATGTTCACCGACACCACGGCCAGCGGGCGACAGACCCTGCTGCGCTCCCGCGACCCCGAGTTCCAGCAGCGAGTGCAGAAGCTCGGCTCACTCCCCGGCGGGTCCGGCGCCGACCTGATGTGGGTGGACGTGCTGGACGCGTTCGCCGTCGCCCAGCAGACCCGGGGCGGCACCGCGCTGGCGTTCTGGAACCGCGACTTCACCGAGCAGCCGTATGCCGAGGTCGCGGTGCCGGGTCCTGGGCGCGACGCTCCCGGGCTCGTCCGCACACCCGCCGGGCACACGCCGATCTCGGAGCGCGACCCCTGCGGCACGGTGCCGATCGACCTGATGCGCGCGACCGGCAAGACCAGCGGACTGCGACAGGCCGGGCTCGACCTCGTCGGCGTCCCCGGCTGCGCCGACCGCGACGACGCGCTCCGGCTGCTCGACGGCTACGCGTTCCCCTCGCCGGAACACACCATGGACCTGATCACCGACGGTCAGCTGATCCGCATCGAGCGGCGGTCGGTCGCGGTGTCCCTCGCCCCGGGCGGCGTGCTCGGCGCACGGCCGACACTGCCGAAGCTGGCCGTGTCCGCGCGGCTCAACAGCGGCGCGCCCGTGCTGCGCTCGCGGGACGGCGGGATCGGGCTGCTGCTGGACGACCGGCTGTGGCCGTTGCGAACACCGTCGCTGGCGAAGCGGATCGCCCGGCTCAACGCCGCCGACGTGCGCGTCGTCAGCGATATCACCTGGGTCGCTTACCCCGTGGCATCGACCTTGGGCTGACCGGTTCGGGTTCCGGCTCCTCGGCTGGGTCCGGCGACAGCCTGCCACCGACGAACAGCCCCAGCCCGGCGGGCACGATCACCAGCAGCACGATGAAGGCCGCGCCGCTGGTGAGCTGCACACCCAGCGCCGAGATCCCGGTCTGGTCGACGAAGATCGCCCGACCGATCACGTACGCCACCCCGGCGGTCGGCCCCGCCGTCACGGCCGCGAGCAGCCACGTCCTGCCCCGCTCCGGCGCGCGCAGCCAGCCGTCGATCGCGCCCCAGGTGAGGGCCACACCGACGACCACGGCGAACACCACCGACGTCACCACGGTCTGCGAGTCGCGGTAGAACACGCTCGCCCACGCCACGCCGACAGCGGCGACGGCATGGACGGCGGCGAGCACGAGACAACGGAGCAACCAAGCAGGCACGGCTCCACTCTAGAAGAGGCGCGAGGGCGATAGGCTCTGGGCGTGCCCGACTCCCAACTCGAACGCATCCACCTGACCAGGCGCGACGCGCTGCGCGAGCTGCTCGCCGACGCCGAGCTCGACGCGCTGCTGGTCACCGACCTGCACAACACCCGCTACCTCACCGGGTTCACCGGATCGAACGCCGCGCTGCTCGTCCACGCCGGTGGCGAGGACGGCACGGTGTTCTGCACCGACCGCAGGTACGCCACCCAGGCGAAGAGCCAGGTGCCCGACCTGGAGCGGGTGCTGGAACGGGCCAGCGCGGCGGCGCTGGTGGCGCGGGCGGCCGAGCGGCTCGCCGCGCACGGCAGGCTCGGTTTCGAGAGCGACCACGTCACCGTGGATGCCTACGAGACGTTCAGTCGGCTCGCGGCGGGCATCGAGCTGCGGCAGGCGCCCGGACTCGTCGAGCGGCTGCGGATGGTCAAGGACGCGACCGAGATCGACGCGCTGCGGATGGCCTGCGCCGCCGCCGACCGGGCATTGGTCGACCTGATCGAACACGGCGGCGTCCGGGCCGGCTGGACCGAGCGCCAGGTGGCGCGCGAGCTGGAGAACCTGATGCTCGACCACGGATCGGAGGGCGCCTCGTTCACCACCATCGTCGCCGCCGGGGCGCACTCGGCCATCCCGCATCACCGGCCGACCGACGCCGTGCTCGCCGACGGCGACTTCGTCAAGCTCGACTTCGGCGCCGTCATCGACGGCTACCACTCCGACATGACCCGCACCCTCGTCGTCGGCAAACCGGCCGCCTGGCAGCGCGACCTCTACAACCTCGTGCTGACCGCGCAGTCGGCGGCCGTCGCGGCCGCGCGGTCCGGCGAGAAGGTGTCCGACGTGGACGAGGCGGCACGCGGCGTGATCGAGCGGGCAGGCTACGGCGACGAGTTCCTGCACGGCCTCGGCCACGGCGTCGGGCTGGACGTGCATGAGGCGCCGAGTCTCGCCAAGACCGGCGTGGGTACACTTTCCGCCGGTATGACGGTCACCGTCGAGCCGGGCGTGTACCTCGCCGACCGCGGTGGTGTGCGGATCGAGGACGTCGTGGTTGTCGGTGGCGCCGACAACGATGTCCTCACGCTCTCGACCCGGGATCTGGTGACCGTCTAGTGCCCGCACGCGGCACACGCTCAGGCGCAGATTCGTAACAGGAGAGCTGGAGACTCGTGGCCACCACCAACGACCTGAAGAACGGCATGGTCCTCAACCTTGACGGCCAGCTGTGGTCCGTCGTGAACTTCCAGCACGTCAAGCCGGGTAAGGGCGGCGCGTTCGTCCGCACCACGCTGAAGAACGTGCTCAGCGGGAAGGTCGTGGACAAGACGTTCAACGCGGGCACGAAGGTCGACACCGCCAATGTCGACCGGCGTGACATGACCTACCTCTACAACGACGGCACCGACTACGTCTTCATGGACAACGACACCTACGACCAGGTCGGGCTGTCGCCGGAGCTGGTCGGGGACGCCGCGGGCTACATGCTGGAGAACTCCGGGGTGCAGATCTCGTTCCACGAGAGCACCCCGCTGTTCGTCGAGCTGCCGGTCTCGGTCGAGGTGTCGATCGAGCACACCGACCCCGGGCTGCAGGGTGACCGCTCGACCGGCGGCACCAAGCCCGCGAAGCTGGAGACCGGCGCCGAGATCCAGGTGCCGCTGTTCCTCAACAGCGGCGAGAAGATCAAGGTCGACACCAGGGACGGCCGCTACCTCGGCCGCGTCTCCAGTTGAGCACCGACCCCGCCCCATCCCGGCGCCGCTCGCCGTCCCGGCGCGATGCCCGCAGACGCGCGGTGGAGCTGCTCTACGAGGCGCAGCAGCGTGACGCCGACGCGGTCACCATGGTGTCGGAGCGGATCGGCTCACCGGACGTCGAGCCGATCGCCGACTACACCGTCACGCTGGTCGAGGGAGTGACAGCGCACCGGTCCTACATCGACGAGCTGCTCGCCGAGCACGCCCAGGGCTGGACGGTCGAGCGGATGCCGCCGGTGGACGCGGCGGTGCTGCGGGTCGGGCTGTACGAGCTGCTGTGGGCCGGCGACGTGCCCGACCCGGTCGCCATCGACGAGGCGGTGGGCATCGCGAAGGAACTGTCCACCGACGACTCGCCGCGGTTCGTCAACGGCGTGCTCGGCAGGCTCGGCACCATCGCCGACCGGCTGCGCGCCGTACTGTAAGGCGGCCGCCGGCAGCACGCGCCCCCGCGCGCAGGCGGCCGTCCGATGACAACGACGTCAGGCGTCGTCCTTGGCGGGCCGCGCCTCCGGTGGCAGCACGCCCCAGTCGATCAGCTGCTCGGTGAGCTCGCCCGGTGTCATGTCGTAGATGATCGCCAGCGAGCGCAGGTCCTCGGTGCGGATGGAGAGCACCTTGCCGTTGTAGTCGCCGCGCTGGCTCTGGATGGTGGCGGCGTAGCGGGCGAGCGGACCGACCTTCTCCGCGGGCAGCTGCTGCAGCCGTTCCAGATTGATCACGATCTTGGTCGCCGGTTCGGCGCCGGACGGCACCCGCCCTTCCGGCAGCAGCTCCACGACGGGCACACCGTAGAAGTCGGCCAGCTCCGCGAGCTTCTGGACGGTCACGGCACGATCGCCACGCTCGTAGGAACCGACGACGACGGCTTTCCAACGCCCACCGGACTTCTGTTCGACACCATGCAAGGAGAGGCCCTGCTGTTGCCGGATTCCGCGGAGCTTGGCCCCGAGCGCCTTGGCGTAATCGCCCATATGCTCATATCTCCGTTTCCTGCACCCCGCAGCCCTGGTGAGCGGCGGGCACTCCCTGTGTCCTTCTCCGACGCCGGTCAGCGAGCCATGGCCTCCCGGTGTCGGGGCTGGTTACGCTCCGAACTTCCGCCTTCGGGGGTGGCTGGCCTTCCCTGGTCGAATACTCAGCGTAATGGTTACCCGATGTCGTCACCAGGTCAACCCGATCTTCTGGGGTAATTGGACCAACACTGATACACCACCCGGACGGCTGAGTAAACGCCCCTGCTACGGTCGGTGGGGTAGTCGCGCGGGGAGCGCGGCGCCGGAAACCCCAACAGAACACCGCACCGGAGTCCTTTAACGACCCGTCCAGTGAGGCGGGGAAGGAGTCGAACGTGGCGTCGCGATCACGCGACGCGACGGGCAACGCGGCGGAGCGAGAGTTGCTTTCCGCCGGTGACGTCGCGCGCACCGTAGCCAGGATGGCCCACCAGGTCATCGAAAAGACCGCCGTGGGAGCGGACACCGAGCCCCCGGTGCTGCTCGGCATCCCCACGCGCGGCGCCCCGCTCGCGGCCCGGCTGGCCGAGCGGATCTCCGAGTTCTCCGGTGTCACCGTGCCGCACGGCAGCATCGACATCACGCTCTACCGCGACGACCTCCGGCATCGCCCGACGAGGCCGCTGGAGCACACCCGCATGCCGTCGTCCGGCATCGACGACAAGATCGTGATCCTGGTCGACGACGTCCTCTTTTCGGGTCGCTCGATCAGGGCCGCCCTGGACGCGCTGCGTGATCAGGGCCGTCCCAAGGCGGTGCAGCTCGCCGTGCTCGTCGACCGTGGCCACCGCGAGTTACCGATCCGCGCCGACTACGTCGGCAAGAACGTCCCCACCGCGCGCAGCGAGGACGTCTCGGTGCTGCTCAGCGAGATCGACGGCAGGGACGCCGTGCTGCTGCGCCCGGCAGCGGAGGAGGGACAGTCGTGAGGCACCTCCTCGCCGCGGAAGGACTCGACCGCGACACCGCGACCGAACTGCTCGACACCGCGGCCGGGCTCAAGCAGACCCTGCTCGGCAGGGAAGTGCGCAAGCTGCCGACGCTGCGCGGGCGCACCGTCATCACGATGTTCTACGAGAGCTCCACCCGCACCAGGGTGTCGTTCGAGCTGGCGGGCAAGTGGATGAGCGCCGACGTGATCAACGTCTCGGCCGGTGGGTCATCGGTCGGCAAGGGCGAGTCGCTGCGCGACACCGCGCTGACCCTCACGGCGGCGGGCGCCGATTGCGTCATCATCCGCCACCCAGCCTCTGGCGCGGCCCACCGGCTCGCGCACTGGCTGTCGGACACCCCCGCCGCCGTGGTCAACGCCGGTGACGGGATGCACGAGCATCCCACCCAGGCGCTGCTCGACGCGGCCACGCTGCGGGAGCGACTCGGCTCGCTGGACGGCCGCCGCATCGGCATCGTCGGCGACGTGCTGCACAGCCGGGTCGCCCGCTCCAACGTGCACCTGCTGACCTGCCTCGGCGCCGAAGTCGTCATCGTCGCACCGCCGACGCTGCTGCCCTCGGGCATCGACAGCTGGCCGGTGACCGTCTCGCACGAGATCGACGCCGAACTGCCCAGTCTCGACGCGGTGATGATGCTGCGGGTGCAGGCCGAGCGCATGCACGGCGGTTTCTTCCCGTCGGCGCGGGAGTACGCCATCAGCTACGGCCTCAGCGAGGCGCGGGCCGCGCTGCTGCCCGAGCACGCCGTGATCTTGCACCCCGGCCCGATGCTGCGCGGCATGGAGATCGCCTCCCGCGTCGCCGACGCGCCCAACGCGCTGGTGACCGATCAGGTCGCCAACGGCGTCCATGTGCGGATGGCCGTGCTCTACCACCTGCTCGCCTCGGAAGGAGCCGATGGTGTCTGAGACATTGCTGAAAGGGGTGCGCTGCTACGGCGACGGCGAGCCGGTCGACGTGCTCGCCGCCAACGGCGTGATCGCCGAGATCGCCGCCTCGATCACGCCACCGGACGGCGCCGAGGTGATCGACGCCGCCGGCCAGGTGCTGCTGCCCGGGTTCGTCGACCTGCACACCCACCTGCGCGAGCCGGGCAGGGAGGACACCGAGACCGTCGCCACCGGCTCCGCCGCCGCCGCGCTCGGCGGCTACACCGCCGTGTTCGCCATGGCAAACACCGACCCGGTCGCCGACACCGCCGTCGTCGTCGAGCACGTCCGCCGCGCCGGGGAGGCCGCCGGGCTGGTCGACGTCCACCCGGTCGGCGCCGTCACCGTCGGACTGGCGGGGGAGAAGCTCGCCGAACTGGGCACCATGGCCGAGTCGGCGGCGCGGGTGCGGATGTTCTCCGACGACGGCCACTGCGTGCACGACCCGCTCATCATGCGGCGGGCGCTCGAATACTCCCGCGCGCTCGGCGCCGTCATCGCCCAGCACGCCGAGGAACCCCGGCTCACCGTCGGCGCGCAGGCCCACGAGGGCACCCAGGCCGCCCGGCTCGGGCTCTCCGGCTGGCCCGCCTCGGCCGAGGAGTCGATCGTCGCCCGCGACTGCATCCTCGCCGCCCATGCCGCCGCCCGGCTGCACATCTGCCACGTCTCCACTGCGGGCACCGTCGACGTGCTCCGCTGGGCCAAGGGGTGGGGCGGCGGGAAGGACACTGCGCGGGGCGGCGCTGGTTTCGCTGTGTCCGCCGAGGTCACCCCGCACCACCTGCTGCTCACCGACGACCGGCTCGCCGGCTACGACCCGGTCAACAAGGTGAACCCGCCGCTGCGCACCGGCGCCGACGCCAAGGCGCTGGCCGAGGCGCTGGCCGAGGGCGTCCTCGACTGCGTGGCCACCGACCACGCCCCGCACGCCGAGCAGGACAAGGACTGCGAATGGCAGGCCGCGCGACCCGGCATGCTCGGGTTGCAGACCGCGCTGTCCATCGTGGCCGAGACGATGGTGCGGCCCGGCCTGCTGACCTGGCGCGACGTCGCCAGGGTGATGAGCGAACGGCCCGCCGAGATCGCCCGGCTGCCCGATCAGGGCAGGCCCATCGCCGAGGGTGAGCCCGCTACCTTGACCCTCGTCGACCCCGAGGCACGCTGGACCGTGCGCGGTGCCGAACTCGCCAGCATCGCGGCCAACACGCCGTACGAGGGCATGGAGCTACCCGCGCGGGTCACCGCCACCTTGCTGCGTGGCCGGATCACCGCGCGTGATGGGAGGATCCGGTAGTGGAGCGCGCGGTGATGACCCTGCTCGTGGTGGCGTTCTTCCTGCTGTGCGCCGCCGCGATGTGGCTGGGCTGGCGGCGCAAGGCGGCGGCGCAGCGCGCCACGTATCCGGACTTCCCGTCCGTGCCGGACGACCTCGGCGAGCCGGACGCGGCCATGACCGGTCTCTACGTCGCCACCACGACGGCGGGCCGCTGGCAGGACCGCATCGTCGCCCACGGCGTCGGCATGCGCGGGCCCGCGACACTGCGACGCCACCCGGCCGGGGTCATGGTGGCCCGCGACGGCGCGCGGGACCTGTTCATCCCCGCCGCCGCCATCCGCCACGTCACGACCGCGCGCGGCATGGCGGGCAAGGTGATGGGCACCGAGGGGCTGCTCGTCATCACCTGGCGCCACGGCGACACCGAGGTCGACACCGGGTTCCGAGGCGACGACCAGGGGGCGTACCAGGACTGGATCGCCGCGCTGCGCCCCGCGACCGAGCACACCACCGACAAGGGAGAAACGCAGTGACCACACCCGCCGCCTTGGTGCTCGAAGACGGGCGCGTGTTCCGGGGCACCGGCTACGGCGCGCAGGGCACGGCGCTCGGTGAGGCCGTGTTCTGCACCGGCATGACCGGCTACCAGGAGACGCTGACCGACCCGTCGTACCACCGGCAGATCGTGGTGCAGACCGCGCCGCAGATCGGCAACACCGGCTGGAACGACGAGGACGACGAGTCCTCCCGCATCTGGGTCGCCGGCTACGTGGTGCGCGACCCGGCGCGGGTGCCGTCCAACTGGCGCTCGAAGCGCTCGCTCGACACCGAGCTGGCGAACCAGGGCGTCGTCGGCATCGCGGGCGTCGACACCCGAACGCTGACCCGGCACCTGCGCGAGCGGGGCGCGATGCGAGCCGGGGTGTTCTCCGGCGACGGCCTGGCGAGCGTGGACGACATGGTCGCCGACGTGCTCGCCTCGCCGCCGATGACCGGAGCCGACCTGGCCGGTGAGGTCACCACCCGCGAGCCCTACGTGGTGCCCGCACAGGGGGAGACCCGGTACCGGGTCGCGGCGCTGGACCTCGGCATCAAGTCGAACACGCCGAGGATGATGTCCGCGCGCGGCATGGAGGTGCATGTGCTGCCCGCGACGTCGAGCATCGACGACGTGCTCGCGGTCGAGCCGGACGGCGTGTTCCTCTCCAACGGGCCGGGCGACCCGGCGACCACGACGCACGCCACCGAGCTGACCCAGGCGGTACTGGCCCGCAAGCTGCCGCTGTTCGGCATCTGCTTCGGTAACCAGATCCTCGGCCGCGCGCTCGGCATGGGCACCTACAAGCTGCGCTACGGCCACCGCGGCCTCAACATCCCGGTCATCGACGTGGCGACGAGGCGGGTCGCGATCACCGCGCAGAACCACGGCTTCGCGCTCGACGGCGAGCCGGGCACCGAGTTCGACACGCCCCACGGCAAGGCCGTCGTCAGCCACTACTGCCCCAACGACGGCTGCGTCGAGGGCGTGCGGGCGCTGGACGTGCCCGCGTTCTCGGTGCAGTACCACCCCGAGGCCGCGGCCGGTCCGCACGACGCGGCGCCGCTGTTCGACGAGTTCGCGACCCTGATGGAGGCCGTGCGGTAATGCCCAAGCGCACTGACATCGAGCATGTGCTCGTGATCGGCTCCGGGCCGATCGTGATCGGCCAGGCGGCCGAGTTCGACTACTCGGGGACGCAGGCCTGCCGGGTGCTGCGGGAGGAGGGGCTGCGCGTCAGCCTGGTCAACTCCAACCCCGCGACGATCATGACCGACCCGGAGTTCGCCGACTCCACCTACATCGAGCCGGTGACCCCGGACTTCCTGGAGCAGGTCATCGCCGCCGAGCGCCCGGACGCGCTGCTCGCCACGCTAGGTGGGCAGACCGCGCTCAACGCCGCCGTCGCCCTCGATGGGCGTGGCGTGCTGGAGAAGTACGGCGTCGAGCTGATCGGCGCCAACATCGACGCGATCCAGCGCGGCGAGGACCGGCAGAAGTTCAAGGACATCGTGCGCACGATCGGCGGCGAGGTGCCGCGCAGCCGGGTGTGTCACTCCATGGCCGAGGTGCACGAGACCGTCGCCGAGGTCGGGCTGCCGGTGGTGATCCGGCCGTCGTTCACCATGGGCGGGCTCGGCTCCGGGCTGGCCCACACCCAGGAGGACCTGGAGCGGATGGCCTCGTTCGGGCTGGAGGAGAGCCCGGTCACCGAGGTGCTTATCGAGGAGAGCGTGCTCGGCTGGAAGGAGTTCGAGCTGGAGCTGATGCGCGACCACCACGACAATGTGGTCGTCGTCTGCTCCATCGAGAACGTCGACGCCATGGGCGTGCACACCGGCGACTCGATCACGGTCGCGCCCTCGATGACGCTGACCGACCGCGAGTACCAGCACATGCGCGATGTCGGAATCAAGGTGATCCGCGAGGTCGGCGTCGACACCGGCGGGTGCAACATCCAGTTCGCCTTCCACCCCGAGACCGGCCGGATGGTCGTCATCGAGATGAACCCCAGGGTGTCCCGGTCCTCGGCGCTCGCGTCGAAGGCGACCGGCTTCCCGATCGCCAAGATCGCCGCGAAGCTCGCGATCGGCTACACCCTGGACGAGATCACCAACGACATCACCGGCGAGACGCCGGCGTCGTTCGAGCCGACGCTGGACTACGTCGTGGTGAAGGTGCCCCGGTTCGCGTTCGAGAAGTTCCCCGGCGCCGACCCGACGCTGACCACCACGATGAAGAGCGTCGGCGAGGCGATGGCGCTCGGCCGCAACTTCGCCGAGGCGCTGGGCAAGGCGCTGCGGTCGATGGAGACCAAGGCGGTCGGGTTCTGGACCCGCCCCGACCCGGACGGCGTGACCGTCCAGTCCAGTCTGGACGAACTGCGCACGCCGCGTGACGGCCGGGTCTACACCGTCGAGCGGGCGCTGCGGCTCGGCGCGAGCGTGGCGCAGGTCAGCGAGGCCAGCGGCATCGACCCGTGGTTCGTCGACCAGGTGCTCTCGCTGGTCGAGCTGCGCGCCGAGATCGCCGGGGCGGCCGTGCTGGACGAGCCGTTGCTGCGCAAGGGGAAACGGTACGGCCTGTCCGACCGCCAGATCGCCGCGCTGCGCCCGGAGCTGGCCGGCGAGAACGGCGTGCGCACGCTGCGGCACCGGCTCGGCGTGCGGCCGGTGTACAAGACCGTCGACACCTGCGCCGCCGAGTTCGCCGCGCGCACGCCGTACCACTACTCGGCCTACGAGAGCGACCCCGCCGCCGAGACCGAAGTCACGCCGCAGCGCGAGAAGCAGAAGGTGCTGATTCTCGGCTCGGGTCCGAACCGGATCGGGCAGGGCATCGAGTTCGACTACTCCTGCGTGCACGCCGCGCTCGCGCTGCGCGAGGCCGGCTACGAGACCGTGATGGTCAACTGCAACCCGGAGACCGTCTCCACCGACTACGACACCTCTGACCGGCTCTACTTCGAGCCGCTGACGTTCGAGGACGTGCTCGAGGTCGTGCACTCCGAGCGGGAGTCCGGCACCGTCGCCGGGGTGATCGTGCAGCTCGGCGGGCAGACGCCGCTCGGGCTGGCGCAGCGGCTCGCCGACGCGGGCGTGCCGATCGTCGGCACCTCGCCGGAGGCGATCCACCTCGCCGAGCACCGGGGCTCGTTCGGCGCGGTGCTCGACGCGGCCGGGCTGCCCGCGCCGAAGTACGGCACCGCGACGTCGTTCGAGGGCGCCAAGCGGATCGCCGACGAGATCGGCTACCCGGTGCTGGTGCGACCGTCCTATGTGCTCGGCGGGCGCGGCATGGAGATCGTCTACGACGAGGCGCACCTGGCGGGCTACATCGAGCGGGCGACCCAGGTGACCCCGGAGCACCCGGTGCTGGTCGACCGCTTCCTCGACGACGCCATCGAGATCGACGTCGACGCGCTCTACGACGGCGAGCAGCTCTACCTCGGCGGCGTGATGGAGCACATCGAGGAGGCCGGGGTGCACTCCGGCGACTCGTCCTGCGCGCTGCCGCCGATCACGCTCGGCGCCACCGACCTGGAGACGGTGCGGCAGTCCACCGAGGCGATCGCCAAGGGCGTCGGGGTGCGCGGGCTGCTCAACGTGCAGTACGCGCTCAAGGACGACGTGCTGTACGTGCTCGAGGCCAACCCGAGGGCCTCGCGGACGGCGCCGTTCGTGTCGAAGGCGACCGGGGTGCCGCTCGCCAAGGCGTGCGCGCTGATCATGCTCGGCGCGACGATCGAGGAGCTGCGGGCGTCCGGGGTGCTGCCGCCGCGCGGCGACGGCGGCACGCTGCCGCCGGACTCGCCGGTGTCGGTCAAGGAGGCGGTGCTGCCGTTCCACCGGTTCCGCACGCCGGAGGGCCACGGCGTCGACTCGCTGCTCGGGCCGGAGATGAAGTCGACCGGCGAGGTGATGGGCGTCGACGCCTCGTTCGGCGAGGCGTTCGCCAAGTCGCAGGCCGCGGCCTACGGCCCGCTGCCGACCTCGGGCACGGTGTTCGTGTCGGTGGCCAACCGGGACAAGCGCTCGCTGATCTTCCCGGTGAAGCGGCTGTCCGACCTCGGCTTCGAGGTGCTCGCCACCGCGGGCACCGCCGAGGTGCTGCGGCGCAACGGCATCGCCTGCTCGGTGGTGCGCAAGTACAGCGAGGGCGAGTCCGGCGCGGGAGAGCGCAACATCGTGCAGGTCATCCTCGACGGTGGCGTGGACATGGTGATCAACACCCCGTACGGCAACAGCGGCCCGCGCATCGACGGCTACGAGATCCGCACCGCCGCCGTCTCCCGCGACATCCCCTGCATCACCACGATCCAGGGCGCCGCGGCGGCCGTGCACGGCATCGAGGCGGCCATCAGAGGCGAGATCGGCGTCCGTTCGCTGCAACAGCTCCAGGCGGCGTTGCGCGCGGGCCAGGCCGCGCAGGCATGAGGTTCGGCGAGCGGCTCACGGCAGCCGTTGCCGAGCGGGGGCGGCTCTGCGTCGGCATCGACCCGCACCCGCAGCTGCTCGACGCCTGGGGCCTGCCCGCCGACGCGTTCGGGCTGGCGCGGTTCTGCCAGCGCTGTGTCGAGGCGTTCGCGGGCGAGGTGGCCGTCGTCAAGCCGCAGTCGGCGTTCTTCGAGGCGTACGGCTCGGCCGGGATCGCGGTGCTGGAACGCACCATCGCGTCCTGCCGGGAGGCGGGCGCGCTGGTGCTGCTCGACGTCAAGCGCGGCGACATCGGCTCGACCATGGCCGCCTACGCCCGTGCCTACCTCGACGACGCCTCGCCGCTCGCGGCGGACGCGGTGACGCTCTCGCCGTACCTCGGCTTCGGCTCGCTCAGCCCCGCGATCGAGCTGGCCGAGCAGAGCGGCCGGGGCGTGTTCGTGCTGGCCAGGACGTCCAATCCGGAGGGCGGCGAGGTGCAGCTCGCCAGCACCGGCGGCCGCGGCGTCGCGCAGTCCGTGGTCGACGCGGCGGCCAGGCGCAACGCCGGGGCGGCGCCGCTCGGCGACGTCGGCGTCGTCGTCGGGGCGACCGCCGACCACGGCCTCGACCTGGCCGCGCTGAACGGGCCGGTGCTCGCGCCCGGCTTCGGCGCCCAGGGGGCCACCGTGGCGGACCTGACCAGCCGGTTCGGCGCCTCGCTGACCGGGGTGCTGCCGACGTCCTCGCGCGACATCCTGCGCCACGGCCCCGACCCCGACGCGCTCCGCGCCGCCGTCGCCCAGGTCGCGGCGGATCTCCCGGCCTGAGCCGCCGCTGGCGGGATCTGGTCGTCAACTGGGCGACTGATGGCCAACCAATGCCCCACAGCAGGGTTGATTGGGGCTAGTCTTGCCCCTGCGCGCCGCGACGCCCGCAGTTGATCAACACCGTGCCGGTCACTCGATCGGCTCAGGTATGTTCAGTGCGAGCAACGGGCGTTGCCGCAACAACACAGCGTGGCCAGAAACCGCTGACGACGCATACCCCGCGTTGTAGTGGCTGGTCGCGGGTAGGTACCGTCGCCTCGACTAAGCGACCAGACTGCAAAATCGGAGGACATCGTGGCACTTCCCCAGCTGACCGAGGAACAGCGTGCTGCTGCGCTGGAGAAGGCTGCTGCCGCTCGCCGGGCACGCGCCGAACTCAAGGACCGGCTCAAGCGCGGCGGCACGACCCTTGCCGACGTGCTCAAGCAGGCCGACGAGGACGAGATCTTGGGCAAGATGAAGGTATCCGCGCTGCTCGAGGCCCTTCCCGGCGTCGGCAAGGTGCGGGCCCAGCAGACCATGGAGAAGCTCGAGATCGCGGCCAGCAGGCGGCTGCGCGGCCTCGGTGAGCGGCAGCGCAAGGCGCTGCTCGCCGAGTTCAGTGGCGAGTGACCAACTCGCGGCAGAGGGGTCGGCTGGTGGTACTGGCCGGCCCCGCTGGCGTTGGTAAGAGCACGGTCGTCAGCGAGCTGCGCAAGGCTTACCCCGCGCTGTGGTTCAGCGTCTCGGCGACGACGAGGCAGCGCAGGCCCGGCGAGGTCGAGGGCGAGGACTACCACTTCGTGTCCGCCACCGAGTTCGACCGGATGATCGCCGAGGACGAGCTGCTCGAATGGGCCGACATCCACGGTGGCCTGCACCGCTCCGGCACGCCGAGGGAGCCGGTCGAGCGACGGCTCGCGGCCGGCCTGCCCGCTCTGGTCGAGGTCGACCTGCAGGGAGCGCGGTCGCTTCGCAAGACCATGCCGGAGGCGATTCTGATCTTCCTCGCCCCGCCGAGCTGGGACGAGATGGTCGAACGGCTGGTCGGCAGGGGAACCGAGTCCTCCGACGACGTCAGCAGGCGACTTGCCACGGCCAGGGAGGAACTGGCGGCGCAGCAGGAGTTCGACGAGGTCGTTGTCAATGCCGACCTGAAGCAGACCGTGGAGCGGTTGCTAACCTTGTTACTTGGAGAAGCGCCTGACGAGGGCGCGACATCGACCATTTCGGCACAGGAGCGTTGCGAGTGACCACCACGCTGGGTCTGTCGGGCGACAAGCTCGAAGGCATCACGAACCCGCCCATCGACGACCTGCTCGACAAGGTGAGCTCGAAGTACGCCTTGGTGATCTACTCGGCCAAGCGGGCGCGCCAGATCAACGACTACTACGCGCAGCTCGGCGAGGGCCTGCTCGAGTACGTCGGCCCGCTCGTCGAGCCGGGCCCGAGGGAGAAGCCGCTGTCCATCGCGCTGCGCGAGATCCACTCCGGCCTGCTGGAACACTCCGAGGGCGAGTAAGCCGAGAGTCAGGACAACCGATGGCTCCCGAGCCGCGCGCAGCGGGCGCCCGCGTCGTGCTCGGCGTCGGCGGCGGTATCGCGGCATACAAGACCTGCGAGGTGCTGCGCGGGCTCACCGAGTCCGGGCACGACGTCCGCGTCGTGCCCACGGACGCCGCGCTGCGCTTCGTCGGCGCGGCCACCTTCGAGGCGCTGTCCGGCAACCCGGTGCGCACCGGGGTGTTCTCCAACGTGCCCGAGGTCGAGCACGTGCGCATCGGCAAGGAAGCCGACCTCGTCCTGGTCGCGCCCGCCACCGCCGACCTGCTGGCCAAGGCCGCCACCGGCATCGCCGACGACCTGCTCAGCAACACGCTGCTCACCGCGCGCTGCCCGGTGGCCTTCTTCCCGGCGATGCACACCGAGATGTGGGAGCATCCCGCGACCCAGGCCAACGTCGCGACGCTGCGCGAGCGGGGCGCGATCGTCACCGAGCCGGACTCGGGCAGGCTCACCGGCGTCGACACCGGCAAGGGCCGCCTCGCCGACCCGGTCGAGATCACCGACCTCGCCCAGCTCCTCATCGCCAATCCCGGCGCGCTGCCGCGCGACCTCACCGGGATGCACGTCGTCGTCTCGGCGGGCGGCACCCGCGAGCCACTCGATCCGGTGCGCTACCTGGGCAACCGCTCGTCCGGCAAGCAGGGCTACGCGCTGGCGCGGGTGGCGGCGGCGCGCGGCGCGAGGGTCAGCCTCGTCGCCGCGCACACCGACATGCTGCCGGTCCCCGCCGGGGTCGAGCTGGTCAGCGTCTCGACCGCCGAGCAGCTCGGCGTGGCCGTGCTCGATGTCGCCGAGCAGGCCGACGTCGTCGTCATGGCGGCCGCCGTCGCCGACTTCCGGCCCAGCGAGCTGGCCCAATACAAGATCAAGAAAACCGACGGCGAGCCCGCCCCGGTCGCGCTGGAACGCAACAAGGACGTGCTCGCCGAGCTGGTCGCCAAGCGCAGCGCCGAGCAGATCATCGTCGGGTTCGCCGCCGAGACCGGCGACGTCACCGGCGACGTGCTGCACCATGCGCGGGCCAAACTGCGGCGCAAGGGCAGCGACCTGCTCGTCGTCAACGCCGTCGGCGAGGGCCGGGCGTTCGAGGTCGAGGACAACGCGGGCTGGCTGCTCGCCGCCAACGGAGATGAAACGCAGATCCCGTTCGGATCGAAGTCACAACTGGCGGCCGCTGTCTGGGACGCCGTCGCCTCGCTTCGCCGGCCCTGACGACGGCTGACCAGGCACGCGAGCGCGTAATCTGGTCTCCAGTGGCAGAGAATCGAGGACATGACCGTGACCGCATCGCAGAACAGACTGTTCACCTCGGAGTCGGTGACCGAGGGACACCCGGACAAGATCTGTGACGCCATCAGCGACTCCGTGCTGGACGCGTTGCTCGCACAGGACCCGCGCAGCCGGGTAGCCGTCGAGACGATGATCACCACCGGGCAGGTACACATCGCGGGCGAGGTCACCACCGACGCCTACGCCGACATCCCGGCGCTGGTGCGCGACACCGTGCTCGGCATCGGCTACGACTCGTCCGCCAAGGGCTTCGACGGCGCGTCCTGCGGGGTGAACGTCGCGATCGGGTCGCAGTCGCCCGACATCGCCCAGGGCGTCGACACCGCGTACGAGTCGCGACTGGAGCACACGCTCGACGAGCTGGACCGGCAGGGGGCCGGCGACCAGGGACTGATGTTCGGCTACGCCTGCACCGACACGCCCGAGCTGATGCCGCTGCCGATCGCGCTGGCGCACCGGCTCTCCCGCCGGCTCGCCGCGGTCCGCAAGAACGGCGTGCTGCCCTACCTGCGCCCGGACGGCAAGACCCAGGTCACCATCGAGTACGCGGGCGAGACGCCGGTCCGGCTCGACACCGTGGTCATCTCGACCCAGCACGCCGAGCACATCGACATCGACACCACGCTCGCGACCGACCTGCGCGAGCAGGTCATCGCGCCGGAGCTGGCCGAGCTGCCGCTCGATTCAAACGGGATGCGGGCGCTGATCAACCCGACCGGTCGGTTCGTCGTCGGTGGCCCGATGGGGGACGCGGGCCTGACCGGCCGCAAGATCATCGTCGACACCTATGGCGGCATGGCCCGCCACGGGGGTGGCGCGTTCTCCGGCAAGGACCCGTCGAAGGTGGACCGTTCGGCCGCCTACGCGATGCGCTGGGTCGCCAAGAACGCGGTGACCGCCGGGCTCGCCACCCGCATCGAGGTGCAGGTGGCGTACGCGATCGGCAAGGCGGCCCCGGTCGGCCTGTTCGTGGAGACCTTCGGCACCGAGACGGGGGACCCGGCCAAGATCCAGCAGGCCATCACCGAGGTCTTCGACCTGCGGCCCGCCGCGCTCATCCGCGACCTCGACCTGCTGCGCCCGATCTACGCTCAGACGGCTGCCTACGGCCACTTCGGCCGCACCGACGTCGATCTGCCGTGGGAGCGCACCGACCGCGCCGACGCGCTGAAGCAGGCCGTCGGCGGCTGACTGCTATCGTCGGCCGGTGGCCACCGCGCGAACCAAGCGCAAGGGGGAGCGGCGCCCAGCACCTGAGCTGCCCATCGCGCGTGTGTACGTCGACGTCGGCCTGCCGCACCTCGACCGCACCTTCGACTACCAGGTCGCCGACAGCCAGCACGACGACGCCGTCGCCGGCTGCCGGGTGCGAGTGCGGTTCGCGGGCCAGCTCGTCGACGGCTATCTCATGGAGCGGGCGGAGACCACCGACCACACCGGCCGGCTGGCGTACCTGGAACGCGTCGTCTCGCCGGAGCCGGTGCTCTCACCCGAGATCGCCACGCTCGCCCGCGCGGTCGCCGACAAATACGCCGGAACCATGGTCGACGTGCTTCGGCTGGCCATCCCACCGCGCCACGCCCGGGTCGAGTCCGAGGTCGTGTCCCACACTCAGGACGCCGTGTCCTGCGTTCCTGCCGCCGTGTCCCACGTTCAGGACGCCGTGTCCCACGGTTGGGACGGCTACCAGCACGGCGACGCGCTGCTCACCGCGCTGACGGCGGGGTCGCGGGCGCGGGCGGTGTGGCAGGCGCTGCCCGGCGAGGACTGGCCGGCCCGGCTCGCCGAGGCGGCCACCGCCGTCGCCGCGAGCGGCAAGGGCACGGTCATCGTGGTGCCGGACTACCGCGACGTTGCCCGGCTGCACGCCGCCTGCGCCGAGCGGCTCGGCGAGCAGCAGGTCGTCGCGCTGTCGGCCGACCTCGGCCCGGCCGAGCGCTACCGGCGCTGGCTGCGAGCCCGCCGGGGCGCGGCCAGGGTCGTCGTCGGCACCCGCGCCGCCATGTTCGCGCCGATGACCGACCTCGGCCTGCTGGTGGTGTGGGACGACGGCGACGACCTGCACGCCGAGCAGCGAGCGCCCTACCCGCACGTGCGCGACGTGCTGGTGCAGCGCGCGCACCTGTCCGGCGCGTCGCTGCTGGTGGCCGGGTTCGCCCGCACGGCCGAGGCACAGCTGCTGGTCGAGAGCCGCTGGGCGCATCCGGTGACACCGGACCGCGCGAGCCTGCGGGCGCGCGCGCCGAGGGTGACCGGCTTCGGTGAGGACTTCGACCTGGCGCGCGACGAGGCCGCGCGCGCTGCCCGGCTGCCCGCCGTCGCGTTCGAGGCTGCCAGGTCAGCGCTCAAGGCCGACGCCGCGGTGCTGGTGCAGGTGCCCCGGCGGGGCTACGTGCCGTCGCTGGCCTGCGGGTCGTGCCGCACCCCAGCCCGGTGCCGCCGCTGCGCCGGGCCGCTCGCCGTCTCGGCCGGACAACAGGATCAGCAGGACACCGCCCGGTCCCCGGTCTGCTGCTGGTGCGGCGTGCCCGAGTCCCGGTTCCGCTGCCCGGCCTGCGGCTCGGTGCGACTGCGGGCGCAGGTGATCGGCGCCCGCCGCACCGCCGAGGAGCTCGGCAGGGCGTTTCCCGGCGTTCCGGTGCGGACGTCGGGCGGCAAGGAGGTGCTGGCCGACGTCGACAGCTCGGCCGCACTCGTCATCGCCACGCCAGGCGCCGAGCCGGTCGCCGACGGCGGCTACGGCGCGGCGCTGCTGCTCGATGGCTGGGCGCTGCTCGGCAGGCAGGACCTGCGCGCCGGGGAGGAGACGCTGCGCCGCTGGATGACGGCGGCGGCGCTGGTGCGCCCCGGCGAGCAGGGCGGGCGGGTCGTCGTCGGCGCCGACGCGGCGCTGACTCCGGTGCAGGCGCTGATTCGGTGGGATCCGGCCTGGCACGCCGAGCGGGAGCTGGCCGAGCGGCGCGAGCTCGGCTTCCCGCCCGCGGTGCGGATGGCCGGCCTCGAGGGCGAGCCGAAGCCACTCGCCGCCGCGATGGACGAGCTGACGCTGCCGGACTCGGCCGAGGTGCTCGGCCCCGTGCCGGTGCTCGAGACGCGGCCGGAGCCGGGCCGGCCCGAACGGGAGCGGGTGCTGCTGCGGGTGCCGAACGCCGACGGCAGGGCCCTCGCCGCGTCACTGGCCGCGTTGCAGGCCAGCCGGGGCGCGCGCAAGGAGCCGGAGCAGGTCCGGGTGCGGCTCGACCCGCTCAGCCCGATCTGACGCGGTTGGGAGCTACGCCGAATCACCACCGGTCTTGGCGGTGGTCGAGCATGCCCCGCCACAAGGAGATGGCGGGCGAAGGTCCCAGAGCTCCAATCGACCGCGCGCGGCGACTCCGGTTGCCGCCCGTAGACTCGGCACCACTATGCGTGTGGTCTTCGCGGGGACACCTGAGGTCGCTGTCCCATCCTTGCTCACCCTGCTCGACTCGGAGCGGCACGAGGTCGTCGCCGTCGTGACCCGCCCGGACGCGCGGGCGGGCCGGGGACGCAAGCTGGTCCGCTCGCCGGTGGGCGAGATCGCCGACGAGCGCGGCATCGAGGTGCTGACACCGGCCAAGGCGGGCGATCCCGAGTTCCTGGCGCGGCTGCGTGAGCTGGCGCCCGATGCCTGCCCGACGGTGGCCTATGGCGCGTTGCTGCCGCGGGCCGCGCTGGACATCCCGGCGCACGGCTGGATCAACCTGCACTTCTCGCTGCTGCCCGCCTGGCGCGGCGCCGCCCCGGTGCAGGCCGCGATCAAGGCGGGCGACGAGATCACCGGGGCGTCGACGTTCCAGATCGTGCCCGAGCTGGACGCCGGGCCGGTGTACGGCGTCGTCACCGAGCCGGTGCGCGCGGACGACACCGCAGGCTCGCTGCTGGGCAGGCTCGCCGAGGCGGGGGCGGTGCTGCTGCGGTCCACACTGGACGGTGTCGAGGACGGCACGCTGTGCGCGGTGCCGCAACAGCCCGACGGCACCAGCTATGCGCCGAAGGTGACCGTGGCGCAGGCTAAGGTCGCGTTCGGCACCCCAGCCGTGGCGGTGGATCGACACGTGCGCTCGGTGACGCCCGAGCCCGGGGCGTGGGCCGAGTTCCGGGGCGAGCGGCTCAAGCTCGGGCTGGTGCGGATCGCGGCGGACACCGATCGGCTCGCGCCGGGGGAGCTGCGTGCCGAGCGCCACCGGGTGCTGGTCGGCACCGCCACCGACCCGGTTGAGCTGACCGAGGTGCAGGCGCAGGGCAAGAAGCGGGTGGCGGCCGAGGACTGGGCGCGTGGCATGCGCATCGACGACCGGGAGCGGATCTCATGAACGACCGGCGCAGACCGTCCCGGCCCGACCGGAACCGCCCCGCCCGTCGCAAGGAGGGACCGCGCACGCCGCCGAAGGTCGACCCGGCACGGCAGGCCGCGTTCGACGTGCTGCGCGCGGTCAGCACCCGCGACGCCTACGCCAACCTGACGCTGCCGCAGCTGCTGCGGGACCGCCGCATCACCGGTCGCGACGCGGCGTTCGCCACCGAACTGGCCTACGGCACCTGCCGCGCGCGGGGGCTGCTCGACGAGATCATCGGCGCCTGCGCCGATCGGGGTCTGTCCACCATGGACGGCGCGGTGCTCGACGTGCTGCGGCTCGGCGCGTACCAGCTGCTGCGCACCCGGACCGCCCAGCACGCCGCCGTGGCCTCGACGGTCGACCTTGCGCGGGCATCGGCGGGCTCGTTCGTCACCGGGTTCGTCAACGCGATGATGCGCCGGATCTCGGAGAAGGACGAACAGCAGTGGCTCGACGAGCTGGCGCCGCCGGCCGAGCAGGACCGGATCGGCAACATCGCGCTGCGCACCGCGCATCCCCGCTGGATCGCGCGGGCCTTCGCCGAGGCGCTCGGCACGTCGGGGGAGGAGCTGGCCGCCGCGCTGACGGCCGACGACACGCGCCCCGACGTCCACCTGGCCGCCCGGCCCGGGGCGATCAGCGCCGACGAACTCGCGGCGATCACCGGCGGCGAGGTGGCGCCGTACTCGCCGTACGGGGTGCGACTGCCGTCCGGCTCCGGCGACCTCGCCGAGTCCGAGCCGGTGCGCGACGGGCTCGCCGCAGTGCAGGACGAGGGCAGCCAGCTCTGCGCGCTCGCCCTCATCAACGCCGCCGTCGAGGGCTCCGACGCCCGCTGGCTCGACCTGTGCGCGGGGCCCGGCGGCAAGGCGGCGCTGCTCGGCGCGCTCGCCTCGATCCAGGGCGCCACGGTCGACGCGGTGGAGCAGGCCGAGCACCGCGCCAAGCTGGTCGAGCACGCTGTCACAGACCTGCCGGTGACGGTGCACGTGGCCGATGGGCGCGACCCGGGCCTGGATCCGGGCTACGACCGGGTGCTGGTCGACGCGCCCTGCACCGGACTCGGCGCGCTGCGCAGACGCCCGGAGGCGCGCTGGCGGCGTCAGCCGTCCGACGTGTCCGGGCTGACCAAGCTGCAGGCCGACCTGCTGACCTCGGCGCTCGGGCTCGCGCGGGTCGGCGGCGTGGTGGCCTATGTCGTCTGCTCGCCGCATCTGGCCGAGACCGACGGCGTGGTGCGCGAGGTCGCCCGGCGCACCGGCGCCGAGATTCTCGACGCCCGCGAGCAGTTCCCCGGAGTGCCCGACCTCGGCGACGGGCCGTTCGTCCAGCTCTGGCCGCACCGTCACGGCACCGACGCCATGTTCTGCGCGCTGCTCCGCAAGACGCGCTGACCCCTACCGATCACCCGGTGGTCGAACCGTAGACTACGTACCGTGACGAACCGCCCGATGATCGCGCCCAGCATCCTGTCCGCCGACTTCGCCCGTCTCGGCGAGGAGGTCACCGCGATCGCGGGCGAGGGCGACAACCGGGCCGACTGGGTGCACGTCGACGTGATGGACGGCCACTTCGTCCCGAACCTCACCATCGGCCTGCCGGTGGTGCGCTCGCTGCTGACGACGTCCGACGTGCCGCTCGACTGCCACCTGATGATCGAGGACCCCGACCGGTGGGCGCCGGGCTACGCCGAGTCGGGCGCGTACAACGTCACGGTGCACGCCGAGGCAGCCCGCGACCCGATCATGCTGGCCAGGAACCTTCGCGCGGCGGGCTCGCGCGCCGGACTGTCGATCAAGCCGAAGACCCAGCTCGACGACTACGTCGAGGTGCTCAAGCACTACGACACGCTGCTGGTGATGTCGGTCGAGCCCGGCTTCGGCGGCCAGGAGTTCATCCCCGAGGTGCTCGACAAGGTGCGCACCGCGCGCAGGCTGGTCGACACCGGCCACCTGACGCTGCTGGTCGAGATCGACGGCGGCATCAACAACGACACCATCGAGCAGGCCGCCGAGGCGGGCGTCGACTGCTTCGTCGCGGGCACCGCCGTCTACGGCGCGGCCGACCCCGGCAAGGCGGTCGCCGCGCTGCGCGAGCAGGCCGCGTCGGCCGCCGGATGCGGACACGGCTGATGACCCCCGAGCAGGCCATGCGGGACGCGATCGCGCTCAGCGAGGCCGTGCGGGGAACGACGAGCCCGAACCCACCCGTCGGGGCGGTGATCTGCGACGCCGACGGCACACCGGTCGGCCGCGGCGCCACCCAGCCGCCGGGCGGCCCGCACGCCGAGATCATGGCGCTGCGCGAAGCCGGTGACCGTGCCAGGGGCGGCACCGCCTACGTCACCCTCGAACCCTGCGCCCACCACGGCCGCACCCCGCCCTGCACCGACGCGCTGCTGGACGCGGGCGTGCGCGCGGTGCACTACGCCGTGCCCGACCCCACCCCGGCTGCCCAGGGTGGCGCCGCCGCGCTGGCCCAGGCGGGCGTCGCCGCCGACGAGGGACTGCTCGCCGAGGACGTGCGACGCGGCCCGCTGCGGGCCTGGCTGCACCACGTGCGCACCGGACGGCCACACGTCACCTGGAAGTACGCCGCCACGCTCGACGGCAGGGTCGCGGCCGCCGACGGCACCAGCCAGTGGATCTCCGGCGAGGCCGCCCGCGCCGAGGTGCACGCGCTGCGCACCAAGGTCGACGCCATCGTGGCCGGCACCGGCACCGTGCTCGCCGACGACCCTCGGCTCACCGCCCGCGACGCCGACGGGACGCTCCTGTCGCGCCAGCCGCTGCGGGTCGTCGTCGGCACCACCGAGCTGCCCGAGACGGCGCGAGTGCTCGACGACGCCGCCGAGACCGTGATCGTCGCCACCCGCGACCCGGACAAGGTGCTCGCGGTGCTCGCCGAGCGGGGCGTCGTCGACGTGCTGCTGGAAGGCGGCCCCACTTTGGCCGGGGCGTTCGCCAAAGCGGGCAGGATCGACCGGCTCATCGGCTACCTCGCGCCGGCACTCGCCGGTGCGGGCCCGGCCGCGCTCGGGGATGCTGGGGTGTCAACGATCACCGACATGCACCGCTGGGTGGTCGAAGAGGTCACCATGACAGGGGACGATGTGCGGGTCAGCGCGGTGCCTGCGACCCGGCAGGACTAGGAGGTAGGCGTGTTCACCGGAATCGTCGAGGAGATCGGTGAGGTCATCGGCATCGAACAGGTGCCGAACGCCGCCCGGCTGAGCCTGTCGGGACCGCTGGTGACCACCGACGCCGGGCACGGCGACTCGATCGCGGTCAACGGCGTCTGCCTGACGGTGGTCGACGTCGCGGGCTCGACGTTCACCGTGGACGTGGTGCACGAGACGCTGCAACGCTCCAGCCTGGCCAAGGTGCAGGTCGGTGACCGGGTGAACCTGGAGCGCGCGGCCGCGGTCGGCGGCAGGCTCGGCGGGCACATCATGCAGGGCCACGTCGACGGCACCGGCACCTACCTCGCCCGCGATGCCTACGGCATGACCCGGTTCGCGCTGCCGCGAGACTTGGCGCGCTACGTGGTCGAGAAGGGCTCGATCGCGGTGGACGGTGTGTCGCTGACCGTCGCCGCGATCACCGAGGACGAGTTCTCGGTCGCGCTGATCCCGACGACGCTCGAGGCGACCAACCTGGGCACCAAAACCCCGGGCGACCCGGTCAACCTCGAGGTCGACGTCCTCGCCAAGTACGTGGAACGGTTGATCGCGGCACAGACCGGGGGAGCCGGGCGGAATCCCGACGACGGCCATGGCGATAATGCGGGCGAGAGGGAGTGAGCATGGACAAGTTCGCCGAGATCGAGCGCGCGATCGCCGACATCGCCGACGGCAAGCCCGTCGTCGTCGTGGACGACGAGGACCGGGAGAACGAGGGCGACCTCATCTTCGCGGCGGAGAAGGCGACGCCGGAACTCGTCGCGTTCATGGTCCGCTACACCTCGGGCTACATCTGCGTGCCGCTGACCGAGTACGACGCCGACCGGCTCAACCTGCCGCCGATGTTCTACGCCAACCAGGACGTGCGCGGCACCGCCTACACCGTGACCGTCGACGCGAAGGAAGGCGTCACCACCGGCATCTCGGCCGCGGACCGCTCGCACACCATCCGGCTGCTCGCCGACCGCACCGCGAGCGCCGACGACTTCAACCGGCCGGGACACGTGGTGCCGCTGCGCGCGAAGGAGGGCGGTGTGCTGCGGCGTCCGGGCCACACCGAGGCGTCAGTGGATCTCGCCCGGCTGGCCGGCCTGCGCCCCGCCGGGGTGCTCTGCGAGATCGTCTCGCAGAAGGACGAGGGCGACATGGCCCGCTACGACGAGCTGCGGGTGTTCGCCGAGGAACACGACCTCGCCTTGATCACCATCGCGGACCTGATCGCCTACCGCAGGCGCAACGAGAAGCAGGTCGAACGCGTCGCGGAGGCGCGGATCCCGCTGCGCTACGGCACCTTCCGCGCGATCGGCTACGACAGCCTGCTGGACGGCATCGAGCACATCGCGTTCGTCTACGGCGACATCGGTGACGGCGAGGACGTGCTGGTCAGGGCACACTCGGAATGCCTCACTGGTGATGTGTTCGGCTCGCTGCGCTGTGACTGCGGCCCGCAGCTCGACGCCGCGCTGCGCGTCGTTGCCGAGGAGGGCAGAGGCGTGGTGCTCTACATCCGTGGCCACGAGGGCAGGGGCATCGGCCTGATGCACAAGCTGCAGGCGTACCAACTGCAGGACGGCGGTGAGGACACCGTCGACGCGAACCTCAAGCTCGGCGTGCCCGCCGACGCGCGGGACTACGGCACCGGCGCGCAGATCCTGCGCGACATGGGCATCAAGTCGATGCGGCTGCTGACCAACAACCCGGCGAAGCGGATCGGCCTTGAGGGCTACGGGCTGCGGGTGACCGGCCGGGTGGCGCTGCCGGTGGCGGCGAACCCGGAGAACCTGCGCTACCTGCAGACCAAGCGCGACCGCATGGGCCACGACCTGACGCACCTGGAGCACCTCGACGACGTCGGCGCGCAGCTCGACGAGACGGGTCAGGACCGTACCAGCGGTAAGGACGGTGGGGTACCGGCATGAGTGGTTGGGAGCTTCGCCGACCGGTGGAGGGGTCGCCGCGAGCCTGCGAGGGGTGGCGCCGACAGCGGTCTCACCGGCGCGTTCGGCGCAACGCCGCGGTGGTGCCGGCGAAGGTCACAGAGCTGGAGATGGCATGAGTGGTGAGGGACGTCCCGGGGCGGTCCTCGAACCGGGCGCCTACGAGCACATCCGGCTCGGCATCGTGTCAACCCGCTGGCACGAGACCATCACCGGCAGCCTGCTCGACCGGGCGCTCGCCGCGGCGAAGCAGGCGCGGCTCGACGTCGAGCCAACCGTGGTGCACGTCGCGGGCGCGGTCGAGCTGCCGGTGATCGCACAGGCGCTGGCCCGCGACCACGACGCGGTGGTGGCGCTCGGCGTCGTCATCCGGGGCGGCACGCCGCACTTCGAGTACGTCTGCGACGCGGTGACCCAGGGGCTGACCAGGGTGGCGCTCGACGAGAACACCCCGGTGGGCAACGGCGTGCTGACGTGCGACACCGAGCAGCAGGCGCTGGCGCGGGCCGGGCTGCCGGACTCGGTGGAGGACAAGGGCTACGAGGCGACGGTGGCCGCGCTCGACGCGGCACACGTGCTGCGCTCGCTGCGCAGGCGATGGACCGAGAGCAAGGGGATGACGTGACGATGGCTGCGACAGGCGAGCAGACGACCGAGCCGGTGCAGTTCCGGCCGTTCTACTCGGTCATCGCCGCCAGCGTGCTCGCGGTGCTGATCGTCATCGCGTTCACCATCGTCGGACTGCTGCTGCGCCAGTCGCACACCGGCGCGGTGTTCCGTCCCTCGGACCAGGTGGCGATGATCGTGCTCGGGGTGCTGCTCGCCGGCGGGACAATGCTGTGGGCGGTGCCGAGAGTGCGCGCCGACGCCGATGGGGTCGAGGTCCGCAACGTGCTGACGTCGAAGCGGTTCGGCTGGCGCGAGGTGCTGGCGATCAGCTTCCCGGACGGCGCGGCGTTCGCCCGGCTAGAGCTGCCCGACGACGAGTACTACACCGTGATGGCGGTGCAAGCCGTCGACGGCTGGCGCGCGGTCGAGGCGGTTCGCGCGCTACGCGCCCGGCACAAGCGCGCCTGGCAGGAGTAGGCGGTCAGCGGATCAGCTGGATCGCGCAGCTGAGTCCCGGCGCCTTGCTGAGTTTCTCGTCGCTGGTCAGCAGTGGAACACCGAGCGATGCCGCGAGCGACACGTACAAGCCGTCGTAGAATGTGATGGTGTGGCGGAGCCGCCACGCTTCGGCAAGGAACGGGCCGTGCTCGTAGCGGTCGTCGACGAGACGGCGGAGGGCGGCGAGTCCGGTTCTCGCCTCTTCATCGTCGATCTTGCCGTGGCGTTCCAGCTTGCGGAGTGCCTGCCCTGCCTCGGCGTCGATGAGTGCGGGGGCATGCGTGCGGTTGCCGTCGAGGATCGCGCGGATCGCGCTACCGATAGCGTTCTTCTGGCTGAGCGCCATGATCAATGCGGACGCGTCGATGACGTAGTCACTCACCCCGTGCCTCGCGCAACGCCTCGTCGATCGACTCAGCGGTCGCGCCGGGGGTGTCCTTTCGCGCCAAGGTCTCCTCGATGATCCGCACGTACTCGGACTTGGTGCGCTGCCGTGCGGATTCGATGAGCTGCTGTCGCATGTAGGCCTGGAGTGACTGTCCCGCGTCGGCGGCTCGCCGCCGGAGCGTTTCCGCCACGTCTTCGGGAACGTCTTTCACCTGGATAGTTGCCATGGCGCCATCATAGCGCCACTGTGGCGCTATGAC
>WHUB01000469.1 GCA_009377395.1 Actinophytocola sp. | reverse complement strand
CCGGTGTGCTGTCGTTAATCGGGCTCGGCATGATCGGCCCGACGATCTTGGCTCACGGCCAGGAGGCCATCAAGGACCGCTACCTGCCAGCCATGTACAAAGGCGATGTCATCGCCTGCCAGCTCTTCAGCGAGCCGGCGGCAGGCTCGGACCTGGCGAGCCTGGAGACGAAAGCCGTCCGCGACGGCGACGAGTGGGTCATCACTGGCCAGAAGGTCTGGACCTCTGTTGCGCAGCACGCCGAGGTCGGTCTCGCGCTCTGCCGTTCCGACTTCGACCAACCCAAGCACAAGGGCATCACGGCGTTTCTCGTCGACATGTCCGCGCCAGGCGTCGACGTCCGGCCGCTGCGCCAAATGAGCGGCGGCGCTGAGTTCAACGAGGTCTTCCTCGACGGCGTAAGGGTCCGCGACGACCACCGGCTGGGCGAGGTGAACGGCGGCTGGCGCGTCGCGCTGACCACGCTGATGAACGAACGTGCGAGCGTGGGCAATGAGGGCGCGGGGGCGGCAGGCCGGGCCGTGTCGCTACCGTTTCTCACGGCGCTACTCGATGAGCACGAGCGCCTCGACGACCCCGCC
>WHUB01000468.1 GCA_009377395.1 Actinophytocola sp. | reverse complement strand
AGGGTGGGCACGTGCGGATCTATCGCACCGATGGGTTGACCGACAAGCTCCGCGAGGTCGGATTACGCCCGACCCACCGACACTACGCGCATGCCCTGCACTCACCATACTGGTGGCTCAAATGCCTGATAGGTGTCGAGCGGGACGAACACCCTCTCCTCAGAGCATATCACCGTCTGTTGATCTGGAATATGGTGCGCCAGCCAGGGCTGACCCGCACCGCTGAACGGTTGCTCGATCCGCTCCTCGGCAAAAGCCTCGTCGTGTACGCAGTCAACCAGGGAGAGCCGGTTTGACTCGGCATGAGGTCCCAAATGTGCCAGGAGTGCTGTCGGCCGCCGACATCGCCCAAACCGCGTTTTCGATCGCGCAAGCACAGGAGAGCTCCGGCGCCCTGCCCTGGTTTCCTGGCGGGCACGTGGATCCGTGGGACCACGTCGAGTCGGCGATGGCCTTGTCCGCGGCCGGCTTTATGACTGAAGCCGAAGCCGCCTACGAGTGGTCCCGGAGCGCTCAGCGGGCGGACGGTTCCTGGCCCATGAAGGTTCGCAATAGCCGTGTCGAAGATGCTGGTGCAGACA
>WHUB01000467.1 GCA_009377395.1 Actinophytocola sp. | reverse complement strand
CAAGGGCGTCGAGGTGCTCGAACGCACCAGGAAGATCACCACCGTGGCGCTGGACAAGACCGGCACACTCACCCGAGGTGAGATGGCGTTGACGGATACCGTTCCAGCCGCCGGGACCGAGGCCACCGACCTGCTGCGGCGTGCCGGCGCGGTCGAGGCCGACAGCGAGCACCCGATCGGCCAGGCCATCGCCGCAGCCCGGGATGAGGGCGGCGAGTTGCCGGAGGTCACCGCCTTTTCTTCCGTGGCTGGTCGCGGTGTGCGGGCCGAGGTGGACGGTGACCTGGTTTGGGTGGGTCGACGCACGCTCCTCACCGAGGCCGGTCTGGCCCTACCCGAGGACCTGGCCACAGCTGCGCAGCGGGTGGAGTCCGACGGCAAGACCGCCGTTTTCGCCGGTTGGAGTGGCCAGGTGCGCGGAGTGCTTGCGGTCGCGGACACGCTCAAGGACGGTGCCGCGGACACGGTCGCCGAGCTGCATCAGATGGGTCTGAAGGTGGCCATGATCACCGGCGACAACGCGCGCACAGCGCATGCGATCGCCGACCGCGTGGGCATTGACACGGTGCTGGCCGAAGTGC
>WHUB01000466.1 GCA_009377395.1 Actinophytocola sp. | reverse complement strand
ATCCTCCATCCGGGCGAGTTCGCGCTGGGCGCCACCTTCGAGCGCGTCGGCCTGCCCGATGACCTCGTGGCCAGATTAGAGGGGAAAAGTTCTTTGGGGCGGCTCGGCCTGCTCATCCACTCGACCGCGGGTTACGTGGATCCGGGCTGGGAGGGGACCCTGACCCTGGAGCTGTCGAACGTCGCCAACCTGCCGATCAAGCTCTACGACGGCATGAAGATCGGGCAGGTGAGCTTCCAGCGCCTGAGCTCGCCGGTCGAGATCGGGTATGGCGATGCCCGCATCGGGAGCAAGTACCGCGGCCAGACGGATCCCACGGCCAGCCGCTATCACGCCGATTTCGACCGCGGCCGCGTGTCGAGGCGGTGAGCGCCCCGCTCCACGAGATCGGCGAGCCACGCAGCTACGCCGGTGGCGTGACCCTGCGCGTCGTCCGGGCCGGCTGGTTCCGACCGGATGCCGGGGGCTTCTTCGGCGTGGTGCCCAGGGCCCTGTGGAGCAGGCTGGCCGAGACCGATGAGCGCGGCCGCCTGTTGTGCCGGCTCAACCTGCTGCTCATCGAGGCGGGTGGGAAGCGGATCCT
>WHUB01000465.1 GCA_009377395.1 Actinophytocola sp. | reverse complement strand
CCGCAAGTACGGCCTCGTCATCTGGGCCGCCACGCAGCACCCGAAGATCCAGTCATTCGGGTCCGAAGACTCACTCCGTGACGCGCTCGGCGGCCGCACCACCATCGTCGGGCTGCTGAAGTCCCCGGTCGCGGCGGGGATCCTCCGCACCCAGTTCGACCCGTCGAAGCTGCCGAAGGACTCGGCCGGCTGGTGGTTCATCGACGCCGCCCGCGGCCGGTCCGCGCAGTGGCGCGCCGACTACCTCAGCGACAAGCGCACCCCTGGCGAGCGCGACTCCCGCGCCGACGAGCAGTTCCGCGCGACGCCCGGCGGGGAGCTCGAGGGCCGGGCGTTGGGGGGGATGCCGGAGTGCTACACCCGCCGCGCCGAACTCGCCGAGGAGGAACGACAGCGGCTGCTCGCCGGCGACGACGGCTACGCGCCGCCGGTCGGCGTGCCGCGGACGCTGAACCTGGTGCCGACCGGCGGCGGGTGGCAGCCGCAGTGGCCGACCGTCCGGACGCTCCTCGCCGTCCCCGACAGCCCGCAGGCGGACACCACGCCGCCCGCGCCTGCGGCGACGGTGGCTACCCTGGACTTC
>WHUB01000464.1 GCA_009377395.1 Actinophytocola sp. | reverse complement strand
CCGGTTCCCGGAGGCGTCGGGCCGATCACCGACGTCTGGCTACTCGGCAATGCGATCGCGGCGGCCAGGCTCGCCCATGCCACGGAATCGACACGTCGCGTGATCGAGGGCGGCATCGAGCACGACGGTGTCAATGGGCGCCTGCTAACCCTTGACACCGAGCAAGCCGTCGGACCTCGTTAGGGCGGTGTCGAGCAGTTCGGCATGCACGCGGTGACCGCGACGAAGTGGCCTCGCATCTGGGCGCTTTCAGATGCTGGTTTCTGTAGGCTGGCCGAATGGCTCTCAGGCTGGACAATGTCGGCATTGTCGTCGAGGACCTCGAAGTGGCGGTCGAGTTCTTCCGCGAACTCGGCCTCGCGGTACACGGCTATGCCGGTGTCTTCGGCGTCGTCACGGCAGGCTCGAGCTCTCGCGGTTTCTGGCGCCGCAGGTGGTCGCCGATAACCGGAACGCGCCGGTGAACGCGCTGGGTTACCTCCGCGTCATGTTCGCGGTGGACGACATCGACGACACTCTCGTCCGGCTTCGCAAACACGGTGCGCAGCTCGTCAGCAGTGACGTGGTCCAGTACGAAGACGCCT
>WHUB01000463.1 GCA_009377395.1 Actinophytocola sp. | reverse complement strand
CTGTGCTCCCTCGATCAGATGGTCCGCGGCCGAGCTCCGTGGTGATCGCGTCGATGTCGACCGCGCGCGACGGCGGTTCCACTCGGCCACCTTAGTGCGCGGCCACCGGTTCGGGCTCGACGGCGAGCACGTCGACTCCCGTCGGCGTGAACGCGCCCGCGCAGCTCGAGCTGCCGTGCACACCGAGCGGACGCCTGCGCAGCCGGACCCGGTATCCCCGCTCGGTGGTGTGCACCTCGACCGCGGCCTCGTCGCCGTCGACCTCGCAGTCTCCCGCGAGCACCTCGTCGAGCCCTGTGAATCCGGTGCGCGCGCGGACCGCGATCTCGGCGTGCTGGGCGAACGGTGGGATCCCGCTGCGACCTCGCAAACTCGCCAGCGGCACCTGCCCTGCCAGCACCGCGTCGACGGTCCCGACCGCGGTCGCCGGTTCCAGCGGGCCGAACAGCAGCCCGTGCGGGGCCATCAGCAGGTTGCCCGCGAACCGGTCGCCGCCGAAGTGGGTGCACTCCCAGGTCTGCTCGCGATGGTGTCGCGCCAGGGCCGCGGCCAGCGGGCGGCCGCGTACCGCGCAGCACGCGTCCT
>WHUB01000462.1 GCA_009377395.1 Actinophytocola sp. | reverse complement strand
CCGAGATGCTGGGCGCCGGAGGACGTCGGGCCCTGGCCGCGGGCAACATCGGCCGCCCGCTGCTCGACGCCGTGCACGACGACGTCGACGTCGTGGTGGCCGAGGTGTCGTCCTTCCAGCTCCGTTTCACCGAGACGTTCCGACCCCGGGTCGCCGTCCTCCTCAACGTCGCCGAGGACCACCTCGACTGGCACCCCAGCTTCAAGGACTACGTCGAGGCCAAGGCGCGCATCTTCGCCAACCAGTCGGACGACGACCTCCTCGTCTTCAACGCCGACGACGAAGCCGTGGCCGGGGTGGCCACCACCGCTCCGGCCCGCTCGGTCGCCTTCACCCTCCAGGCGGGTACCGACGGCGCCTGGCGGATCGAGAACGATCGCCTACTCCGAACCGACGGCGCGCGACTGATCGCTGCCAGCGATCTCGCCCGCAGCGGTCCGCACGACATCGCCAACGCCCTTGCCGCGGCGGCGGCCGTCGCCGACCTCGGCCCGGGAGATGACGCGTTGCGCTCAGTCCTGGCTTCGTTTTCGGGGCTCCCCCACCGCGTCACGCCGGTAGGCCAAAGTGGGGGGGTGACCTTCG
>WHUB01000461.1 GCA_009377395.1 Actinophytocola sp. | reverse complement strand
AGAACCTGACGGAGTTCGACATGACCAACCCGTTCCAGGCGATGCTGCGCGACCAGATGCGCCTCACGATGGACAAGATGGTCGCCGACGCGCTGAAGCTGACGCCGTACAAGTACATCCCGGTGAGCACCGGCGGCGTGTTCGACACCGACGGCACGCCATCGACGGCCGCCGACATCAACATCGGCGTTTCGGGGATGCGCGACATCCATGACGAGCTCCGCGGCGTCCTGGACACCTACGGCCGCGAGCAGGCGTGGGCACCGGTCCACGTCGCCGACCTCGTGTTCGTCGACGGCGCGCTCGACGACGGGCACCTCGCCCGCCTCGGCGCCGTCCTCGCTGACCCCCTGCTGCAGACCGGCACGTGGGCACGACCCGATGCCTCCTCGAACGGTCCCGCCGTCGAGATCACCCTCCATCCCGGCGTCACCGACACCGCGGCGGCCGCCGTGGTGCGCGCCGCCACCCAGCTGGGCGTGCCCGTCGACGGCGCGGCGACAGGACGGCGCATCGAGCTGCCCCCCGGCATGGACGCCGCGACCGTCGACGTCCTGCTGCGTCGCCTCGTCGCCAACCCCGTCA
>WHUB01000460.1 GCA_009377395.1 Actinophytocola sp. | reverse complement strand
ATTCTCGCGAACGACCCGGACACCGGAGTCGCCACCCGGATCCTGCGCTACGAGCCCGGCGCCGACTCCACGCCGATGGGGGTGCAGAAGCACGACTTCTGGGAAGAGGTCTACATCCTGGACGGATCTTTCACCGACCTGAGCCTCGGTAAGACCTTCACCAAGGGCATGTACGCCTGCCGGCCACCCGGCATGCCACACGGACCCTGGCGCACCGACGAAGGCGTCCTCACCTTCGAGGTCCGCTACCGCACCTGACGACCTTGGAGCACCTCATGTCACCTTCAGCCACCGCCCCAACACCGGCCACCCACGTCGACCCGAAAACCATGCGGAACGCGATGGGCCGATTCGCGACCGGCGTCGCCGTGGTGACGACAGCCGCCGATGGCCAACCTCACGGCATGACGGTCAATTCGCTGACCTCGGTGTCACTCGAGCCGCCACTGCTGCTGGTGTGTTTGACCATCGGGGCTCGCAGCACCGATGCGATCACCGAAGCCGGGCGGTTCGCGGTGAACATCCTGTCGTCCCGCCAAGAACCCTTGGCGTTGCGGTTTGCCCGCCCCGGCGAAGACCACTTCG
>WHUB01000045.1 GCA_009377395.1 Actinophytocola sp. | reverse complement strand
ACAACTCCGCACCGACCTCGCCACCCTCACCCCTTGACCAACCATAGGAGCATCGTTCCTGCCTGCGAGTTCGACGTTCGCGCGCGCATCGCCAGGCTGACCTGCGGCGTTACAGATGTGACGGCCGGAACACCGTATCGGCTGAGATCACAGGGAAAACCGTCATCACCGCCGCTGCGGCGGATCTCCCCCGCGAAAGATCCCGATCACGTCGGCACGACCGGCGGACACGACGATGAGGAGGCGACATGGCCGCCAACACCGTGCGACTGGAACGGTTCATCACCCTGACCAACGAGGCCGCTCCGGTGTTCTCGTGCTGGTCCTACCGCGCCGACGACCCCTACGCGATCACCGTCGAGTTCCAGACCAGCCCTGAAAGCTGGGTCACCTGGGTGTTCGCTCGTGACCTGCTGCTCGCAGGGCTCAAGGCCCCGGCAGGCATCGGCGACGTCCGCTTCGTGCCTTTCGAGGACCACGGTGAGCGGCTGATGCTGTTCCAGGTCGAGTCCGACGAAGGCAAGGCATCGTGGTTCCTCGACCGCGACGAGGCCGAGGCGTTCGCCCGGATGACGCTGGACGCCGTCCCGGTGGAAGAGGAAGAGGAGCAGTTCGACATCGACATGCTGATCGCCGACATCACCGACGTCTGATCGGCGCCGCGAATGCCGAACTCGCAGGCTTGAACGCAGGACACGACGGCAGGAACGCAGGACACGACGTCCTGAAGGTGGGACACGACGTCCTGAAGGTGGGACACGACGTCCTGAAGGTGGGACACGACGCAAAAGGGGAGGCCCCGGGTGACGAATCCACCCGGGGCCTCCCCTTTGTTACTTCGTGTTGTTCGGGCTAGCGGAAGTCGCGGCCGAAGTCGTAGTCGTCGAGCGGGACGGCCATGCCGGTGCCGGAGCCGAAGACATCCGGGGTGTAGTAGCCGTCGTCGTAGGACGGGATCGCGTACGCCGCGACCCTGGCCTCCTCGGTCGGCTGCACCTGGATGTTGCGGTACCGGTTGATGCCCGTACCGGCCGGGATCAACTTACCGATGATCACGTTCTCCTTGAGGCCGACCAGCTTGTCCGAGCGGCCGTTGATCGCCGCGTCGGTCAGCACCCTGGTGGTCTCCTGGAAGGACGCCGCCGACAGCCACGAGTCCGTGGTCAGCGACGCCTTCGTGATGCCCATCAGCACCGGACGACCGGACGCCGGGTCGCCGCCCTCGGCCACCGTGTTCCGGTTGATCGCCTCGAACCGTGCCCGCTCCGGCAGCTCGCCGGGCAGGAAGTCGGTGGCACCGGAGTCGATGATCGTGACGCGGCGCAGCATCTGCCGCACGATGACCTCGATGTGCTTGTCGTGGATCGACACGCCCTGCGCCCGGTACACCTTCTGCACCTCGTCCACCAGGTGGATCTGCGCCTGGCGCGGACCCATGACCCGCAGCACCTCGTGCGGGTCCGGTGTGCCTTCCAGCAGCTGCTGACCGACGCCGACGTGGTCGCCGTCGGCGAGCGGGCCCTCCGGCCCCACCGCGAGCCGCTGCCGCTTGGACAGCTTGTCGAGCACGATCTCCTCGGCGCCGTCGTCCGGGATCAGCGTGATCTTCCAGAAGCGCTCGCTCTCCTCGATGCGCACCCGGCCGGCGACCTCGGCGATCGGCGCCTTGCCCTTCGGCACCCGCGCCTCGAACAGCTCCTGCACACGCGGCAGACCGGTGGTGATGTCGTCACCGGCGACACCGCCCTGGTGGAAGGTACGCATCGTCAGCTGCGTGCCCGGCTCACCGATCGACTGCGCCGCGACGATGCCGACGGCCTCACCGACGTCGACCAGCTTGCCGGTCGCCATCGAGCGCCCGTAGCAGTGCGCGCACACGCCGACAACCGACTCGCAGGTCAGCACGCTGCGCACCTTCACCCGGTCGACACCGCTGGACGCCAGCCGCTCGATCGCCGGGTCGCCGAGGTCGTCACCGCGGTTGACGACGACGTTGCCGTCGGCGTCTGCGGCGTCGTCGGCGATGGTGCGCGCGTAGACGCTGGTCGCGACGTGCTCGGCCCGCAGGATCGAACCATCCGGCTGCTTCTCGCCGATGGTCATGGTGATGCCGCGGGTGGTGCCGCAGTCGCGCTCACGCACGATCACGTCCTGCGAGACGTCGACCAGACGACGGGTCAGGTAACCCGAGTCGGCGGTACGCAGCGCGGTGTCGGCGAGACCCTTCCGCGCACCGTGCGTGGCGATGAAGTACTCCGCCACCGACAGGCCCTCACGGAAGTTGGACTTGATCGGCCGCGGGATGTACTCACCCTTCGGGTTTGACACCAGACCACGCATACCGGCCAGCGACCGGACCTGGGTCATGTTGCCCGCCGCGCCCGACTTCACGATCATCGCGATCGAGTTGTCGTCGGGGAAGTGCGCCTCCATGGCCTCCGCGACGTCCTCCGTCGCCTGCGCCCACACCTTGACCAGCTCGTTGTTGCGCTCGGCGTGGGAGAGCTGACCGCGCTGGTAGCGCTTCTCCACCTGGGCGGCCTTGCCCTCATGGTCCTCGAGGATCTGCGCCTTCTCGGCGGGCACGAGGACGTCCGAAATGGACACCGTGACACCGGAGCGGGTCGCCCAGTAGAAGCCGGCGTCCTTGACCTTGTCGAGCGTCTGCGCGACCTGGGTCATGGAGTACCGCTCCGCGAGGTCGTTGACGATCGCGGCCTGCTTCTTCTTCGGCAACGCCTCGTTGATGTACGGGTAGTCGGCGGGCAGCAGCTCGTTGAACATCACCCTGCCGAGGGTGCTCTCGGCCAGCCACGGCTGACCCGGCTCCCAGCCGGACTCGGCCAGCTCGGCCTGGGTCTCCTTCGGCGGCTGCCGGTCGGTCACCCTGACCTTGATCGGGGCGTGCAGCCCGAGCAGGTGCCGGTCGAACGCCATGATCGCCTCGGCGGACGAGGCGTACGCCTGGCCCGCGCCCGCCGCGTTCTCGTCCAGCCTGGTCAGGTGGAACAGACCGGTGACCATGTCCAGTCGCGGCATGGCGAGCGGACGGCCCGACGCGGGCGAGAGGATGTTGTTCGCCGACAGCATCAGGATCCTGGCCTCGGCCTGCGCCTCGGCCGACAGCGGCAGGTGCACCGCCATCTGGTCACCGTCGAAGTCGGCGTTGAACGCCTCGCACACCAGCGGGTGCAGCTGGATGGCCTTGCCCTCGACCAGTTGCGGCTCGAATGCCTGGATGCCGAGGCGGTGCAGGGTCGGCGCCCGGTTCAGCAGCACCGGGTGCTCGGTGATGACCTCCTCGAGCACATCCCACACCGCGGAGCGGGAGCGCTCGACCATCCGCTTGGCCGACTTGATGTTCTGCGCGTGGTTGAGGTCGACCAGCCGCTTCATCACGAACGGCTTGAACAGCTCCAGCGCCATCTGCTTCGGCAGACCGCACTGGTGCAGCTTCAACTGCGGACCGACGATGATGACCGACCGGCCCGAGTAGTCGACTCGCTTGCCGAGCAGGTTCTGCCGGAACCGGCCCTGCTTGCCCTTGAGCAGGTCGGACAGCGACTTCAGCGGCCGGTTGCCGGGGCCGGTGACCGGACGGCCACGGCGGCCGTTGTCGAACAGCGCGTCGACGGCCTCCTGCAGCATCCGCTTCTCGTTGTTGACGATGATCTCGGGCGCGCCGAGGTCGATCAGCCGCTTCAACCGGTTGTTGCGGTTGATGACGCGGCGGTACAGGTCGTTCAGGTCGGACGTGGCGAACCGGCCACCGTCGAGCTGCACCATCGGGCGCAGGTCCGGCGGGATCACCGGCACCGCGTCGAGCACCATGCCGCGCGGGTCGTTGCCGGTCGACTGGAACGCCGAGACGACCTTGAGCCGCTTCAGCGCGCGCAGCTTCTTCTGGCCCTTGCCGTTGCGGATGACGTCGCGCAGGCTCTCGGCCTCGCCGTCGACGTCGAACTCGGAGCACAGCTTCTGGATGGCGCCCGCGCCCATGCCGCCGGTGAAGTACTCGCCGTAGCGGTCGTACAGCTCCCGGTAGAGCACCTCGTCCACGATGAGCTGACGGGTCTCCAGCTTGGTGAAGGTGTTCCACACCTCTTCCAGCCGGTCCAGCTCGCGGTTGGCGCGGTCGCGGATCTGCCGCATCTCGCGCTCGCCGGCCTCCTTGATCTTGCGGCGCTGGTCCGCCTTCAGGCTCTCGTCCTCGGCCTGCTTGAGGTCGGCCTCCAGCTTCTGCGCCCGTTCCTCGACCTCGGCATCGCGCTTGGCCTCGATGGTCTTGCGCTCGGCGTTGATCTCGTTCTCGAGCGTGGGCTGGTCGTTGTGCCGCAGCTCCTCGTTCACGCTCGTGATGACGTAGGCCGCGAAGTAGATGATCTTTTCGAGGTCCTTCGGGGCCAGGTCGAGCAGGTAGCCGAGCCGCGACGGCACGCCCTTGAAGTACCAGATGTGCGTGACGGGGGCGGCCAGCTCGATGTGGCCCATCCGCTCCCGGCGCACCTTGGCACGGGTCACCTCGACGCCGCAGCGCTCACAGATGATGCCCTTGAAGCGCACCCGCTTGTACTTGCCGCAGTAGCACTCCCAGTCCCGGGTGGGACCGAAGATCTTCTCGCAGAAGAGCCCGTCCTTCTCCGGCTTGAGGGTGCGGTAGTTGATGGTCTCCGGCTTCTTCACCTCGCCGTAGGACCACTGGCGAATCTGATCGGCCGTGGCGAGGCCGATGCGGAGCTCATCGAAGAAATTGACGTCCAACACGTGGAGTTCTCTCCCAATTAGTTGGTTGGCTAGAGGTCGACTAGTGCATGACGTCGTCGACGGACGGCGACTCGTTGCGGGACAGGTTGATGCCGAGGTTGGCCGCGGCGCGTTCCAGGTCCTCGTCGTCGGAGTCGCGCATCTCGATCGCGGCGCCGTCGCTGGAGAGCACCTCCACGTTCAGGCACAGCGACTGAAGTTCCTTCAGCAGCACCTTGAACGACTCCGGGATGCCCGGCTCCGGGATGTTCTCGCCCTTGACGATGGCCTCGTACACCTTCACGCGGCCGACCACGTCGTCCGACTTGATCGTGAGCAGCTCCTGCAGCGAGTACGCCGCGCCGTAGGCCTGCATCGCCCAGCACTCCATCTCACCGAAGCGCTGGCCACCGAACTGTGCCTTACCACCGAGCGGCTGCTGGGTGATCATCGAGTACGGACCGGTGGACCGGGCGTGGATCTTGTCGTCGATCATGTGGTGGAGCTTCAGGGTGTACATGTAGCCCACCGCGACCGGGTACGGGAACGGCTCGCCGGAGCGGCCGTCGAGCAGCGTCGCCTTGCCGTCGGTGTGGACGAGGCGGTCGCCGTCCCGGTTCGGCTTGGTGCAGCCGAGCAGCCCGGTCAGCTCCTCCTCGCGGGCACCGTCGAACACCGGCGTGGACGTGTTCGTCCCCGGCTCGACGTCGTAGAGTTCCTCCGGCAGCTTCTGCGCCCAGTCCGGTGAGCCCTCGATCTTCCAGCCCTGCGATGCCAGCCAGCCGAGGTGCAGTTCGAGGATCTGCCCGATGTTCATCCGTCGCGGCACACCGTGGGTGTTGAGCACGACGTCGATCGGGGTGCCGTCCTCCATGAACGGCATGTCCTCGATCGGCAGGATCTTGCCGATGACGCCCTTGTTGCCGTGACGGCCCGCGAGCTTGTCGCCCGGCTGGACCTTCGACTTCTTGGCGACGTAGACCCGCACCAGCTCGTTCACGCCGGGTGGCAGCTCGTCGTCCTCGTCACGGGAGAACATCCGGATGCCGATGACCTTGCCGTTCTCACCGTGCGGCACCTTCAGCGAGGTGTCGCGCACCTCGCGGGCCTTCTCGCCGAAGATGGCCCGCAGCAGCCGCTCCTCCGGGGTCAGCTCGGTCTCGCCCTTCGGCGTGACCTTGCCGACCAGGATGTCGCCCGGCTGCACCTCGGCGCCGATGCGCACGATGCCCCGGTCGTCGAGGTCGGCGAGGACGTCCTCGGAGACGTTCGGGATGTCCCGGGTGATCTCCTCGGCACCGAGCTTGGTGTCGCGGGCGTCAACCTCGTGCTCCTCGATGTGGATCGACGTGAGCACGTCGTCCTGCACCAGGCGCTCGGAGATGACGATCGCGTCCTCGTAGTTGTGGCCCTCCCACGGCATGACGGCGACCAGCAGGTTCTTGCCGAGCGCCATCTCGCCGTCCTCTGTGGACGGACCATCCGCGATGACCTGACCGACCTCGACCCGGTCGCCCTCGTTGACGATGGGCTTGTGGGTCATGCAGGTGCCCTGGTTGGAGCGGCGGTACTTGTACAGCCCGTAGGTGCGACGGCTGCCGTCGTCGTGCATCACCGTGACGAGGTCGGCCGAGACCTCCTCGACCACGCCCGCCTCCTCGGCGAGCAGCACGTCACCGGCGTCCACGGCGGCACGGAGCTCGACACCGGTGCCGACCAGCGGCGACTCGTTGCGCAGCAGCGGCACCGCCTGCCGCTGCATGTTCGCGCCCATCAGCGCACGGTTGGCGTCGTCGTGCTCGAGGAACGGGATCATGGCCGTCGCGACCGAGACCATCTGCCTCGGCGAGACGTCCATGTAGTCGATCTCCAGCGGGTCGATGAGCTCGACCTCGCCGCCCTTCCTGCGGCCGAGGACCTTCTCCTCGGTGAAGTGGCCGTCGGCGTCGATCGGCGCGTTGGCCTGCGCCTTGACGTGACGGTCCTCCTCGTCGGCGGTCAGGTAGTCGACCTGGTCGGTGACCCGGCCCTCGACGACCTTCCGGTACGGCGTCTCGATGAAGCCGAACGGGTTCACCCGCGCGTAGGAGCACAGCGAGCCGATCAGGCCGATGTTCGGGCCTTCCGGCGTCTCGATCGGGCACATGCGGCCGTAGTGCGACGGGTGGACGTCGCGGACCTCCATGCCGGCGCGCTCACGGGACAGACCACCAGGACCGAGGGCCGAGAGACGACGCTTGTGCGTCAGGCCAGCGATCGGGTTGTTCTGGTCCATGAACTGCGAGAGCTGCGAGGTCCCGAAGAACTCCCGGATCGCGGCGACGACCGGGCGGATGTTGATCAGGGTCTGCGGCGTGATCGCCTCGACGTCCTGGGTGGTCATCCGCTCCCGGACCACGCGCTCCATGCGGGAGAGGCCGACCCGGATCTGGTTCTGGATCAGCTCACCGACGGTGCGCAGCCGGCGGTTGCCGAAGTGGTCGATGTCGTCGGTCTCGACCGGCACCTCGACGTTCGCGACGCTGGTCATCGTGTGCTCGCCCGCGTGCAGCCGGACGAGGTACTCGATGGTGGAGACGATGTCCTCTTCGGTGAGCGTGCCGGTCTCGTACGACTGCTCGAGCCCGAGCTTCTTGTTGATCTTGTAGCGGCCGACGCGCGCGAGGTCGTAGCGCTTGTTCTTGAAGAACAGGTTCTCGATCAGCGTCTGCGCGCTCTCCTTCGTCGGCGGCTCGCCGGGGCGGAGCTTGCGGTAGATGTCGAGCAGCGCCTCGTCGGTGCCCGCGGTGTGGTCCTTCTCCAACGTCGCCATCAGCGTCTCGGAGAAGCCGAACCGCTCCCTGATCGCCTCGGCCGACCAGCCGAGCGCCTTGAGCAGCACGGTGACCGGCTGGCGGCGCTTGCGGTCGATGCGCACGCCGACGGTGTCGCGCTTGTCGACGTCGAACTCGAGCCAGGCGCCCCGGCTCGGGATGATCTTGACGCTGAAGACGTCCTTGTCCGTCGTCTTCTCGATGGCCTGGTCGTAGTACACACCTGGCGAGCGGACGAGCTGGGAGACGACGACACGCTCGGTGCCGTTGATGATGAAGGTGCCCTTGTCGGTCATCACGGGGAAGTCGCCCATGAAGACCGTCTGGCTCTTGATCTCACCAGTGTTGTTGTTGACGAACTCGGCGGTCACGAACAGCGGCGCCGAGTAGGTCATGTCCTTGTCCTTGCACTCCTCGACGGAGGCCTTGACCTCGTCGAAGCGTGGATCGGCGAAGGAGAGCGACATCGAACCGGAGAAGTCCTCGATCGGCGAGATCTCGCCGAGAACTTCCGCGAGCCCCCCGATGGGGTTCTCTTCGCCCTCGTTCACCCGGCGCTCGAACCATGCTTCGTCGCCGACGAACCACTCGAACGACTTGATCTGCACGTCGAGCAGGTCAGGCGTGGCGAGCGGTTCGCGAATCTTCGCGAATGAGACCCGTTTGGGTGCTCCAGGAATCTCCGATGGGTTCGCAATGTTGGCTTGGTTCGCGGGAGAGACTGCCAAGATGCGTCCTTCCGGGGACAGATAAGCGGTTGGACAGCAACGCCACGTTGACACGTAACATGGCAATACGAAGCGCCGACTGTCTATAAGGTGCGGTGGTGTCCGCCATCGTAGCGCCCGGCTCAGGGCAGCATGAAAGCGGGCAGCGCAACAGAGCAGTCTAGCGACGAAACTCGCCGCTGTCCAGGGGGCACGCGCATCGGGGCCCAGCCTCACCGCACCTTGTCCACTTGCCCCCGCCCGCTGGGAAGCATCGTGGCTCTTCGCGATTCAGGGTGGCGTGCCAGGGCCGCCGAGTCAAGCCACCAAGCGGGACGACGTCGCGACCAGTGCGGTGACGCACGGTCATCTCAGCCTGGTGCGGCACCACGACGAGTAGGGCACCGTGCCGACGCCGGCCGGCACGGTGCCCTACGTCACAAGATCAACCCGGGTTGTTGCTCGGGTCGGCGTAGGCGTCGATGTGGGAGATCTTCCACTCGCCGTCGACCCGCACCGCGGTCACCGTCGGCTGGTCACCGGTCGCCGCGCTCTGGCCGGTGTCCCGCCGGATCGAGGTCTGGTCGATGAAGGCGACCACCTTCGCGGAGTCCTCGTCGATGGAGATCACCGCGATGTTGCGGACCGTCGTCTGCAGGATCACGCCCTGCTGCGGCGCCTTCTCCTTCACGTCGCCCATCAGCTGCTCGTACTGCCGCCGCATCTCGTCGGTGGCGAGCGCGTCCTTGACGGCCTGCTCGTGCTGCCCGACGTTCCGGTAGTCGTAGGAGAACATCGTCTCGAGGTTGTCGGCGACCTGCTCCTTGACCTCCTGGGTCGCGACCACGTCGACCATCGCCTGGTTCTCGCCGCCACCGCTGACCGAGAAGTACTTGAACGCGAAGAACGCGGCCGCGAGCGCGAGCACCAGCGCGATCGCGGCGACAATGCTCGTCATCGTCCACGTGACACCCTCGCCCGCGCGCTTCGGCTCGTGCGTCCGGTCCGGCAGCGCGGACGGCTGCGAGACGGTCTCATCGGCGGACTCGGGCTTGGGGCTGCCCTCCTCGCGCGCCTTCGCACGTGGCCGGGGGGCCGAGGGCTCGTCGGCCACCGCGTCGGCGTCGGGAGCGGCGTGCCTCGGCTCCGGAGTCGGACGGGGCCGAGGGCTTGGCTTGCGTAGCCCCGCGACCTGTGGCCGCCGCGACCCTCCGCCCGGTGTCGATCGACGTCGGTTCTGCGTCACTGCGGCTCCTATCCCTGGGTGTTGAGCTGCGTGCGCGGGATGGGGATCAGCTCGATGTCGGAAAGCTTCCACTCATCGCCCACACGCTTGAGCTCGGCGCGCCAGCGGCGCGGCAGCTGTGCGGACTGGCCCTGGAACGACAGCGTCACCTCGGAGGACGCGATCGCCGACGCGGTGCCTGCGGAGGAGTTGAGCTCCTCCACCCCGATGGCGAAGAAATTGATCGTCGAGGACCGCTGCGCCTGCACGATGACCTGCCGCGCCTGCGGCCAGCCGGCCTTGACGTGCTGCGCCAGCTCGTCGGTCGACACCGCGATCTGCTGGTTCCGGTACGCCTCCGGATGCTGGTAGTCGACCTCCGCGAAGGCCCTGATCCCGTTCTCCGCCGCCGCGACCACCTCGTCGCGAGCCTGGGCGTTGCGCGCCTCGTCGCTGCCGGACCCCGTCCACCAGAGGATGCCGAAGGTCGTGGCGGCGATCAGCGAGACGATCGCGATGATCGCGGCGGCGACGAACACCGGCTGGCGTCCGAACACGCCCCGGCGCGCCACCGGCTCCTCCGCCGGTGAGCCCGTCTCGGTGCCGTCGTCCTCCTCGGGCGCGTCGGCCCGGGCATCATCACTGCTCATTGCGTCCTCAGCGTAGGCGAACGATGTGATATCGCTGTCTGGTGCTCCTCTGCCTCGATCAGTACGGCGCAAGCAACTGGCTCACCAACTCGGCGTAGGAGCTCGACATCATGCTGCCGCCGTTGCTCGACGAGTTCGCGTCTTCCTCGAGAGACTCGGAGTCGCGGTCCTCGTTGGCCCTGATCTGCTGCCTGCTCGGCGCGACCGGCACCCCAGCCGTCGGCGCGTTCTGGGAGCCACGCACGGTGATCGGGCTGCCGGGCGGCTCGGCACAATGCGCCCGCTCGTTGTACTTCGCCGGCGAGGTGTCGCTGCCCGGCCGCTTCTCGGTGCTCTCGTAGCCCTTCACGCACGACGGCGGGTCGAACAGGTTCACCACGAGCCCGAGCGGCGCCTTCGGCGTCTGCGGGTCGAGCAGCGACTGCGCGCCCGCGCCGAGCGCGGGATAGGTCATCAAGGCCTGCTCGAGGCCCCGCAGCCGGGGCTTCTGCAGCTCGCCGAGCGTGATCAGGTTGCCGACGAGGTCGCTGAGACCCGGGCCGACCTCGTCGACGACCCTGGTGAGCTGATCCGCCATCGGCGGCGTCTGCTCGATCAGCCGCCTGATGTCGGCGTCGGAACCCTTGAAGGTCGCCGACAGCTTCCGCAGGTCCTCGCTGAACGACCTGATCGAGTCCATCTGGGCGTTCTGGGTGCGCAGCACCTGGTTGCCCGACCGCAGCAGCTGCACGGTGTCCGGCAGGTTCCGCTTCGCCCCGGCCGTGAAGTCCCGCGTCGCGTCCATCAGGAACTGAAGTTTCTGACCGGTGCCGTGGAACGCCTGGTAGGACTCGTCGACGACCGTGCGCAGCGAGTCGGTCGGCACCGACCCTGCCAGGTCGCGCATGTCCTTGATGACCTTGGCGGTGGACACCGGCGTTTCGGTGCGTTGGACGGGAATGACCGAGCCGTCATGCAGGAACGGCCCCTCGTCCGTCCTCGGCCGCAGGTCGACGTACTGCTCACCGATCGCGGACCGGTTCAGGACGAAGGCGTCGAGGTCGGCGGGGATCGGCGGGGCCTGGGGCTCGATGTCGAGGTCGACCTCCAGCCCCTCCTTGGTCAGGCTGAGCTTGCCCACCCTGCCGACGGCGTAGCCGCGGTAGGTCACCTCGGCGTTGCTGAAGATCCCGCCGGAGTCCTTCAGCTCCATCGACACCGTGTAGATGTCCTCGCCGAACACCTTGCCGATGTCGGTGAAGCGGAACAGCGAGTACACCAGCGCGACCACGCTGATCGTGAAGAACGCGATGATCTGCGTCCACGTCTTACGTGTCAGCATCAGCCACCTCCCAGCAGCCCGGACAGCAGGTCACCGGTGCCGTCACCCGACTGCTCACCGCTGGTCGAGTCGTCCGGCTGCGGCAACGGCAGCGGCGGCAGCTGGTTCGGGTCGAGCAACTGGCCCTGCGACGCGGGCAGCTCCTGCAGCACCGGCAGTCCCTTGAACGGGTTGCCCCGGTCGCGCTGGTACGCCTTGTAGATCTCCCTGATGTTCAGGTTCAGCGTCTGGAACAGGTTGAAGTAGTCGCCTCGCGCGCCCGCGACGGCGGCGTCCGGGAACGGGAACGACACCAGCAGCTCGAGCGACTTGGGCAGCTTGTCGCCCGACTTGACCAGGTTGGCCAGGATCGGCCGCAGCGCCTCGAGGTTGTTCACCAGGCTGTGCTGGCTCTTCTGCACGGTGTCGGTCGCGACGACGGAGAGCTTCTTCATCGCCTCCAGCATCGTCACCAGCTGCTTGCGCTGCTCGACGAGCACCCGCAGCCCCGGCTCGAGGTCGTCGAGCGCCCGCGCGATGACCTCCTTGTCCTTGCGCAGTTCCTTCGAGAGCCGGTTGAGCCCGTCCAGCGCGTTGCTGATGTCGTCGGTCTGCCCGTTGAGACCACGCACCAGGGTGTTCGCGTTGTGCATCGCCGCCTTGATCTCGGCCTCGCGGCCGGTCGAGATCGCGCTCAGCTCCTTGGTGATGGTGTTGAGCTGCTCGACACCGCCGCCGTTGAGCAGCATCGACAACGCGCCGAGGACCTCTTCCAGCTCGACGCCCTGGTCGGTGCGCGAGACCGGGATCACCGCGCCGTCGGTCAGCTCGCCGTGTGCCGTGCCCTTCGGCGGGCGCAGCAGCTCGATGTACTTCTCCCCGAGCAGGCTCGACTGCTTGACGTTGGCATAGGTGTTGGCGGGCAGGTCGGTGCCGCGGTTCAGCTGGATGGTGACCCGCGCGTTCCAGGCGGCGCCGGTCAGCGTGATGTCCTCCACCTTGCCGACCGCGACCTCGTCGAGCTTGACGGCGGACTGCGGCACGAGATCGAGCACATCGCGGAAGTCCACCTTCACCTCGATCGGATCCTCACCGAGGTCCGCCCCACCGGGCAGCGGGATGTCGTAGATGCCGGTGAAGTTGCCGCAACCCGCGAGCAGCGCGCCGACGACCGCGAACACCGTTGCGAGCATCGCTCGGGAGCGGTGGGTGCGGTGATGCCACCACATCAGCGGCCACCTCCCTGCTGCATCTGTTCCATCAGCTCGAGCGGCAGCGGCGGCAGCCGATCCTCGTACAGCGCGTTGAGCACCTGCGCCGTCGACGGCAGCGACTCGGTCATCGGCGCCAGCTCCTCACACAGCGAGGCAAGCTGGTTGCCCGAGCCCTCGGGCGCCTGCTTGATGAAGTCGCACATCATCAGCACGAGCGGCTCGCGCAGCTCGTTGATCACCGGCCGCGCGTCGAGCGTGCCCGCCGACGCGTTGTAGGTGTTGATCACGTTGCCGAGCGCGACCGGCCCGACGTCCATGATCTCGGCGAGGTTCTTGCGCTGGTTGACGAGCACGCGGGTCACGGCGGCCAGCTTGTCCACATTGGACCGCAGCTCGTCCCGGTTCTGGTCGACGAAATGCCGGACCTTGCCCAGCGTCGAGCCGAGCAGGTCGACCGTCGTGGACAGGTTGTGCCGCTCGTCGGCGAGGAACCCGCTCACGTCGGCCAGCCTGCGCTGGAACTCGGCCACGTCGGCGTCGCTGTCGGCGAGCGTCTTGGAGAACTCCGCCAGGTTGGACACGGTGGCGAACAGATCGTCCTTGTTGCCCGCCAGCGTGCCGGACGCCTTGCCGAGCTTGTTGATCGTGACGTTCAGCGCCTTGCCGTTGCCCTTGAAGTTCTCGGCGAGCGTGTCGAGCATCCGCGACAGCGCGCCGTCCCGGTTGGCGCCCTTCGGGCCGAGCGCGTCGCTGACCCGGGACAGCGAGTTGTAGAGGTCGTCGACCTCGAGCGGCACCGCGGTGCGCTGCTCGTTGATGACGGCGCCGTCCTCGAGTTCGGGGCCGCCGGTGTAGGCGGGGGTCAGCTGCACGTAGCGGTCGCTGACCAGCGACGGTGCGACGATCACGGCCTGCGCGTCCGCCGGGACGTCGACCGTGCGGTCGTAGGTCATGGTGACCTTCACCCGCTCGCCCTGCGGCTGGATCGTCTCGATGCCGCCGATGTCGACGCCGAGCATCCGCACGCTGTTGTCGGGATACAGGCCGATCGTGGTCGGGAAGTACGCGGTGACGGTCTTGGTGCCCGCGTCCTTGAGCGCCCACCACAGCCCGCCTGCCACCAGCAGCCCGAGCACGCAGGCGATCGCGACGCCACGCCAGAGGGTGTGTCCGACACGAGTCGTGGGGCTCATCGCGGATCACATCCCTTCGGGTTGACCGGGCCCTCCTGGGGCAGCACCAGGCCGCAGACGTAGTTGTCGAACCACCGGCCGTTGCCGACCGTGTTGTTGAACTGCCGCACGAACGGGGCGAAGTTGTCGATGCCTTCACCGAGGGCCTTGCGGTTGCGGTAGAGCATGCCGGTGAGCCGGTCCAGGTCGGTGAGCACCGGCTGGAGCTGTGCCTGGTTGTCGTCGACCAGCCCGCTGAGCTGTATGGAGAGTTGCTGGGTGCCTTGGAGCAGCGAGCTGATCGCCGCCTTGCGCCTGGCCAGCTCGGCGAGCAGCACGTTTCCGTCCTTCATCAGTCGCACCAGTTGCTGGTCACGGGACGCGAGCGTGCCGCTGATCTGGCGGGTGTTCTCCAGCAGGTTCGAGAGCTGGGCGTCGCGCTTGGCGATGGTGTCCGAGAGCCTCGACAGCCCGCGCAGCGCGCCCGTGACCTCCTCGGACGTCCCACCGAAGGTGTTCGACACGACGTTGAAGCTGCGGGCGAGCTGGCCGACGTCGATCGCATCGGTGGTCTCCGAGAGCCCACGGAACGCCTCGAGCACGTCGTAGGGCGATGTGGTGCGCTGCTTCGAGATGGTCTGCGACGGGTCCATCACCTCGCTGCCCGCCGGTTCGACGGCGAGGTACTTCTGCCCGAGCAGGTCCTTGAGCTTGATCGCGGCCGCGGTGTTGTTGCCCATCCACGCGTCTTCCACGTAGAAGCTGACCAGCACCTGGTTGCCGTCGAGCTCGACCTCCTTGACCTTGCCGACCTTGATGCCCGCGATACGGACCTCGTCGCCGTCCTTCAGCCCGGCCGCCTCCTCGAACGCGGCGGTGTAGACGGTGCCGGAACCGATCACCGGCAGCTCGTCGGCGTTCGCGGCCGCCGTGAGACCGAGCGCGATTAGGATGAGGCCGATGATCGCGATCGGGATCGGGTTACGTTGCTGGAACGGCTTCATCCCTGGCACCTCGCCCGGTGCGGGTCACCCATCGGGATGGTGATCGGCTGGTCCTCCGCGCCCGGGAAGCGCAGCTTCGCCTCGCCGCTGCACAGGTAGAAGTTGAACCAGGAGCCGTAGCTCGCCGTCCTGCCCAGACTCGAGTACTTCTTCGGGCCGAAGGTGATGAAGTGCTCCACTACGTCCTCGTGCTTGTTGAGCGTCTTCGTCAGCTTGCCGAGCTCGGCGATGTCCTGCCGCAGCGGCTCCCGGACGTTGCGGACGAGACCGGCCGTGCTGCGGGTGAGGTTGTCGATGGCGCCGATCGCGCTGCCGATGGACTTCGAGTCCTTGGCGAGGCCCGTCATGAGCTGCTGCAGCGTGGTGATGGTCTGCCGCAGCTGCGGGCTCTTCTCGTTGAGCCGGTGCAGCACCACGTTGAGGTTGGTGATGACCTCGCCGATCACCTTGTCCTTCTCGGCCAGCGACGTCGTCAGCGACGCGGTGTTGGCCAGCAGGCTCTCCATGGTGCCGCCCTCGCCCTGCAACACCTGGATGATCTGGTACGAGAGCTGGTTGACGTCCTTGGGCGCCAACGCCGTGAACAGCGGCTTGAACCCGTTGAACAGCTCGGTCAGGTCGAGCGCGGGCGCCGTCCGCTCCAGCGGGATGTGGCCGGTGCCGTTGGTCGGCAGCGTCGGCGTGTCCGGCGTGCGGTTGCCGGGGTCGAGCTCGATGTAGCGCTGCCCGACCAGGTTGCGGTAGCGCACCGCAGCGGTCACCGTCTCCGGCAGCCGCAGCTCCTCGTTGACCTCGAAGGTGACCTGGGCCTGGCTCTTGTCGACCACCTCGATGTCGGTGACCTGGCCGACGTGCACGCCCGCGATGCGGACCTCGTCGTTCTTCAGCAGCAGCGTCGCGTCGCTGAACCGCGCGGTGTAGCTGTTGGTGCTCGTCATGTTGATGTTGGCGATGCTGATGCCGAGCACGGCCGTCGTCACGACGGTCACCACGATGAAGATGATCAGCTTGGTCAGCGGGCCCGCGATGTGGGTGGCGCTCTTCACCGCACGATCACCTCCGCCCCTCGGTAGAGCGGGCCCACCAGCAGACTGCCCCAGCCGGGGATGTCATCCGGACTCGTACCGGTCTGGACGCTGAGCAAACCCGCGATCAGCGCACCCTCCTCTGGCGTGTTGGCCGGATTCGTGTTCATCGGCGGCACGCTCGCCGGCGCCGCGCTGCCTGTCGAGGCGCTGCCGCCGCGCTGCCCCGGCGCGGTCCCCGGCCGGCACTGACGGGCCCACGCCTCCGGGATCGGGTTGCCGTAGGTCGTGATGGCATCGCACGGCAGCTTCTCGCCGTCGAGCTCGGAGCGGGCATCCGGCGGCCGCGTCGAGCCGTCGTCGAGGTAGAGGAACCGGTACGGGTACGGGAACGGCCGCGGGATCTCGGGGTGGTGCGGGTTGAAGCACCACGGCCCCCGGTAGCTGCCGTTCTGGCTGGTCATGAAGTTGAACTCCGGCTCGTCCTGCCCCGGCTTGTACTTGCCGCGGTTCGGTGTGATGTAGACCTTGGCGTGCAGGCCGGGCTGGTCGGTGCCCTTGCCGAACGCCTTGTTCAGCGTCGGCAGCGCGTTCGCCATCTGCCTGGTCACGCAGGGGAACTCCGGTGAGTACTTCGCGACGAGGTCGAGCGTCGGCTGGGAGACCCTGCCGACCCTGATGAAGTTGTTCTTGTTCGCCCGCAGGTAGGCGTCGAGGTCGCGCGACGACGTCGTGACCGAGCTGTACACCGAGTGCAGCTGCTGCCGCTTCTCGACCAGCGTCCGGGCGTTGGTGCGGAAGTTGTCGAGCATGGCCGCGATGTCGGGGCTCACCTCGGAGAAGCCGTTGGAGAACTTCGCGAGCTGCTGGAACTGCTCCTTCAGCTCGGGCAAGTGTGGGTTGAATCGGCCCATGTAGTCACCGAGCTCGGCCAGCGTCCTGCCCAGCTCGTCGCCCCTGCCTTCCAGCGCGGTCGACATCGCGGTCAGGGTGCTGTTCAGCTTCTGCGGCTGCACCGCGCGCAGCACCGGCAACAGCTTCTCGAAGGAGGCGCCGAGCTCGGTCGCGGACCGGGTCCTGTCCTGTGGGATGACGTCGCCGTCGGCGAGCTTCGGGCCGCTCGAGTCCTCGAACTCCAGCGACACGTACCGCTCACCGAACAGTGTCTTCGGCAGCAGCTGGGCTGACGCCGACTTGGGCACCAGCTTGGCCTTCGCCGGGTCGAGCTCGAGCTCCAACGTGGCGCCGTTCTGAGTCGGCCTGATGTCGCTGATCTGGCCGATGATCAACCCGCGCACCTTGACGTCGGACTTCACGTCGAGCTGGTTGCCCACCTCGCTCGTCTTCACGCTCACCGTGACGTACGGGGTGAAGGCGTTCTGGAAGCCCGCGATGCTCAGCGCGACACCCGCCAGCACCAGCACGATGAAACCGATGCCGAGCAGCCTGCGCTTCAGCGTCGAGACCGCACCCCGCGCGCTCATCCCGCGATCCTCACCGTCGTGTCAGTGCCCCAGATACCGAAGCCGAGGAAGAAGTTCACCAGCGCGACCACCACGATCGTCGTCTTCACTGCCTTGCCGACGGCGACACCGACACCGGCGGGGCCGCCGGATGCCGTATATCCGTAGTAACAGTGCGACATGATGATGATGACGGAGAAGACCAGAACTTTCGCGAACGAGATGAAGACGTCACCTTTGGGCAGAAACAGCTCGAAGTAGTGGTCGTACGTGCCCGCCGACTGGGTGTAGAACACCACCACGATCAGCCGCGACCCGACATAGGACGCGAGCAGTCCGATGATGTAGAGCGGGATGATCGCGATGAAGCCCGCGATGATCCTGGTCGTCACGAGGAACGGCAGGCTCGGCACCGCCATGACCTCGACCGCGTCGATCTCCTCGGAGATCCGCATCGCGCCGAGCTGTGCGGTGAACCCGGCCCCGACCGTCGCCGAGAGCGCGAGACCGGCGACGAGCGGCGCGACCTCCCGGGTGTTGACGTAGGCGGAGACGAAGCCGGACAGCGCGGCGGCGCCGATCTGGTCGAGCCCCGCGTAGCCCTGGAGCCCGACGACGATGCCGACGAACAGCGTCATGCCGAGCATGACGCCGACGGTGCCGCCGATCACGGCGAGCGCACCGCTGCCGAAGAACGTCTCGGCGAGGATTCGCAGTACTTCCTTGGTGTAGTGCACCACCGTGCGGGGCGTCCACGCCAGCGCCCTGACGTAGAACGAGAGCTGGTCGCCGAGGTCGTCGAGCTTGTCGAGCGGGGCCTTGACCACCCGGCGCGTGTTGCGGGTGAGCGTGTTCAACACCGTCATCGCCGTCACCCCGTCTTCGGCGGCACGATGGTGAGGTACACGGCCGTCAGGATGAAGTTGATGAAGAACAGCAGCAGGAAGGTGATGACGACGGACTGGTTGACCGCGTCACCGACCCCCTTCGGTCCTGGCGGCGGGTTCAGGCCGCGATAACAGGCGACGACACCGGCCATGAAGCCGAAGATGATCGCCTTGATCTCGCTGATCCACAGGTCGGGAAGCTGTGCGAGCGCCGAGAAGCTGGCGAGGTAGGCGCCGGGTGTGCCGCCCTGCAGGATGACGTTGAAGAAGTACCCGCCGAGCACGCCGACCACGCTGACGACGCCGTTGAGCAGCATCGCGACCAGCATCGACGCCAGCACCCTCGGCACCACGAGGCGCTGCACGGCAGACACGCCGAGCACCTCCATCGCGTCGATCTCCTCGCGGATGGTGCGTGCGCCGATGTCGGCGCAGATCGCGGCGCCCGCGGCGCCCGCGACGATCAGCGCGCAGACGATCGGGGACGCCTGCTGGATGATCGCGAGCACGCTGACCGCGCCGGTGAACGACTCCGCGCCGAGCTGGCTGACCAGCGAGCCGAGCTGGAGCGAGACGACCGCGCCGAACGGGATCGACACCAGCATCGCCGGCAGGATCGACACACCCGCGATGAACCACGCCTGCTGGATGAACTCCCGCGCCTGGAACGGCCGGTGGAAGCTCATCCGTATGACGTCGAGGCCGAGGGCGAAGAGTCTTCCGGTTTGTTCGAGCATTCCCCTGCCGGGGAACTTGGCAGCGGTCGTTGCCGTCACCGCACACCACCCTGTCCCGGTGGGGTCTCACCACTGGGCCGTACTCGTCCGGTCGCGGTTCCCCAGTCGTGGTTCGGCAGCTGCGCCACCTGGTCGGACGGCAGCTGGCCCTGGGTCGACTCCGACACCGGCGCCTGCCGCGCGCCTGCCATGGTGTGCGGGCGGACGCCGTAGTGCCGCTGCTCCTCCGGGGTGAGCGACTCGATGATGCCTTCCTGCGCCGCCGGGGGCAGCGTGTGCAGGATGCGCATGACCCGGTCCTTGCGGCGCTTCTCGCCTTGGCGCTCCGGCAGGCCGGGGGTGGGCTGGATCTGCGGCACGATGCCGCGCACATCCTCGGTGCCGCCGTGGTGCTGCCCCGCTTCCGCCATCGCCTGCTCGGCGGCCATCTGGGCGGTGTCCTTCTCCTCGGACATCCCGATCGGACCGATCCGCTTGCCGTTGAGGAACTGCTCCACCACCGGCTCCTCGGAGGTCAGCAACACCTCACGCGGGCCGAACATGATCAGTTCCTTGCGGAAGAGCATGCCCAGGTTGTCCGGCAACGTCCGCGCCACGTTGATGTTGTGGGTGACCACCAGAATCGTCGCGTCGATCTGCGTGTTCAGGTCGATCAGCAGCTGGCTCAGGTAAGCGGTGCGCACGGGGTCGAGACCGGAGTCCGGCTCGTCGCAGAGGATGATCTCCGGATCCAGCACCAGGGCGCGGGCCAGCCCGGCACGCTTGCGCATACCACCGGAGATCTCACCCGGCAGCTTGCCCTCCGCGCCCTTGAGACCGGTCATCTCCAGCTTTTCGAGCACGATCCGCTTGACCTCGGACTCGGACTTCTTGGTGTGCTCACGCAGCGGGAAGGCGACGTTGTCGTAGAGGCTCATCGACCCGAACAGCGCGCCGTCCTGGAACAGCACCCCGAACAGCTTGCGGGTCTCGTACAGCTCCCGCTCGGAGCACTGCACGATGTCGGTGCCGTTGACGACACACTTGCCTGAGTCCGGCCGCAGCAGGCCGATCATCGACTTCAGGAACACCGACTTGCCGGTACCGGACGGTCCGAGCATGGCCGACACCTCACCCGGCGGCAACGTCAGCGTCACATCCCGCCAGATGTTTTGGCTCCCGAAGGACTTCGTCAGCCCCTCGACGACCACCTCGGCACCCATCGGACCTCCTGAATCCGGTTATGTTGAGCTCACGGTCCACGGCACTCGGCACTCGGCACTCGGCAGCGCGCATGCGAATTGAACGTCAGGTCCCCTTCACCCGGTGCAACGAACCGTGGTGAGACAGGTTACTCATCAGTCATAAGATTTTTCGCTGCGGGTCTCCCGCAGGGACCGTACCTCCGCTGTGGCTCATGTCATATCAGATGTTACTCGTCTGGGATGCCCCGGACGCAGTAACGGGCAGCCATCCTACGGATGACTGCCCGTTACGCCAGCTATATGCGCTTAGTGCACGTGGGTTACTTGACGCTGACCGAAGCGCCAGCACCCTCCAGCTTCTCCTTGGCCGCGTCGGCGGCGTCCTTGTCGACCTTCTCCAGGATCGGCTTCGGCGCGCCCTCGACGAGCTCCTTCGCCTCCTTGAGGCCGAGGCCGGAGACGACCTCACGGACGACCTTGATGACCTGGATCTTCTTGTCGCCCGCGCCCTCGAGGATGACGTCGAACTCGTCCTGCTCCTCCTCGGCCTCCTCGGCGGCGGCAGCGGGGGCGGCGGCGACGGCCGCGACCGGCGCGGCGGCGGACACGTCGAAGGTCTCCTCGAACTTCTTCACGAAGTCCGAAAGCTCCATCAGGGTCAGCTCCTTGAACGCGTCAAGCAGCTCGTCAGTGCTCAGCTTGGCCATGGTGGCCTTCCTTCCGTGGTTGGTGGGTGGTGTTGCTCAGCTCTCGGCCGGTGCTCGGCGTCAGGCGGCCTCTTCTTCGTTGCGCTTGTCTTCCAGCGCCTTGGAAAGGCGGGCGACCTGCGAGGCAGGCTCCGCGAACATCCTGGCCGCCTCGAACAACTTCGCCTTGAACGCGCCCGCTGCCTTCGACAGCAGGACCTCGCGGCTCTCCAGGTCGGCGAGCCGGTTGACCTCGTCGGCGGAGATCGGCTGACCGTCCATGTAGCCGCCCTTGATCACAAGGGCGTTGTTGTCCTTCGCGAACGTCTTGAGCGCCTTCGCCGCGTCGACCGGCTCGCCCTCGATGAAGGCGATGGCGGTCGGCCCGAGGAAGAGGTGGTCAAGCCCCTCGACGCCCGCGTCCTCAGCGGCACGCTTGACGAGGGTGTTCTTCGCGACCCGGTACTTGGCGCCAGAGCCGAGAGCGCGACGCAGCTCGGAGAGCTGGGAAACGGAGAGGCCGGTGTACTCGGTGATAACGGCAGCCGAGCTGGTGCGGAACCGGTCCGCGATCTCGGCGACGGCCGCCACCTTGTCAGGCTTCGCCATGTGTCGCCTCCTCTCATCTCTGCTAGCTGGCGACCGTGGCGGTTCCCGGCCCAGAGACGACAAAACGCCCTGCGCAAGCGGCGCGGGGCGTTGCGGCACGCGAACGTGCCGGGCGAAGCCTCGTTCCTCCTGCGCAGGCCGCCCGCGCTGCGGGGCCTTCGTCATGGACACAGGCGTCCATGAGACCAGCGGTCTTCGGTAGAACCGTCCTCAAGCATACGGCAGGGCGAACCGGCGGTGATGCGCGGGTACCCGCGTAGGGCTATTCACAAGTCAGTCGGCGAGACCGGCCGACGAAGGAGGTCGGTCACGACGGCTGACTGCACCGGAGGTAGCTGCTCGACCTGACTTCTCCAGTGGTGAATAGCCCGACTCAGGAATAAGCACTGCCGACCGTCCGGCATGATGGGGCGCGTGGCAGAACGGCGTCAGGACAACGAGCAGGACGGGGGCGCGAACCTTCCGGCGCCCCGGGAGGAGTCGGCGCCCTCGGCACGACCAGCGGAACCGGTCGACGAGGAGGAGCTGCGGCAGTTCCGCGAGTTCCAGGAGTTCCAGCGGTTCCTCGAGCACAAGCGGGAACACGGCGAGGAGCTGGTCCCCGCCGAGTCGAAGGAGAACGGACAACGCCGCAGGCCGCCGGCATGGCTGACCGCGTTCGGCGGCAAGCTGCTGACGGCGGCGCTCGTGCTCATCGCGGTCGCCGCCGGGGCGGCCTGGGCGATCAACCACTACCTCGGCGGGTCAAGCGAGCCGTCGACCGAGGAGCTGGCCGAGCAGGGCGGCAAGAAGGCCACCGCGACCAAGCTCTACGCCAGCGACCCCTACGAGGCGGTCCGGGACATCTACAACCGCATCGCGCAGGTGGTTCCGGAGACCGGACGGCCGCAGGTCTCGAAGGTCTGCCTCCGGTTCAGCCAAGAGGGACGCAACCAGTTCGCCGCCGACATGGGCGCGCCGACGTGCGCCGCCGCCGTGATCGCACTGAACAAGCAGGTCACGAACGTCACCGACTACGTCGAGTCGCTGCCCACCTCGATTCCGTACAACCTCTACTACAAGGTCGCGCGCACCAAGGAGGGCGAGTCGCATGCCATCGACTCGTGCGCGGCGGCGAGAAGCTGGAGCGGCACGATCACCGGCGGGCCGGCGCTCGGCACGTTCATCGCGACGAAGATCCCCAATGCCGAGGGCCAGCAGTGGCTCATCACCGGCCACAAGCCCGGCCCGCGCCACTGCCCGAAATAGAACGGCGCCGGGGCACAGGGTGCCCGGGCGCCGGTTCGGGGTCTATATCAAGCGGCCGGAAGTAAGTGGACGTGCCATCCTGGCTTGCCCTGCACGTTCACTTGCTTCCGGTCGAATTGGTATCTACTGGCACTGTCAGGCCTCGGCCTCGAGGAGGTTGCGGGTGCGGGCCGGGTCGACCGGGATGCCCGGGCCCATGGTCGTCGTGAAGGTGACCTTCTGGACGAACCGGCCCTTCGCCGCGGACGGCTTCGCACGCATGATCTCGTCGAGCGCGGCGGCGTAGTTCTCCACCAGCTTCTCCGGCTCGAACGACGCCTTGCCGATGATCAGGTGCAGGTTGGCCTGCTTGTCGACCCGGAAGCTCACCTTGCCGCCCTTGATGTCCGCGATCGCCTTCGCGAAGTTGGGGGTCACGGTGCCGGTCTTCGGGTTCGGCATGAGGCCACGGGGGCCGAGGATCCTGGCGATCTTACCCACCTTGGCCATCTGGTCCGGTGTCGCGATCGCGGCGTCGAAGTCGAGCCAGCCACCCTGGATGCGCTCGATCAACTCGTCGGAACCGGCCACGTCAGCACCGGCGGCCTCGGCCTCGGCGGCCTTGTCGCCGGAGGTGAAGACGATGACGCGGACGGTCTTACCCGTACCGTGCGGCAGGTTCACGGTGCCGCGGACCATCTGGTCGGCCTTGCGGGGGTCGACGCCGAGCCGCATCGCGACCTCGACGGTCGCGTCCAGCTTGACGCCGGAGGTCTGCTTGGCGAGCTCGACCGCCTCGAGCGGCGAGTACAGCCGCTCCCGGTCGATCAGCTCGGTGGCCTTGCGGTAGGCCTTGCTGCGCTTGGTCATGCTCTGTCCTTCGTTCTCGGTGGATCAGTTGTGGTGTGTGAGCCAGCGCCTGGCTCTCCCACGTCGTGCTGGGTGACGTCCTACTCGACGGTGAGCCCCATCGAGCGCGCCGTGCCCGCGATGATCTTCGCGGCCTGGTCGACGTCGTAGGCGTTGAGGTCGGTCTTCTTGGTCTCGGCGATCTCCTTGACCTGGTCCCAGGTGACCTTGCCGACCTTGGTCTTGTGCGGCTCGCCGGAGCCCTTGTCGATCCCGGCAGCCTTGAGCAGCAGCTTCGCCGCCGGCGGCGTCTTCAGCTTGAAGTCGAACGACCGGTCCTCGAAGACCGAGATCTCGACCGGTACCACATTGCCGCGCTGCGACTCGGTCGCGGCGTTGTAGGCCTTGCAGAACTCCATGATGTTGACGCCGTGCTGACCCAGCGCGGGGCCGACCGGCGGCGCCGGGTTCGCCTGCCCGGCGGCGATTTGCAGCTTGATGATCGCCGCAAGCTTCTTCTTCTTGGGTGGCATTCTCGTTTCCTGTTCGGTAATGACTTGCCGGGAGCCCTGCCAGCGTCCCGGCCGGTGCTAACGGTCTCGCGACCGTCAGATCTTGGAGACCTGGCTGAACGACAGCTCGACCGGCGTCTCCCTGCCGAAGATCGACACCAGGACCTTCAGTTTCTGGCCGTCGGCGTTGACCTCGGAAATCGTGGCGGGCAGCGTGGCGAACGGGCCGTCCATGACGGTGACCGACTCGCCGACCTCGAAGTCCACCTCGACCGTTTCGCCAGCGGACCCCCCAGCGGTCTCCCGCTCGGCACCGCCCTTGGCGGCCTTGGCAGGCGCCTCCTGCTCCGACTTCGGCAGCAGGAACTTCACCACGTCGTCGACGCTCAGCGGCGACGGGTGGCCGGTCGCGCCGATGAAGCCGGTGACACCCGGTGTGTTGCGAACGGCGCTCCACGACGCGTCGTTCAGCTCCATCCGCACCAGGATGTAGCCGGGCAGCACCTTGCGCTGCACCTGCTTGCGCTGACCGTTCTTGATCTCGGTGACCTCTTCGGTCGGCACCTCGATCTGGAAGATGTAGTCCTCGACATCCAGCGTCTGGGTACGCATCTCGAGGTTGGTCTTGACCTTGTTCTCGTAGCCGGCGTAGGAGTGCACCACGTACCACTCGCCTGGCAGCCGGCGCAGTTCCTTGCGCAGCTCCTCGGCCGGGTCGACCTCGGCGACCGGTTCCGGTTCCGGCTCGACGGCTGCGGCGGAGGTCTCGGTGTCGGCAGCAGGCTGCTCGGTCTCGGCAGTCTGCCCGTCCGTCACGCCGGTCAGCTCCTCATCGGCTGCCGTGCCGTTCTCGGAGGTCACGTTGCAGTCCTCTCAATCTCTCTCGCATGCGGGGTTGCACCCTCTATCGTGCGGCACCGCGCCCGTGCACGCTCAGCCGAAAAGCGCGAACATGGCCTTGCCGAACACCCAGTCGAGCCCCGCGACCAGGCTGATCATGAAGGCGACGAACACGATGACCACGATCGTGTAGGTGACCAGCTGTTTGCGAGTCGGCCAGATGACCTTGCGAAGCTCGGCGACGACCTCGCGGAGATACCGCGCGACCCGCTTCGGCAGCGGCTGCTTCGGCTCGCCCCTGTCCCGCTTGGTCGCGGCCGGGGTGTCCTTGCGGCCCGTCGGCGTCGAACCGGCCGACTTGCCCTTGACGGCGCCCTTGCCTTCGGCGGGACGGCGCCGCGCGCGCCGGGAGGCGGCGGACTCCGGACGGGACGAACGCCGCTCGTCCGCGCCGTTGCCCTTCTCGCCGTCGTCGCTCACAAGGAACTCCTCACAAGTCGTTCATGTCCTCTATCTATGGTTGTCGCTTCGCCGAACTGTCCTCGCTTGCAGGGGTGACAGGACTTGAACCTGCAACCTGCGGTTTTGGAGACCGCTGCTCTGCCAATTGAGCTACACCCCTTCGCGGGAGACCGGGGATCTCCAACGATAAGCGGGCACGCCGCCCTACCCCGATCAGTACCGGGGATCGAGTGGGTAGCGTTCCAAGTTGAGAAGTGTACGGCAACGGTGGGCTCGGCTATCAGTCGGGCTGCCCTCGTGAAACCATGGGGGCCATGGTCTCACCGGACACAGCACACTCAGCACGTCGTATTTCCGCCCGCATCGCGGGGATCAAGCCGTCCGCGACGCTCGCGGTCGACGCCAAGGCGAAGGAACTCAAGGCCAAGGGACGGCCGGTGATCGGGTTCGGCGCCGGGCAGCCCGACTTTCCCACGCCGGACTACGTCGTCGACGCCGCCGCGGCCGCGGTGCACGACCGCGCCAACCACGGCTACACCGCCGCCGCCGGTCTACCCGAGCTGCGCGAGGCGATCGCGGCCAAGACCAAGCGGGACTCCGGCGTCGAGCTGGACGCCTCGCAGGTGCTCGTCACCAACGGCGGCAAGCAGGCGGTGTACTCCGCCTTCGCGACGCTCTGCGATCCGGGCGACGAGGTGCTGCTGCTCGCGCCGTACTGGACCACCTACCCCGAGTCGATCAAGCTGGCGGGCGGGGTGCCGGTGCAGGTCACCGCCGACGAGTCGACCGACTACCTGGTCACCGTCGACCAGCTCGAGGCGGCGCGGACCGAGCGCACCAAGGTGCTGCTGTTCAACTCGCCGTCCAACCCGACCGGCTCGGTCTACCCGCGCGAGCAGGTCGAGGCGATCGGCCGCTGGGCGTACGAGCACGGGATCTTCGTCGTCACCGACGAGATCTACGAACACCTCGTCTACGACGGCGTGACCGCGCCCGCCATCTCGGCGGTCGTGCCCGAACTGGCCGACACCACGGTGATCCTCAACGGCATCGCCAAGACGTACTCGATGACCGGCTGGCGGGTCGGCTGGATGGCGGGTCCTGCCGACATCATCAAGGCCGCGGCCTCGTACCAGTCGCACCTGTGCGGCAACGTCGGCAATGTCTCGCAGCGCGCGGCTCTCGCCGCCGTCGCGGGGCCGCTCGACGCGGTCGAGGAGATGCGGGCCGCGTTCGACAGCCGCCGCAAGAAGATCGTGTCACTGCTGTCGGACATCCCCGGGGTGGAGTGCCCGACGCCGCAGGGCGCGTTCTACGCCTACCCCTCGGTGAAGGCGCTGCTCGGCAGGGAGCTGCGCGGCGTGACGCCGGCGAACACCGTCGAGCTCGCCGACCTGATCCTGGAACACGCCGAGGTCGCCGTCGTGCCCGGCGAGGCGTTCGGCACGCCCGGTTACTTCCGCTTCTCCTACGCGCTCGCGGAGTCCGATCTGGTCGAGGGCGTCTCGCGGGTGGCGAAGCTGCTCGCCGAGGTGCGCTGACGTCCTAGAGCCGGACCTGGGCGGTGGCCTTGGCCAGCACCGTCCTGCCGTCGAACTTGGCGGTGACGGTGACGGTGGCGACCCCGTCGGTGACGTCGGTGACCGTGCCGCTGAACTCGATCCGCGCGCCCTCGTCGTCGTCCGGCACGACGACGGGGCGGGTGAACCGCGCCGAGCAGGCGAGCACCTTCCCGGCGTCACCGGCCCAGTCGGTGACCAGCCGGTTCGCGAGCGCCATGGTGTACATGCCGTGCGCGATCACGCCCGGCAGCCCGACCGACGTCGCCACCCGATCGCTCCAGTGGATCGGGTTGAAGTCGAGCGAGGCACCGGCGTAGCGCACCAGGTCGGCCCTGGTGACGTCGACGGCGAGCGGCGGCAGTTCGTAGCCTTTGGCGACGTCTGTCATACGTCCTCCCCCCGCACCACGAGCTGGGCCCGGCCGGTGCAGACCGGCTCGCCCGCGTCGTCGGCGATGTCGGTCCGCACGGTCAGGAAGTCGTTGCCCGCCCGGGCGAAGATGTCCTCGATCGTCGTCGTGACGGTGAGACGGTCGCCTGCGGTGGCCGGGCGATGGTGGGTGAAGCTCTGGTCGCCGTGGACCAGCCTGCCGTAGTCGAGGCCGAGGTCGGGGTCGTTCGCGAGCACGTCGACGATGCCGAGGGTGAGGATGATCAGGAACGTCGGCGGGGCGACGACGTCGCGGTGCCCCGCGGCGCGGGCGGCCTCGGGGTCGTGGCGGACCGGGCTGGTGTCGCCGATCGCCTTCGCGAACTCGGCGATCTTCTCCCTGCTGACCCGGTACGGCGTACCCGGCGGGTAGGCGCGCCCGATGAACGACTGATCAAGACCCACGGGCAGGAAGCTTACCGAGACCTAGGTCATTACCGGCAGGTATGCGACATCGCGCACAGCAAAACGAGGCCGCCCCGGCTGGGACGGCCTCGTTCGACGTCGTCTGCTGCGACCCGAGGTCAGCGGGTCTCTTTGTGCGTCCGGTGCGTACCGCAGTTCATGCAGAACTTCTTGATCTCAAGGCGATCCGGGTTGTTGCGCCGGTTCTTCCTCGTGATGTAGTTGCGGTGCTTGCACTCCTCGCACGCCAGCGTGATCTTCGGTCGCACGTCGGTGGCAGCCACGGCACGTACCTTTCTCTGCTCAAGTCTTGACTTCCGTTCGGAAGCCGCCCCGGGTGGGGGTCCAGGGGGGCGAAGCCCGCCCTGGCTTGGGGTGTGGGGCGAGAGCCCCACAGTCAACCGAAGCAAGTCCGGCTTGCGTACTCCGCAAGCACACCTCGCCCACTTGCGTAGCGGGAGCGGGACTCGAACCCGCGACACCACGATTATGAGCCGTGTGCTCTAACCACCTGAGCTATCCCGCCCCGCATGTCCGGCGACCACCCAGGATACCCGAGTGGGTCCGGACAACCGAGCCCCAATACGGAATCGAACCGTAGACCTTCTCCTTACCATGGAGACGCTCTGCCGACTGAGCTATTGGGGCGCGCTCATGTGGAGCGGGGAAAACTTTACAGCAGAACTTCGTTCGCCTGACAACCGGGGGCCGGTCAGCCGATCAGCGTGAGCACGGCGGCCTCGTTGCGCCCCGTCGCGCGCGCGGTGCGGGCCTGCAACCAGGCTTCCAGCCGCTTCTCGGACAGCGGGCGCGAGATCAGATACCCCTGGGCGACATCGCAGCCCATCGACTCGAGCTGGTCGCGGGCGATGTCCTCCTCGACGCCCTCGGCGACGACGCTGAGCCCGAGCGAGTGCCCCAGCTCGACGATGGAGCGGACGACGGCGAGGTCGCCGAGGTCGGTGCCCATGCCGAAGACGAAGCTCTTGTCGATCTTGACCTCGTCCACGGGGAGCTGCCGCAGGTAGGCGAGCGACGAGTAGCCGGTGCCGAAGTCGTCCACCGCGAGCACGACGCCCAGGGTGTGCAGCTCGCGCAGGATCGGCAGCGCACGCTCGGGGTCGGCCATCACGCCGGACTCGGTCAGCTCGAAGGTGAGCAGGTCGGCCGGGACCTCGTGGCGGTCGAGCGCCTCGGCGACGAGCGTTGGGAAACCGTCGTCGGTGAGGCTGCGCACCGACAGGTTCACGGCGGCCGAGATCCGCAGCCCGGCGTCGAGCCACTTGCGCACCCGCAGCAGCGCGGCGTCGAGCACGAACGACGTCAGCGCGCCGATCAGGCCCGCCGCCTCGATCGGCGGCACGAACTCGTCCGGGTGCAGTTTGCCGAACTCGGGGTGGGTCCAGCGGACGAGCGCCTCGACGCCGAGCACCGTCCGGCTCGGCAGCGACACCTTCGGCTGGTAGTGCACGCTCACCTGGCCGTCCTCCAGCGCCTGCCGGAACTGCGTCACCAGCTGGAAGCGGCGCAGGAACATCTGCCCCATACTCGGCACGTAGCCGCGCACGTCGCCCTCACCCGCGACCGCGCGCAGCGCGACGTCGGCCCGCTGCAGCATGCCGTCGACGTCGAGGCTGGTGGCGCTGTCCTCGACCTCGGTGCTCGCGTAGCCGACGGTGGCACTGGCCTCGACGGTGAGCCGGTCGATCGGATACGGCGTCGACAGCTCGGCGCGCACCCGCTCCGCGATCCGCCGCGCCTGCTGCTCGTCGCAGCACAGCAGCGCCGCGAACGACGCCCCCTCCAGCCGCGCGACCGGCACGTCGGCGCCGAGCACGGCCCGCAGCCTGCGTCCCGCGACCACGACCATCCGGTCGGCCCAGGTGTAGCCGAGCGCGTCGCAGACGGTGGAGAAGACGTCGAGGCTGACCCTGACGACGACGGCGGGCTGTCCCGAGGTCACCGGCCCCTTGGCCGCCTTGGCGAAGCCGGGCCGGTTGAGCAGCCCGGTCAGCGGATCGTGGTAGGCGTCGTGCCGCAACGTGGCCAGCAGCCTGCGGTTGTCGAGCGCCGTCGACAGGTGGGCGGCCATGGTGTCGACGAGCTGCCGGTCGGACCTGCCGAAGCCGCGCAGCCGGGAGTTCCGGTCGTGCGCCTCGATCACGCCGAGCAGCTCGGTCGAGCTGCGCAGCGGCACGACGAGCACCTCGTCGGCGCCCCGCGCACGCAGCGCGGCCACGATCTCCTCGTTGCCGTCGGCGTAGCGAAGCTGCCGCGCATGGCTGCCGTGCAGCCGAAGCAACGGGTCGTCCTGGCTCGCGAACTCGCCGTCCGGCAGCGGGTCGCCCGCGACGACGGTGTGCAGCGCGTCCGAGCCGAGCCGGAGCCGCAGCACGATGCGCCGCGCGGTGAGCTGGTCCCTGATGCGCTCGGCGAGCGTGTCCCAGTCGCTGTCGGCGAACTCCGCGCCGAGCTGATCCGGGTCGGCCGCCGACCTGACCGCGAGCCTTCGGCCCGACTTGGCGACCATCAGGCTGACGTCGGCGAGCACCTCGAGGTCGCGCTGCTCGCGGAGCAGGTCCGAGTACGCCCAGTACAGCGCGGTCAGCGCGAGCACGACGGCGCCCATCAGCGCCCAGCCGTACTCGACACCCGACACCACCAGATAGCAGCTGATGCCGACCGACGAGTTGACGAACCCGACGACGATCACCCTGCCGACGAGGCGCAGCGCCGACACGAGCTGGATCGGTTTGCGCAGCACCCAGATGCTGGCGAGCGCGAACACGGTGCTCGCCATCGGCGCGACCAGTGCGCCGAAGAAGGCCCCGATCCAGGGCATCTGTGCCGCGCCGAGCAGCAGCCTGACGGCGTTGGCCACCGCGAAGGCACAGCAGATCTCCAACGTCATGACGCCGGTGTTGTAGAGCAGCGTCCCGCTGGTGCGCCGGTAGGCGAGCATGGCGATGCCCGCGACCAGGTGCGCGATCAGCACGACCTCGAAGTCCGCGACGACGACGCCGATGACGAGCGGGATCTCGGTGAACGAGATGGTCCACGCGACGCCGCTGCGCACGTCGACGTTCATCGACAGCAGCTCGGCGGCGGCGAACGCGGCGAGCAGCGCGAGCCCGGTCCATGCCGTCGCCGGCGTGAGCTGGAACGGCAGCCACATCGACACCACGACGGCGCACGCCGCCGCGACGACCGCGATCAGGACGCTGAACCAGCGAAAGCCACGCTCGGAGTCGTGGCCCTGGGGTGGCTGCGGTACGGACGCCTCGGCGACGGCGGGCGGCTTGGCCACAGCCGGTTCCGCGTCAGCTCGGGTCATCCAGACCTCCCGCATTCGCCCGAAACACGATCACGGCACCGAGATCCGGGGACCGCATTTCGTGACACCGCCAGTGTGCGTAAACGCTGTTATCGCTTCGTAAGGCGACCACACTCTACCTGAATGGGGCAACCATGGAACTCGTTCGAAAGACACAAGCGGGCACATTCACCACTCTGTGGCTACAACCGCGCTATCGCACCCACACCGAACGGACGTCGGACCAGGTTCCCATCCTGCTGTTCTCGCCGGAGCGATACACCACCCGGTACTGGAAGTTCCGCCCCGGCCGGTGGCTGAACACATAGCCGCCGTTCGACGCGGTCGTCTTCGAGGCGATGTCCCGCCAGCCGGTCGCACCGCGTGGCCTGCCCTGGAACACGACCTGGCGTCGTGGCACGACCGCCGCGCCGTCGGCGGTGACGAGCCTGCCCCGGAGCCTGGCCGTCTCGCCCGACGTGATCGTGCCCCGGTCGAGGCGTGCGGACGCGATCAGCCCGGCGAGCCGGTGGTCCGCGAACCCGCCGGCACCGGCGGGGCTGTGCGCCCGTAGCACGAAACCGTAGGTGCTGGCCCGGCGCAGGCCACCGACGACGACCCGGCGCGAGGCGACGGGGATGTCGCCGATGTGCCTCACGACGTCGCCCGCGTGCCGCACGTCGAGCGTGTACCTTGTCACGCCGCCGTCACCCGGCCACACCGGCGGCCGCCACCGCACCTCCGCCCTGCCGACGCCGCCGATCGCGGTCGTCGCCGACGGGCTGCTCGGCCGCGCCCCGCCGCAGGCGTAGACGTTGACGTCGTCCAGCGTCCAACCGTCGAACGAGTACTCGGGGTCGGCGGTGATCCGCCAACGGAAGATCAAATCCGTGCCCGCGAGCGAGGTGAGGTTGACTCGGCTGGACATGAATCCGTGGCTGTCGCCGCCGAAGCCCTGGTACGGCGATTCGTAGCGGTTGGTGTTCGGGTTCCAGGTCTTGATGGTCCGGGTCGGCCCGTTCACCCACGGCAATCGCGCGGCGGGCTGGAACGTCCGGCCGCCGTTGGTCGAGTACTCCACCGTTCCGCCTGCCAGGAACTCCGCCGGGTGCTGGCCGTCGGCGGGCGCGTGCGCGAACAGGTACTGGTGGTCGAACCGCAGGAAGGTGTCCACGCCGCGCGGGATCTCGAAGCGCCGCTGGATCGTGGCGTACGTGCGCTTCGGTTCGCCCCACCGCCGGATCGGCTCCCAGCCGTACATGCTGGTGGTGGCGCTCTTGGCGTAGTTGTGGCGCAGGTGCCACATGCCCCGCGTGGTGCGCCAGTTCGCGAGCGAGCCGAAGCGGTCGAGGAAGATGCCAGCCTTCGTCGTGCCCGAGGGACAGACCGGGGCCTCCGGCGCTTGCGCACCCGCCTTCGACGGCTGCTGGTTCATCTCGGTGGCGGCGACCGCCCGGCTGACGGTGACGCAGTCGCCGGTGGTGATGCCACCCGTGCCGACCAGGTTCTTGCACGCCTGCGGCAGGGTGTGGAAGAGGTCCTGGTAGTCGGCGCCGGACGCGAGCAGTCGCAGCGTCTCGTAGTAGACGTCGGCGGCCTTCGCGTTCCCGATGCCGGTGACGTCGTACCCGTTGAAGCTGGCCACGCCGTCCGCGGGTTCCCGCGCGATCAGGTACGCCGCCTTGTTGCCGACGCCGCTGTTGAGGTGCACGCCGCCGTTGTCGAAGTAGTCGCTGCTGATCGGTTCTGCGGAGTACCTGGCGCTGGTCATCCGGTCCGGCTGCGGCGGGTCGGAGAGGCCGGGGTTGGCCATGTCGCGGATCACGCCGAACGGCGAGCCCTCGCCGAGCTGCCACGCGGGCTCGGTCTCGGTGTCGGGGTTGGTCAGGTCGATCAGCTCACCGAAGACGTCGGACATCGACTCGTTGATCGCGCCGGACTGGTACCAGTACGCCAGGTTGGCGGTCTTCTGGATGACGCCGTGGGTCAGCTCGTGCGCCACCACGTCGTCGGCCAGCGCCATGTCGTCGCCGTAGTAGACGCCGTTGCCGTTCCAGAACGCGTTTCGCATCGGGCAGCCGCCCTGGCCTTGCGGCAGGCAGTAGCGGACGGTCGAGCGCAGCTTCTTCCCGCTGCCGGTGTCGGTGCCGATCATCCGCGTGAGGTTCGGGACGCCGACCTCGTTCTCGAAGTAGTCGGCGGTGTCGCCGGTGTAGTCGTAGGCGGCGTCGACGTCGGCGTTGCCGGTCGGCAGGCTGCCCTCGTGGCGCACCACGGCGCTGCCGGCGCAGGTCGCCAGCCTCGGGTTGCCGTTGGCGTCCGTGCCGTCGCGGGTGTTGTTGCGGTCGCAGACCACTCGCTCGGCGTGGCTGACCTGGTTGAAGTTCAGCGGCACCGAGCCACGGGTGCGGTCGACGAGCACGAGGTGGTTGATGTGCGGCGGCCCGGTGACCTCCACCTTGAACACCGGGGCGAGCTCGGCCGCGCCGGTGGCCGGACCGAGCAGCGCCGGGTCGTAGGCGTAGGGCTCCGGCTCGCTCGCCCGCAGGCTGCCCGCGGGCACGTGGTGGGCGCGGGCGACGAGCGCGACGGCGGTCGTGCGCGCCTGCGCCGGAGTGACGGTCGTGTGCTTCGCCGACAGCGGCAGCGGCGTCGTCTCGCCGGACACCGAACGCAGGTTGCCCGCGCCGTCGAGCGCGACCGCGAGCTCGCCGCCGAGGACGGGCAGGCCGCCGACGGTCTGCTGGAACCGCACGATGCTGCCGGTGCCACGCGACGTCGCGGTGCGGGTCGGGTGCGCGTCGGAGCCCGCGTGGTCGAGCGCCCACAATGGACCGTAGCGCCGCAGGTACTGGGCAGCCTGCCGCTCTCGCGACGGCTGCGCGGCCACCTGGGGGTGCTTGCGCACCGGCTTGCCCGGCTCGGTCCCGACGAACTCGACCACGCCGCGCTGGTCGCGAACGACGGTGACCTTTCCGGTCGAATGCCGCCGGAGATCGCGTTCCGCGGCCTGGGACGGGTCGTCCTGCCGGGCTGCTGGCCCTGGCGCTTCCGATGCGGAGCTGACAGCGGGCACGCCGAACAGCAAGACGCTCGCCACGGCAGCGACGAGCCAGCGATGTGGACGCACGTGTCCCCCTGTCGTTCAGTTCCCTGCAAAGATCCCCGACGCAAAATTTGCCAAGAGATTACACGTACGGGTGACGCCTGCTGCCCGATGAGCGGTTTCGAGCCCGCACCGTGACCGTTTCGTTCACGATCGCGACCACGGGAACGCGACCGACACTCGCGTATTTGTGACACCGCGAAAGCTACGAATATCACGAACGATCGTCTAAGGTGAGTCCATAGTTCTGCATTGATTTGCCTGGGGGTTACTTCGCATCCGACGAGCCGTGAGGTCACTAGTG
>WHUB01000459.1 GCA_009377395.1 Actinophytocola sp. | reverse complement strand
GACAACTTCCTGACCGGCAGTCCGGCGAACATCGCCCAGCTGATGGGGCGACCGGACTTCCGGTGCCTGCGGTGCGACCTCACCGACTTCATCCACGTTCCCGGAGACGTGGACCTCGTGCTGCACGTCGCCTCCCCCGCGTCGCCGGCCGACTACCTCCGGCTTCCGCTCGAGACGCTCAAGGTCGGCGCTGTCGGCACCTGGCACGCCCTCGGGCTCGCGAAGGACATGGGTGCACGCTTCGTCCTGGCGTCGACGTCGGAGGTCTACGGCGACCCGCAGGTGCACCCGCAGCCGGAGGGGCTACTGAGGCCACGTCAATCCGGTGGGCCCCCGCGGCGTCTACGACGAGGCCAAGCGCTACGCCGGGGCGCTGACCCCGCGTACCGGACCGCGCATGGCGGACACGACATGGGATTACACACTGCGATAGTCAGGACCGGGGAAGGCCCGGGAGCCGAGCTCTGGCAGTTGGTCTACCCCGCGCGCGTAGGGCGAGCTGAACCGTGGACGCCGTGATCCGTGGTCTGGTCATCTAATTAACTCTGCTGATCTTGTTCAGAGCGACCGGCAAACGGACCCTTACGC
>WHUB01000458.1 GCA_009377395.1 Actinophytocola sp. | reverse complement strand
GCTGCTCTCGATTGCGAACTGTTCTCATTTGCTAGCACTACTGCTACCAGGTCGACAGGACGCGAACAACCTCCACCCGACCTGCCAGGAGATGGCGGGCGGCATGCTGGCCGCGGTCCAAGGTCAGCCGGCAGCGAAACTCAAGTGACTCTTGTCAGACCCGCCAGGTAGCGTCCATACATGTGACACCTGACGCCGCAGAACAGCCCCTGATCAGTGCCCGCGGGCTCATCAAGCGTTTCGGTGAGCTGACCGCCGTGGACGGCATCGACCTCGATGTGGCGAGAGGCGAGGCGTTCGGGTTCCTCGGCCCCAACGGAGCCGGGAAGACGTCCGCCATGCGAATGATCGGCTGCGTGTCGCCGCCCACAGCTGGCGAGCTCAGTATCCTCGGGCAAGATCCCTCAACCGACGGTCCGGCAATCCGAGGGCGGCTCGGCGTCGTCCCGCAGGAGGAGAACCTGGACGAGTTCTTGACCGTCCGGGAGAACATCATCTCCTACGGCCGATACTTCGGGATGTCTCGCGCGACAGTGGCCGAACGCGCCGGCGAGCTGCTGGAGTTCGCCCAGCTGGCCGACCGAGCGGAC
>WHUB01000457.1 GCA_009377395.1 Actinophytocola sp. | reverse complement strand
CGACATCGGGCCGGTCCGCGCGGGACGCAGGGCCGACCTGCTCGATCTCGGTGTCGCCGATCGTGCCTTCAGCTACCCGCTCGAGTTGCTGCTGCGCGCGGCTGACGCCGGCTGGCGGGTGGTCGAACTGCCGGTGACCTACCGGCCGCGAGCGGCCGGAACCAGGTCCAAGGTGTCCGGCTCGGTGCTGGGCACCGCGCGGGCGATCCGGGACATGGCCACGGTGCTGCGGTGACGCCGACGCTGCTCGTGGTGGCCAAGGCGCCCGTGCCGGGGCTGGTGAAGACCCGGCTGTGCCCACCGGCCACCCCGCTGCAGGCCGCGCGGATCGCCTCGGCCGCGCTGCTGGACACGCTGGACGCCGCACCGTGGCCGGGCACCGTGGTGGCGCTGACCGGCCGGATCGCCGACGCCGACGCGGCCGGCGAGCTGCGCGCCGCGCTGCGTCGCTGCCGGGTGGTGGCGCAGCGTGGCACCGGATTCGGCGACCGGCTGGCCAACGCGCATGCCGATGCCGCAACACCGGGACGCGGCGTGCTGCAGGTGGGTTCGGACACGCCCCAGCTGCATCCGGCGCTGCTCGCCGACGCGG
>WHUB01000456.1 GCA_009377395.1 Actinophytocola sp. | reverse complement strand
CCTTCTGGGCGTGGACCGCGTGGGAGTGGGGCGGCGTTTGCGGCCTGAGTAGCAACGCGTTCCGCGCGGCGCAGCCGCTGCCGACCGAGACGACCGTGCGCCCGTTCGTCGTCGCGCTCGCCTACCTGCTCGGCGGGTTCGACGACTTCCACCATCTGAGCAACTTCAACCGGCTGCACCTGGCGAACCTGATCTTTGGCGTCGACGCGGTCCAGGCCGCCATGGATCGGGTGGCCACACCCATGGAACGGTGGGGTTACCGCAGCCAGACCCGCGAGGATGGCCGCTACCGGTTGCCCGGCATCCTCGGCCAGGCCCTGCTGCTCAACCGCAGCCCGCTGGTGGAGGACCTGTCCACCGAGGCGTTCGCGCGGCTGAGCGCGCATCCGGCCAGCAGCGGCCGCCAGCACGCGCAGGCGCTGCACGCCTTGCAGAGGGTAGTGGCCGAACTCGGACACTGCGATCCTCCGGTGCGCCCCGGCTACAACCACGCCCCGAACATCGAGGGCACGCATCCGAGCTGGGCCTCGTGGGTCGAGCGCTGGCACGCCACCTCCACGCTCACGCCCAAGGTCCGCGCGATCATCCGGAC
>WHUB01000455.1 GCA_009377395.1 Actinophytocola sp. | reverse complement strand
GTGCCGTCGGCCGTCCACGTGCTCGGCGGGAGCTCCCTCGCCCTGATCTCGAGCAGCCGGATCACCAGACCGACGGCCACCGCGACACCGGACCACATCGGAGCGAGCAGGTCACGCCGATCGATCTTGCGGATATAGGCGTAGATGATCGCCACGATCAGCGCCGCCTCGAATCCTTCGCGCAGCATGATGAACAGAGACGCGAGCATGCGATCCACCCCCTTTCCCGCCCACATCAGAGCGGGAGATGGCGACTAAGGCAAGCCTTCGCTGCGTAAGGTTAGTGCAACCTAACTAGATGACAAGAGATCACATGTTCGAGCGAACAGTCTCACCGCTGCTCGCCGGGCACACCGGTCACCCGGCACAGCAGGCGTAGCGGTAGCACACGCCGAAAAACCAGCGTTTAGCTCGGAAGCGCTGGCTGCGGGCCGGGGCTGGGGTCAAGGCCCGGTTGGTGCTGAGTTCGGGGATGTACTTGTAGATCGTGGAGCGGGACACGCCGAGCAGGCGGGCGATGGAGGCGGCAGTGTTGTCGGGCTCGGTGAGTAGGGCGCGGGCGTGGCGGATTTGCTCGGGGGTCATGGCTGGT
>WHUB01000454.1:371-594 GCA_009377395.1 Actinophytocola sp. | reverse complement strand
GAGCTTTTCGCTTAGCTTGTAACAGTCCGACACGTAGAGCGCGACGTGTCCCGTCCACGGCGCCAAAGGAGCTTTACCTCGGCTCTCGGTCGACTCGATGAGCTCAAGCGACGGGCCTTCATCCTCGCTGCCGTAGCCCAAATAGCGCACCCGTTCGTTCCTATCGGGAACGTCTCTGATGCGCTGGATGTCCATCCCAAGAAGACGAGTGTAAAAATCGACG
>WHUB01000454.1:0-361 GCA_009377395.1 Actinophytocola sp. | reverse complement strand
TTCGGTCCGGGACCGCTGACAAATTGTACTCCCTCCGCTTTAAGCTTCTCACTGAGCTTGTAACAGTCCGACACGTAGAGCGCGACGTGACCCGTCCACGGCGCCAAAGGAGCTTTACCTCGGCTCTCGGTCGACTCGATGAGCTCGAGCGACGGACCTTCATCCTCGCTGCCGTAACCCAGATAGCGCACGCGTTCATTTCTCTCCGGAACGTCTCGGATACGCTGGATGTCCATGCCGAGAAGACGAGTGTAGAAATCGACGGTGCGGTCCATGTTGCTCACGGGCAGCATGGTATGGCGGATATGGAGCGTGATGCCATCGATTATGTTCCGTGGGAGCATAATTTCTCCTCAGGTCG
>WHUB01000453.1 GCA_009377395.1 Actinophytocola sp. | reverse complement strand
GGTCGAGCATGGGCGGCCGGTAGCCGGCGAGCGCGTCCCTCGCGGTCTCCAGGTGGGTCCAGGCCTCGCGCGCGGCGGCTCGTGCCCGCTCCTCGCCGCGACGCGCGTCCTGGTAGGCCTGGCGCGCCCGCCGCACCTCGGCGCCGGCCTGCCGCCAGGTGGTGCGCAGCTCCTCGGCGCTTTCCAGCTGCGCGGCCACCGCGGCGCGGTCGCGGTGGCCAGCGACGGTGGCCTGGGTCTCCGCGAGGCGCGCGTCGTGGTCGGCGAGCCGTGCCGTGGCGGTGGCCAGCTCCCGCTCGACGTGCTGCGCGGCGGAGTCCGCGGTCGCCTTCCCGGTGCGCGCCTCGGCCAGGCTCTTCTCCGCGGCACGGAAGGCCATGGCGTCGAGCTGCTCGGGCAGCGTGTGCACCTGCTGCGCGCAGACGGGACACGGCTGGCCGAGGGCCAGCCGGGGGCGCAGTGCTCCGGCCAGCTCGCCGCGCTGTGCCTCGGCGTGCGCGAGCTCGGCCGCGTCGAGCTGGTCGGCAGCCGCCTGCTGCCGCTGGCGCGCCCCGGCCAGCCGCTCCTCCGCCGCCGTGCTGGCCGCCGCGTGCT
>WHUB01000452.1 GCA_009377395.1 Actinophytocola sp. | reverse complement strand
AGTACCGCATGAAGGGCGAGATCGGGACGTCCGAGCCAGATGATGTCCCCCGCGCCGCCGAACGCGCGGATCAACCCGTTGATGAACCCGAACTCGGCGTGGAACATCTGCACCCACAGCACGCCGCCGACGATCGGTGGGACCGCCCACGGAAGCAGGACCACGACCCGTACGATCCCGCGACCGCGGAAGTCTTGGTTTAGCAGGAGCGCGATGAGGAACGAGAAGACGATGGTGGTTACGGTCAACGCGATGCCAAAGTAGGTCGTGCGCAGCGTGATCGACAGGAACGCAGGGTCTTGGATCGCGGACAGGTAGTGGCTCAAGCCCACGAAACGTTCGATACCGAATGTCGCAACGTCGAGGCGGGCGAAACTGTACACGGCCGTCGCCACCGCGGGGTACGCGTAGACCCCGGCGACGATGACGACGGCCGGCAGCACCATGGCGATGGCCAGCCCCCGCTCACGGCGCTTCGAGGAAGGGGCACCGGCGCGGTCGACACGCCGCCCGCGGACTACCTTCGCCGGCGCCGTCTGTGTCATCGCGTCATCCCTATAGCCGGGTGGTAGCACGCCTGGCGGGTAGTTCTGCT
>WHUB01000451.1:287-601 GCA_009377395.1 Actinophytocola sp. | reverse complement strand
GTAATCCTGCGTGAGGAGAGGCTCTACTTCTCCCGTTCCCATCTTGGCATCACATTCATCATCTGGTTGGTGCTGGCCGGTGTCCACCGGCTCGTCAGACGACGACGTCCCTGGACAGAGTCGATCGCGGTGATCACCTCGGAGAAGATCCTCGCCGACGAGCTGGCCGAGCGCGAGCTCGGGGTCTCCGGTGGCACCACCTTCGGCGCGCTGCACCGGCCGGACGCCTGGGACCTCACGCTCGCCGAGGTCCGCACCGTCGCGGAGCTGACCGCAGCCGTCGGCGCCCACCACATCGTGCTCATCCCGTCGAT
>WHUB01000451.1:0-242 GCA_009377395.1 Actinophytocola sp. | reverse complement strand
GACCGGATCGGTTACGTCCACATCAAGCAGATGGACCCTGATGTCCTCAAGGCCGTCTCCGAGGAGAACCTTTCCTTCGGCGAGGCGGTCAAGCGCGGGGTTTGTGTCGAACCTCCGGCCGGCACGCCGGTCCCGGCCGACGTGGTCGATGCCTTGGCCGGCATCGATCAGGAGCTGTTCGTCATCGTCGAGCAGGACCTGTATCCCTGCGATCCCGATGTCCCGCTACCCATCGCTGTCCG
>WHUB01000450.1 GCA_009377395.1 Actinophytocola sp. | reverse complement strand
AGACGGTGAACCGCAAGGTGCGCGACGGTGTTACCGGGCCGCGGGTGACCCGTGCGTGGTTCGCCACCATCCCCGGCAAGGTGATCGTCAACCCGCTGGGTATGGAGGCGCAGATCCAGAGCGGCTTCATCGACGGCTTGTCCCTGGCGCTGACGTCCAGCATGCACCTCGAGGATGGGCACTTCTTGGAGGCCAGCTGGGACAACTACGCCTACACCCGGCAGTGGAACGTGCCGAAGGAAAAGATCCACGTCTACCTCCTGCCGCCCGATCCCGACGAGAAACCGGCGGGCGCGGGCGAGATGGCCGTTTCGCCGTCCAAGGCGGCCGTGGCCTGCGCGTACGTCCGCGCGACCGGGCAGGCCCCGAAGCGCTGGCCGGTCAACCACGACAAGCCGCTGCACTTCGACCCCTACCCGTTCGAGCCTCCGTTGCCGCCGTCGCCCACCAATGGGCTGGAAACCACGTACTGAGAGGAATGCTTCGATGCCCGAACACACATTCAAGCTCAATGGCAAACAAGTTACCGTGAACGTCGAGGATAACGTGCGACTGCTGTGGGTGATCCGCGACATCCTCAACGTCACCGGACCCAAGTATGG
>WHUB01000044.1:16039-34885 GCA_009377395.1 Actinophytocola sp. | reverse complement strand
CCGTCAGGTCGCGCGGGCGAAACACCGATGGCGAACGCCGCGCCAACTCCGGCGGAACACCAACCGCTGATCGCGCCATCAGGTACTCCCAACGTAGGGTTTAAGCCTACGCTGATGATACTCGATCGTCACCCTCGTGGTTGTCATGGCGTTGACCGGGTTATCCCGAGCGCAATGTGCCTCGGTTTGCCGCTCCGTGCTACCGGTCTACGCGCGGAGTCATCTCACGTTTCGTGCCACGGCTCGAACTCGATAGCCGGCGCCGTGGCCACTGCCGGGCGTTGTGTGACCTGGAAAAACACAATCCCGGCTGGAGCATTTCGAGTCCATTGCAGACGTGGATGTGCCAATTTTGTGCCACGCCTGTAGCTTGACGTGTCTTACTGACGCGACGTCAACAAGTGTTTCCCCAGGTCACACCCTGAGCCGACAAGGGGGCTCGAACCCCTGACCTACGGTTTACAAGACCGTTGCTCTACCAGCTGAGCTATGTCGGCACGGCCGGAAATCCGGCTTCTCACCATCGTATGTTGCCCCGCCAGCCGTGCTGCCGACGCCCTCGACACGGCGTCCGAAAAGCATCTCCTTGTCCTGTGACCAAAACCACCACCGGGCACTGCAACAGTCAGCCTGCCGGCACCGATGCCTTGCGGGATATTCAGTGAGGAGGTGGCAGACATGAAGCTCTCTCCGCGTGGGCGAGGCGCGCACGTCAAGCGGCGTGCGTGGCGCGTGCTGGAGGCGCCATCGGCGCCAACGGACGACACCGCCCATGCGCCGAACAGCAGGAAGGGCCCGCTGCGCGCCTGGGGCATTCTCGAGGCTCCCGTGCGCGAGCAGCCGAGTCCGGTCGCGGACATGGCGATGGGTCCCGCGCTGCCCGACGATGCCACCGTTCACTTCGTACTTGAACTGTCGCTGCGGATCGGTGAGGTCCAGATGGCGACCGGCGCGGGCGCGTCCGACGTCACCGCGACGGTCCTCGCCGTCACGTCGGCGCTGGGACTGCCGCAGTGCGAGGTCGACGTCATCTACACCTCCATCACCGTGACCTGCCACCGGGGCACCGAGATGGCGCCGGTGACGGCGGTGCGCGTCGTGCGCACCCGTAGGCTCGACTACAGCAGGCTCACCGCCGTCGAGGAGCTGGTCAAGCAGATCACCCGCGGCAAGGTCAGCGCCGAGGACGCCTACGCCGAGCTCCGCAAGATCAACGAGGCGCCGCACCCGTACCCCCGGTGGGTCGCCACGCTCGCACTCGGCGCCATGGCGGCCTCCGTCACCGTCTTCATCGACGGCGACGCCTCGACCGCCGTGCTCGCGTTCCTCTCCAGCGGCCTGATCGACCGGGTGGGCAGGTTCCTCAACCGCTACGCCCTGCCGATGTTCTTCCAGCAGGTCGTCGGCGGACTTCTCGCGACCCTGATCACCACGGCCGCGGTCAGCAGCAATCTCGGCGCGTTCGCGTCGCCGAGCCTGGTCGCGGCGGCCGCGATCACGGTGCTGCTGTCCGGGCTCGGTACGGTCTCCGCGGTGCAGGACGCCATAACCGGCTACAACGTCACCGCCGCGGGCAGGACGATGGAAGTCGCGCTGATGAGTGCCGGACTGATCACCGGCGTGATGATCGCGCTGCAGATCGCCGTCTCCCTCGGGTTCGACCGGGCCCCGCTGCCCGCGCTGCCGCCACCGCAGGCGATCGGGCTGCCGATCATGATGCTCGCGGGCGCGGGCACGGCGGGCTTCTTCGCGCTGGCCAGCTACTCCCGGCTGCGGCCGCTGTTCGTCGCCGCCGTCGCCGGCATGGTCGGCGCCGGGACCTACGGCGCGCTCCGGCTCCTCGAGACCGACACGCTCGTGTCGACCGCGGTCGCGGCCACCCTGGTCGGCTTCTGCGGGGGCCTGCTGTCGCGACGGCTGCGGGTCACGCCGCTCGTCGTCGCGGTCTCCGGCATCACGCCGCTGCTGCCCGGTCTGTCCACCTACCGAGGGCTGTACGAGCTCGGCGTCACCCCGGACGGCGACGCCACGACGCTGATGAAGGCCATCGCGCTCGGGCTCGCCCTCGCGGCCGGTGTTGTGCTCGGCGAGTACCTCGCGCAGCCGGTCCGCAGCAGGCTCGGCAAGCTGGAACGCCGGCTGGCCGGGCCCCGGCTCGCCGGTCCGCTGCGGCCCGCCCGGCGCAGGCTGGAGTAGGGCGGAGATGTCCCGACGACTCACCCATGCGCACCTCCGGCAAGTAGGCTCGAAGCCGTGAACGATCCGGACTTCCTCGTCGTTGCCAACCGGCTGCCGGTCGACCTCGAACGCGGCCCGGACGGCGCGCAGCGCTGGACCCAGAGCCCCGGCGGGCTCGTCTCCGCGCTCGAGCCGTTCCTGCGCTCCCGCAAGGGCGCCTGGATCGGCTGGCCCGGCGTGCCCGACGTCGACGTGGACCAGTTCACCGACGACGGCTTGATCCTGCATCCGGTCCCGTTGACGTCGGCCGACGTGCGCGACTACTACGAGGGCTTCTCCAACGCGACGCTCTGGCCGCTGTATCACGACGTCGTGCAACGCCCGGTGTTCGACCGGGGCTGGTGGGACGCCTACGTCCGGGTCAACCAGCGGTTCGCCGACGCCTGCGCGAAGGTCGCGGGCCAGGGCGCGACGGTGTGGGTGCAGGACTACCAACTCCAGCTCGTCCCGAGCATGCTCCGCGACCTGCGGCCCGACCTGCGGATCGGGTTCTTCCTGCACATTCCGTTCCCGCCGGTCGAGCTCTTCATGCAGCTGCCGTGGCGGGCCGAGCTGGTGCGCGGCCTGATCGGCGCCGATCTGGTCGGCTTTCACCGGCCGGGCGGCGCGCAGAACTTCCTCTGGCTCGCCGGGCAGCTCATCAGCCTGGAACCGAGCCGGGGTGCGGTCGGGGTCCGATCGAGGCCCGGTCACGTGCAGGTCGGCGACCGCACCGTGCGGGTCGGCGCGTTTCCGATCTCGATCGACTCGGCCGGACTCGACGCGCTCGCCCGTACTCCCGAGGTCGGCAAGCGCGCCGCCGAGATCCGCGAGTCGCTCGGCAACCCGCGCACGATCCTGCTCGGCGTCGACCGGCTCGACTACACCAAGGGCATCGACCTCCGGCTCCAGGCGCTGCACGAGATGCTGCAGGACGGCACCGTCCCGGCCGAGGACGTCGCGTTCGTGCAGCTCGCGACGCCGAGCCGGGAACGGGTCGAGCACTACCAGCGGATGCGCGGCGATATCGAGCGAATCGTCAGCCGTATCAACGGAGAATTCGCCACCGTCGGTCATCCGGTCGTGCACTATCTGCATCAGTCGGTCGACCGGGCAGAACTGGCGGCTTTTTTCCGCGCCGCCGATGTCATGGTCGTTACCCCGTTGCGGGACGGGATGAATCTGGTGTGCAAGGAATACGTGGCGTGCAAGCATGACCAGAACGGTGCGCTGGTGCTGTCCGAATTCGCCGGCGCGGCCGCCGAGCTGACCAGCGCGTTCTTGGTCAACCCCCATGACCTGGACGGGGTGAAACGTGCCCTGCACACTGCTACTACCCTCGACCCAGCCGAGGGCCGTCGCCGGATGCGAGCTCTACGGCGTCAGGTCCTCACCCATGACGTCGGCCGATGGGCACGCTCGTTCCTCGACGCGCTCGGCGCCTGACGGCCCGTTGGGCCGTAACCCCAGAAGCAGTTTCCCGAATCATTACTGAACTTTCTTTGGAGGGGCGTTGACCGCCGAGGCACTACCCGCGGACCTGCGCCGCGCCATCGTGCACATCGCACGCACTCCACGATTGCTTGTCGCGTGCGATTACGACGGCACGCTCTCCCCGATCGTGGAGAATCCCGACGCCGCGCGCCCGCTGCCGGAGTCGGTCGGCGCGCTGCGTTCGCTGGCCGCGCTGCACGAGACGACGACCGCGGTGATCTCCGGGCGGGCGCTGCGTGACCTCGCCACGCTGTCCCGGCTGCCCGCCGAGGTGCACCTGGTCGGCAGCCACGGCTCGGAGTTCGACATCGGCTTCGTGCACGAGCTCGACGCGGACGCACGGGAGCTGCACCGCAAGCTGGAGGTCGAGCTCGACCGGCTGGTCGACGGCGTGCTCGGCGTCTCGCTGGAGATCAAGCCGGCCAGCGTCGCGGTGCACGTGCGGCGCGCTGATCCCGACGACGCCCAGCGCGTCGTCGACGCCGTCCACGACGGGCCGTGCCGGTGGGACGGCGTCAACGTCACCGACGGCAAGTCGGTGGTCGAGCTCGCCGTGGTGCCGACGGACAAGGGCCGGGCGCTCGACATCCTGCGCCACCAGGTCAGCGCGAACGCGGCGATCTTTCTCGGCGACGACGTCACCGACGAGAAGGCGTTCGCGCGGCTTTCCGGGCCGGACCTCGGGGTGAAGGTCGGCGACGGCGAGAGCATCGCGCAGTACCGCATTGAGAGCGCCGACGAGGTCGCCACCGTGCTCGCGTTCCTGCTGGAGGAGCGGCGGAACTGGCTCTACGGCGAGCAGGCGACGCCGATCGAGCGGCTGTCGATGCTCGCCAGCGAGCGCTCGGTCGCGCTGCTGACGCCGGACGCGCGGCTGACCTGGCTGTGCCACCCCGGACCCGACGCCGCGGCGGTGTTCGCCGACCTGCTCGGCGGGCAGAGCGCGGGGCACTTCTCGATCGGGCCCAAGCACAACAGCCTGCCGCTCGGTCAGCGTTACCTGCCGAACACCATGACCGTCGAGACGCGCTGGAACCGGCTGTTGGTGACCGACTACCTCGAACCGGACACCGCGGCGCACCGCACCGACCTGGTGCGGGTCATCTCCGGCGAGGCCGAGGCGTCGATCGTGTTCGCGCCGCGGCCGGAGTTCGGCGGCGTGCCGGTGCGGCTGTTGCAGGAACACGACGGGCTGCGCGTGCTCGGCACCTCGGAGCCGTTCGTGCTGCGCTCACCGGGCATCGACTGGACGATCACCTCGGACGGGCTGCACGACACCGCCGAGGCCGTGGTGCAGCCCGCGCCGGAGCACCCCATCGTGCTGGAGCTGCGGTGCGGCACCACCGACCTCGGCGAACACGACCTGCCCGAGGTGGAGCGCAGGCAGCGGGCGGGCGCCCACTGGAGCGACTGGGCAGCGACGCTGAAGCTGCCCGAGGTCGAGGCGGACCTGGTCGCGCGGTCGGCGCTGACACTGCGTGGGCTTGTCGACAAGGAGACCGGCGGCATTCTCGCCGCGTCGACGACCTCGCTGCCCGAGGAGATCGGCGGCGTGCGCAACTGGGACTACCGGTACTGCTGGGTCCGCGACGCCGCGATGACGGTGCGCGAGCTGGTCGCGCTCGGCTCCACCGAGGAGGCCGAGGGCTACCTGCGGTGGCTGCACGGGGTGCTGGCCACGCTCGCCGGACCGGAACGGCTGCATCCGCTCTACACCCTGTCCGGCAACCAACTCGGCGCCGAGGCCGTCATCGACTCGCTGCCCGGCTACTCGGGCTCGCGGCCGGTGCGGGTCGGCAACCTGGCCAACCACCAGGTGCAGCTCGACGTCTTCGGTCCGGTCGTCGAGCTGGTCGTCGACCTCGCCGAGATCAGGGGCGAGCTGCGCGACGCGGACTGGCAGATGGTGCGGGCGATGGCCGAGGCCGTCGACCGGCGCTGGTTCGAGCCCGACCACGGCATCTGGGAGGAGCGCCACGTGCCGCGGCACCGGGTGTACTCGCGGGTGATGTGCTGGGTGACGATCGACCGCGCGATCAAGCTCGCGCAGACCTACGGCCGGGAGACGCCGGCCAACTGGTCCGGGCTGCGTGACGCCATCGCCGCCGACGTGCTCGAGCACGGCTGGAACCCGGAGGTGCGCGCGTTCACCACCGCCTACGACGGCGTCGACCTCGACGCGGCCTCGCTGTTCGTCGGGCTCGCCGGGCTGATCGACCCGGCCGACGAGCGGTTCCAGGCCACGGTGACGGCCATCGAGGGCGAGCTGCGCAGCGGCTCGACGGTGTACCGGTACCGGCGTGACGACGGCCTGCCCGGCAACGAGGGCGGGTTCCACCTGTGCGCGGCGTGGATGATCGAGGCGTACCTGCTCACCGGACGGCGCACCGAGGCGCAGGAGCTGTTCGAGCAGCTGGTCGACGCGGCCGGGCCGACGGGGCTGCTGCCGGAGCAGTACGACCCGATCGCGGAGCGGTCGCTGGGCAACCACCCGCAGGCCTACTCCCATCTCGGCCTGATCCGCTGCGCCACGCTGCTGGCCCAGTAGCGCCGGGTGCGTCAACCGCCCGCCACCGAGGGAATGACCATGACCTCGGCGCCCGGGCCGAGTGCCGCCGCCGTCCCACCGAGGCGGCGGCACTCCTCGCCGTCGACGTAGAAGTTGACGTACCGGCGCAGCGCGCCGCTCTCGTCGCGCAGCCGACGCTCCAGCGCGGGAAACCGCATGCCGATCTCGTCCAGCACGGCGCCCAACGTCGCCCCGCTCACCTCAAGCTCGGCGGCGCCGCCCGCGTCCGGCCGCAACACCGACGGCAGCCGCACGGTGGCCACGACGCTCACCCGATCACCGCAGCGCGCACGCAGAGGACGTCCGGCAGGTGGTCGGCCACCAGCCGCCAGTGGTCGCCCTCGTCGGCGCTGGCGTACACCTCGCCGTTGCGGGAGCCGAAGTAGATCCCGGCCGGGTCGGCGTCGTCGGCGCACATCGCGTCGCGCATCACGGCGGACCAGAAGCCCTGCTCGGGCAGGCCGTCGGAGAGCTCCGTCCAGGAGTCGCCGCCGTTCTCGCTGCGGTACACGGCGCACCGGCCCTTCGGCGGGAAGCGCATCATCGAGGCGGTCAGCGGGAAGTTGTAGATCACGCCCGGCCGGTGCGGATGCGCCACCATCGGGAAGCCGAAGTCGTCCGGCACGCCGTCCGCGATGGACTGCCAGGTCTGGCCGGCGTCGACGCTGCGGAACACGCCGCCGTGGTTCTGCAGGTACATCCGGTCCGGCTCGCTGGGGTGCGCGGCGACCTTGTGCACGCACTGGCCGTACTCCGGCGGCTCCGGCAGGAACTCCGCCGTGATGCCGGTGTTCGTGGGTTTCCAGCTCTGCCCGCCGTCGACAGTCTGGTACACGCCACCGGTCGACATCGCCACCGCCATCCGGTTGGCGTCCTGCGGGTGCGGGATGATCGTGTGCAACGCCTTGCCGCCACCGCCGGGAAACCACTCGGTCCGGTGCGGGTGGTCCCACAGGCCCCTGACCAGCTCGAACGTCCTGCCGCCGTCCGTCGAGCGGAACAGTGCGGACGGTTCGACGCCGGCGTAGACGACGTCCGGCTCGGCCGCCGGTCCCGGCCGCAACTGCCAGACGCCTTCCAGCGCCGCCTCGGTGTCGGCGGGGAACGCGATCGGCGCGTCGTCCGGTTCGCTCCAGGTCGCGCCGAGGTCGTCGCTGGTGACCATCGTGGGTCCGAAGTGGCTGTTCAGCACGCCCGCGAGCAACCCGGGCGTCTCCCTGCGGGTGTCGATGGCCACCGCCTTGACGTCGGCGACCGGGAACTGCGGCCCGGAGATCTCCCAGTTCCGGCGATCGGAGCTGCGTGCCAGCCACAGTCCCTTTCGGGTGCCGATCGCGAGCAGTATGTCCATGACATCCTCCCTGTGTCGTGTGTCGCCCTCGCTGGTGCGGCACACATTACGCCAGCGCACCGACAGTGTTGCCCGTTCACGAAAGATGCTCGTACTGGGCGTTGTCGGCGAAGTCCAGCGCGGTCTGCAGGTCAGGGACCTCGCGGACCCAGATGCCCTCGGGAACCGGGCCGGGATCGGGCGGGACGAGCGCCATCGTGAAGCCCATCCGCACCGCCTCGCTCAGCCGCCGTCCGACGGCGGACACCCGCCGGACCTCGCCGGTGAGCCCGACCTCGCCGATGGCCACCATCTCCGGAAACAGCGGCATGATGCGTGCCGACGACCCGATGGCCAGCGCGACCGCGAGGTCGGCGGCCGGTTCGGACACCTTGATGCCGCCGACGGTGGCGGCATAGACGTCGCGCTCGCCGAAGCGGATCTTCAGCCGCTTCTCCATCACGGCCAGGATCATGCCGAGCCGGGAGCTGTCGAGCCCGCTCGCGGCCCGGCGCGGCATGGCCGCCGACGTCGACGCGACCAGCGACTGCACCTCGGCGAGCAGCGGGCGTTTGCCTTCGAGCGCGACGGTGATCGCGGTGCCCGCCTCCGGCTCCCGTCTGCGGTTGAGGAACAGCCCGGACGGGTCGGGCACACCCGAGATGCCGCGATCGTGCAGCTCGAAGCAGCCGACCTCGTCCGCCGCGCCGAAGCGGTTCTTCACGCCGCGCAGCATCCGCAGCGTGGAGTGCTTGTCGCCCTCGAAGTGCAGCACGACGTCGACCAGATGCTCCAGCACGCGCGGGCCGGCGACGGAGCCCTCCTTGGTGACGTGCCCGACCAGCAGCACCGGCAGCCCGCGCTCCTTGGCGATCGCGACGAGGGCGGATGTGACCGCCTTGACCTGCGTCACGCCGCCGGGGGTGCCTTCGGCCTTGGGCGAGGCCATGGTCTGCACCGAGTCGACGATCAGCACGCCCGGGTTGACCGCGTCGATGTGGCCGAGCACGGCGGACAGGTCGCTCTCGGCCGCGAGGTACATCTGGTCGTTGACCGACTCGGTGCGCTCGGCGCGCAGCCGCACCTGCCCGGCCGACTCCTCGCCGGTGACGTACAGCGATGGCCCGAAGCTGCCGTCCCTGGCGGCCCACCGGAACGCGACCTCGAGCAGCAGCGTCGACTTGCCCACGCCGGGTTCGCCCGCGAGCAGCACGACGGCGCCCGGGACGAGTCCGCCGCCGAGCACGCGGTCGAGTTCGGGCACGCCGGTCTGGCGCGCCCGGGCGGACTCGATGTCGACCTCGCCGATCGGGCGGGCAGGCGAGGAGGGTGCGCCCGCCGCGACCTGGGCCAGCGCCGGGTTGGGCGCGCCACGTTCCTCGACGCTGCCCCAGGCTTGACACTCCGGGCAGCGGCCGACCCACTTCGCGACCTCGTAGCCGCACTCGGTGCACTGGTAGTTCGCGCTTCTCTTCGCCACGGCACGAGACGCTAACCCCCCGCACCGACATTCGGCCGCTTCCCACGCGGCCCGGCGTCGTGTCCTGCGCTCCTGCCGTTGTGTCCTGCATCCAGGACGTCGTGTTCGGCGTTCACGACGCCGAGTTCCACGTGCCGTGCGGGCGGGAATGCCGAACACGCAGGCAGGAACGCAGGACACGACGGCGCCAACGCAGGACACGACGCACCGGAACAGGTAGACAGGAAGGGTGCGGAGTGAGGAGTGGGATGCGAGGTTCGCGGAGAGCGAGTTCCTGTTCACCGCGCGGCCGAACCAGAGCGTGGTCGCCGAGGTCGGCGGCCTGACGCCGGGCACGGCGCTCGACCTCGGCTGCGGCCAGGGCCGCAACGCCGTGTGGCTCGCCGAGCGGGGCTGGCAGGTCACCGCCGTCGACTTCTCCCGGGTCGGCCTCGACCGGGGGCGACAGCTCGCCCAGGCCAGGGGCGTCGAGGTCAGCTACCGCCACGACGACGTCGTGGCCTGGCAACCGCCGCCCCACGCCTTCGACCTGGTGCTGCTGTCCTACCTGCAACTGCCGTGGCCCGAGCTGCGCACCGTGCTGGCCTCGGCGACCGACGCCCTCGCCCCGGGCGGGATGCTGCTGATCGTCGGCCACGACGCGGACAACATCGAACGCGGCTACGGCGGCCCGCAGGACCCGGCCGTGCTCTACGACGCCGACCGGATCGCGGCCGCGCTCGACGGCCTGCGGATCGAGACCGCCACCCAGGTCGACCGGGTCGTCGACACCGACATCGGCCCGATGACCGCGATCGACGCCCTCGTGCGCGCCACCGCGCAAGTACCAGGGCCGCGACCATGATCGGTAGCGATGGTAGGGATTGTCACACGCGCGCGGACGTCCGCCCTGGTAATCATGGTGAGCCTGGTCAACTGCGGTTAGACTGCGTAACGGGTTCTGTTAAGTTGAGTTGACATGTCGGGAAAGCACAGCAGTTCTGCGACCGGTGGTGGCATTGTCGCCGTCGGCGATGTGGTGATTGACCATCCGACGAAGGCAGACGGTGCCGCGTTCTGGCGAATCGCACGAGACTCGCACAAGCTGGATCTGAATTCCTCTTACGCGTATCTCATGTGGTGCCACGATTTCGCGAACACCTCGGTCGTCGCTCGTTCCGATGGCGACGCCGTCGGTTTCGTGATGGGGTACCGGAAACAGGACGTACCCGACACCGCTGTCGTGTGGCAGGTCGCCGTCGACGCGTCGCAGCGGGGCAAGGGCCTCGCCGGCCGGATGCTCGACGCCATGTACGCCACCCTGCTCAACCACGGGGTGCGGTACCTGGACACGACCATCACCCCGGACAACGATGCCTCCATCGCGTTGTTCAGCTCGTTCGCCACCAGGTGGGGTGCCGAGCTGAGCCGCGACGAGTTGTTCGCGGTCACCGACTTTCCCGACGAGCACGAGCGGGAGGACGTCTTCAGGATCGGCCCGCTCGTCACGCCCCCGGAGGCGGTGCGTGCCATAGTCACGACGTCGCACGAACCCACGTGACCGAAGTCCGACATCACCGAGAGAAACGGCCGCGCGTCCGTCGCGCGGACCGGACGGAGCAACTGTGAGTATTTTTGAAGCGCTCGAATCGCAAGTCCGCAGCTACAGCCGCGGCTGGCCGGTCGTTTTCGATCGGGCGCAGGGGAGCTGGCTCCACACCGAGGACGGCAAACCCTACCTCGACTTCTTCGCCGGCGCGGGTGCCCTGAACTACGGGCACAACCACCCGGTGCTCAAGCAAGCCCTGCTCGACTACATCCAGCGAGACGGCGTCACCCACGCGCTCGACATGTACACGGTCGCCAAGCGCGACTTCCTCGAAGCGATCGACGAGGTGCTGCTCAAGCCACGCAGCCTCGACTACAAGGTGATCTTCCCTGGCCCGGGTGGCGCCAACGCCGTCGAGGCCGCGCTCAAGCTCGCCCGCAAGATCACGGGCAAGGAATCGGTCATCAACTTCACCAACGCGTTCCACGGCATGACGCTCGGCGCGCTGTCGGTGACCGGGAACTCGATGAAGCGTGGCGGCGCCGGTGTGCCGCTGGTGCACGCCACGCCGATGCCGTTCGACCAGTACTTCGACGGCGAGTTCCCCGACTTCTTCTACCTGGAGCGGCTGCTCGACGACTCGGGCAGCGGCCTGAACGACCCCGCCGCCATCATCGTGGAGACGGTGCAGGGCGAGGGCGGCATCAACGCGGCCCGCGCCGAGTGGCTGCGCGCGCTGTCCGACCTGTGCAAGAAGCACGACATCCTGCTCATCCTCGACGACGTCCAGATGGGCTGCGGCAGGACGGGATCATTCTTCAGCTTCGAGGACGCCGGGATCAAGCCGGACATCGTGTGCCTGTCGAAGTCCATCAGCGGGTACGGCATCCCGATGGCGCTGACGCTGATCCGGCCCGACCTCGACGTCTGGGAGCCCGGCGAGCACAACGGCACGTTCCGCGGCATCAGCCCGGCGTTCGTCACCGGCACCACGGCGTTGCGCCACTTCTGGTCCGATGACACGCTGGAGAAGTCGGTGCGGGCCAAGGGCGAGCGGATCGGGGCCGGGCTGACCGAGATCGCCGAAGCGCATCCCGACGCCTCGCTGGTCGCGAAGGGCAAGGGTTTCGCGCGCGGCATCGAGTTCGCCGACGGCGACACCGCCGGTAAAGTATGTGCCGCCGCGTTCGAGCGGGGGCTGCTGATGGAGACGTCCGGCCCCGACGGTGAGGTGGCCAAGCTGCTGCCGCCGCTGACCCTCACCGACGGTGAGGTCGAGCAGGGCATCGACATCATCCGCGAGTCCGTCGCCGCCGTGCTCCGATAACGGCATCGTCCTGACAACGAGATACCGAACTAGGAGAGAAGCTTGATCGTCCGCACCCTCGACGACATCACCGACACCGACGCCGACATCAAGACGCCGAACTGGCGCAGCAAGCGGATCGTCCTTTCCAAGGACAAGGTCGGTTTCTCGGTGCACGAGACGACGGTGCTCGCGGGCACCGTGAACGACTTCTGGTACGCCAACCACTACGAGGCGGTGTTCATCGTCGAGGGGGAAGGCGAGATTACGAATACCGCTACCGGGGAAACCCACCAACTGCGGCCGGGTTCGATGTACTTGCTCAACGAGCACGACAAGCACCAGCTCAGGCCCAGGACCGACATCAAAGCGGTCTGTGTGTTCAATCCGCCGGTAACGGGCAAGGAGGTGCACGACGAGAACGGCGTGTACCCACTGGTCGTCGAGGACGACTAAACTAAAACCGAAAGAAAAATTTCACACCTGAATAACGCTAACCGCCCGTCCGTTTCGGAAGGGCGGTTACGCGCGTTCCCACCACAGAATGGGGCTGCACGGAATTCAGTAACACATAATTGAACCGAGGAGGCGAGCATGACGCTCACGGATGCCCGAATCCACGACAGTTATCCGACGCGGATCACTACCGAGCCGGAACTGATCGAACGGGAAGACCCTGTGATCTGGGGATCCGACAGTGACGGTCCGATGGGCCCGGCGGAGCTGCGCGCGCACGACGCCAACGGTTACTCCATCGTGGACGGCCTGCTCTCCCCAGCGGAGGTGCAAGGCTACTGGCAGGAACTGAACCGGCTCTCCAGCGACGAGACGCTGAAGGCCGAGGAGCGTGTGATCACCGAGAAGCGCTCGGGCGAGGTGCGTTCGATCTTCGACGTGCACAAGCTCAGCGACCGGATCGCCGAGCTGGTGCGGGATCCGAGGGTGCTCGACCGTGCTCGCCAGATCCTCGGCTCGGATGTCTACATTCACCAGAGCCGCGTCAACTACATGCCCGGCTTCAAGGGCAACGGCTTCTACTGGCACTCGGACTTCGAGACCTGGCACGCCGAGGACGGCATGCCGAGGCCGAGGGCGGTGAGCTGCTCGATCGCGCTCACCGACAACTACCCCTTCAACGGCGGTCTGATGATCATGCCGGGCTCGCCCCGCACCTTCGTGCAGTGCGTCGGCGAGACGCCGGACGACCACTACAAATCGTCGCTGAAGGAGCAGGAGATCGGGGTGCCGAGCCACACCGACATCACCAAGCTGGCCGCCGAGCACGGCATCGACCAGTTCACCGGCCCGGCGGGCGGCGCGCTGTGGTTCGACTCGAACATCATGCACGGCTCCGGCAACAACATCACGCCGTATCCGAGGTCGAACATCTTCCTGGTGTTCAACAGCGTCGAGAACGCCCTCGACGAGCCGTTCGCGGCCACCGCGCGGCGTCCCGACTTCGTCGCGTCGCGCGACTTCACTCCGGTTCGGCGCTAGGAGCTGGAAAGCGAAAGCCGGTCGGCACGTCCCCCAAGCGTGCCGACCGGCTGGCACGGACAGCGCCGCACCGTGTCCTGGTGGTGTGTGGTCCTGCGACTCCCCTCTTCCGCAGGGCCACCGGTCCCCAAGCGGCGGTTCACACTGCCCGTACGCCCACTAAGAGCGAATCTAGTCGCGAATGGTTCCGTTCGCCGCATAATTTTTGGCATCTTGTCGCCACTGGCGTGCGGTTGCCACGCCCGCGCGAGGTTACTCCCGGGTGGCCGCCATGGCGCCGGCGCCGTTTTCCGCGGCGTGGCCGCCGTGGCCGTTCACGTGGTTGCCGTTGCCGTTGCCGTGCGGTGCGAACCGCTCCAGGGTTGGACGCTTCGGCCGCAGCCCGTCGCCCGCCGACGAGCGGCGCAGCAGCCGTCCGATCCACGGCAGCAGGTGCGCCTTGGTCCACTCGATGTCCGAGCGCCGCATGGTCAGCCAGTCCGGCCGCTCGAACTCCGGCCACGGCTCCCGCCAGTCGGCGTTCGTCTCTATGCCGAGCACCTCGGCGGTGCGCAGCGCGATCCGGCGGTGCGCCTCCGGGCTGAAGTGCAGCCGATCGTCGCTGAACGCCCGCGGATCGCGGAGCACGTCCATCGCCCACAGGTCGACCACGCGGGTGCCGTACCGCGACGCCGTCGCGTGCAGGTGGGCGTTGTAGATCGCGACCCTGTGCCGGATGCGGTTCACCACCGACACCTCGCGGGTGTCCGGCCCGGTGAAGATCAAGACGTCGATACCGGCCTTGGTGAGCTGCCGGATCATGTCGTCGAACCGGGCCCCGACGTCGTCGACGTCCACGCCGGGCACCAGCATGTCGTTGCCGCCAGCGCAGACGGTGACCAGGTCGGGACGGACCTCCAGCGCGAGCGGCAGTTGCTGGTCGATGATCGCTTGCAGCGTCCTGCCGCGCACCGCCGTGTTGGCGTAGGTGAAGTCGGGGTTGCCCTCGGCGAGCATCACGGCGAGCCGATCGGCCCAGCCGAGGAAGGAACCATCGGGAAGCTCGTCGTTCATGCCTTCGGTGAAGCTGTCACCGAGAGCGATGAAGCTGGTGAACTCAGGCATACCCGTGACTCCCTTCTACCGCGCGCCCCAGCGCCTGCGACCCCCTCGCCGCACGATGCCGCGTTTGTCCACCGTGGGCGTTCAATAATGCGAGAATGCCCGGCCCGTCGCACCTACGCCACCGTCGGTAGGCGCAACCGTCGCCACATCGTTGTGTTTCGGCGCCACACGGGTGCCGTAACGGGTGGCGATCTCTGTCATACGCTTATTCGTTCACCGAGCCGGGGTGCGTTACCGCCACCGTCAGTGGTCAGGCAGGGTGGGGACGTGACAGAGCGATCCACCCACGAGCAGGCACCCGCCGGGCGGGAGTCGCTCGGGTCGCTGCTCGGTGGCAGGCGGGGCGCCATCGACGCCAGCCTACCGCCGGTCGCGTTCGTCGCGGGCTGGCTGCTCGCCGACCGGTCGATCGAGTGGGGCGCGCTCGTCGCCGTCGCCGTCGCGGTGCTCGTCGCGGTCGAACGCCTCGTGCGCCGCAAGCGCGTCAGCGCCGTCCTGGGCAGTCTGGCCGCCGTCGTGCTCGCCGCCTACATCGCGCTGTCGACCGGTCAGGCCGAGGACTTCTTCCTGCTCCAGCTGTTCAGCAACCTGGTCAGCGCGCTGGTGTGGGCGCTGAGCATCCTGCTGCGCTGGCCGCTGCTCGGCGTCGTCGTCGGCACGCTGCTCGGCCAGAAGGGCCGCTGGCGCCGCGACCCGGCGCTGCTGCGGGCGTACTCGCGGGCGAGCTGGGTGTGGGTGTTCGGGCAGTACACGGTGCGGGTCGTCGTGTTCGGACTGCTCTGGTGGAGCGGGCAGGTCGTCGCGCTCGGCATCGCCCGCACCGTGCTGACCTGGCCGCTGGTGGCGCTCACGATCACGGTCAGCGGCTGGGTGCTGCACCGGGCGCTGCCCAGCGACCACCCAGGGCTACGCCATCCGCAGCACGTCGGCGAGTAGCGCCGGGTCGACGTTGCCGCCGGTCACCACGGCCACGGTGCGTCCCGGCGGCAGCTCACGGTGCAGCGCCGCCGCGCAGGCAACCGCCCCGCTCGGCTCCGCCACCACGCGCGCCCGCGTCGCCAGCAGCCGCATCGTGGCGCGGATCTCGTCCTCGGTGACGGTGACCGCGTCGTCGACCACCTCGCGCAGATGCTCGAACGTCAGCTCGGACGGCTCGGTGCGCAGGCCGTCCGCGATGGTGCGCGCCCGCCGGTCCGCGGGCCAGTGCACCCGATGGCCCGCGCGCAGGCTCTCGACCGCGTCGGCGGCCAGCTCCGGCTCGACCGCGATCACCCGCGCCGCGGGCCGCAGCGCCTTCACCGCGACACCGACCCCGGAGGCGAGCCCGCCGCCGCCCACCGGGACCAGCACGACATCGACGTCCGGCAGGTCCGCCACGATCTCGACGCCGACGGTGCCCTGGCCCGCGATCACGTCCGGATGGTCGAACGGCGGGATCAGTCGCATGCCGCGCTCGGCCGCGACCTCCAGGGCCACCCGCTCGCGCTCGGCCATCGGCACCTCGATGATCTCCGCGCCGTGCGCCGCCGTCGCGTCGATCTTCACCCGGGGCGTCGAGTCCGGCATGACGATCACCGCCGGGACGCCGAACGTCCGCGCGGCGAACGCGACCGCCTGGGCGTGGTTGCCGCTGGAGTGGGTCACGACGCCGTTGGCGCGGTGTGCCTCGCCGAGCACGGCGATGGCGTTGTAGGCGCCCCTGATCTTGAACGCGCCGACGGGTTGCAGGTTCTCCGGCTTGAGCCACAGCTCCCGCTCGCGCGACCACGGCTGCGGCAGCAGCGGGGTGCGCAGCGCGACACCGGCGATGCGTGCGGCCGCGTCCCTGATGTGGTCGATCTTGACGCTGGTCACGATTCCCGCAGCGCCCGGGAGAGTCGTTCGGCGGCGGCACGGGGGTCGTCGGCCGCGGTGATCGCCCTGACGACGACGATCCGGCTCGCGCCCGCGCCGAGCACCTCGGGCAGCCGCTGCTCATCGATGCCGCCGATGGCGAACCACGGCCGATCCGGCGCCGTCGTCGCGGTGTCCCGCACCAGCTCCAGCCCGGGCGCCGGCCTGCCGGGCTTGGTCGGCGTCGGCCAGCACGGGCCGGTGCAGAAGTAGTCGACGCCCGGCTCGGTGGCGGCGGCCCGCGCCTCGGCGACCGAGTGCGTCGACCGGCCGATCACGATGTCCTCGCCCAGGATCCGCCGGGCCAGCGAGACCGGGATGTCGTCCTGGCCGAGGTGCAGCACGTCGGCGCCGAGGTGCAGCGCGACGTCGGCACGGTCGTTCACGGCGAGCAGCGCGCCGTGCCGCTCACACGCGTCCGCGAGGACCTCGAGCGCCGCGATCTCCTGCGACGCCTCCAACGGCACGCCGTCGGTCTTGTCGCGGAGCTGGATGATGTCGACGCCGCCCGCCAGCGCGGCGTCGGCGAACTCGGCGAGGTCGCCGCGGTCGCGACGGGCATCGGTGCACAGGTACAGCCGCGCGTCGGCCAAGCGCTTCCTGATCGTGTCGCCGTCGATGTGAGGCATGGCGTCGACGCTACCGTGACCGGTACTCTGAACAGTGTCCGCACGGGAGCCGCTGCAGTGGCTGAGAGGGAGCATGGAGCTCCGACCGTGGAACCTGATCCGGGTTATGCCGGCGCAGGGAGCGTGATTCATGTGATGTCGCAACAGGTAACCGTCGTCGGCGCCGGCGTGATCGGCCTTGCCGTGGCATGGCGGGCCGCAGCGGCCGGGCACCGCGTGACGGTCGTCGATCCAGCACCGGGCAGGGGCGCATCCTGGGTGGCGGGCGGCATGCTCGCGCCGGTCACCGAGGCGTGGCCGGGCGAGGAGACGGTGCTCACGCTGGGCGAACGGTCGCTGCGGCGCTGGCCGAGCTTCGCTCGCGAGCTGGCCGTCGACGCCTTCGAGCCCGGCCTGTCCGAGGCGGGCACCGTCGTCGCCGCGCGGGACGCCGCCGACGCCGAGCAGCTGACCATCCTCGCCGACTACCTTCACCGGATCGGCCGCAGTGTCGAGGTGGCGAACGGGCGCAGGCTGCGCTCGCTCGTCCCCGGCCTGGCGTCCGCGATGCGAGCGGGGATCGTCGTGCCGGGTGACCTCGCCGTCGACAACCGGCAGCTGCTCGACGCGCTGCAAGCCGGCTGCACCCGCCACGGCGTCCGATTCATGCGCGAGAGCGCGCGCGAGGTCGCGCCGAAACAGGTCGTCACCGACTCCGGCGAGTACGACTCCGACGCCGTGGTGCTCGCCGCGGGCGCCCGCAGCGCGCTGCTGCACCCCGAGCTGCGCGAGGCCGTCCGGCCGCTCAAGGGCGAGATCCTGCGGCTACGCGCGCGCAAGGGCTGCCTGCCGCCGCCTGCGGTCACGGTGCGCGCCATTGTCGAGGGCAGGCCGCTGTACCTGGTGCCGCGCGTCGACGGCGAGCTGGTTGTCGGGGCGACGCAGTACGAGAGCGGGTACGACGAGGCGGTCAAGGCCGGGGGCGTGCGGGAGCTGCTCGACTACGCCGAGCAGGTGTACCCGAGCGTGAGTGAGTACGAGCTCGCCGAGACCACGGCGGGGCTGCGGGCGGCGAGCGTGGACAACCTGCCGCTGATCGGCAGGCTCTCCGACGGCGTGATCGTCGCGACCGGGCACTACCGGAACGGGCTGCTGCACGCGCCCGTCACGGCGGACGCGGTGCTCGCGGTGCTCGCGGACGAGGAGTTGCCCGACGACGTCGCCGCGGCGAGCCCGGCACGCGACAGAAAGGAAGAGCGAGTGTGATGGACGTCGAGGTGAACGGCGAGGAGCGGCAGTTCCCGGAGGGCACGACGCTCGCGCGGTTGCTGGAGCAGGTCGGCACGACGCAGCGTGGCGTCGCGGTGGCCCTCGACGGCTCGGTCGTGATCCGGAGCGAATGGCAGCGCGTCGTGCTCAGCGACGGGGCGAAGGTCGAGATCCTGACCGCGGTGCAGGGAGGCTGATCAGGTGACATCGGAGGACTCGCTCGTCATCGGCGGGCAGAAGCTGGACTCGCGGCTCATCATCGGCACCGGCGGCACGAGCAACCTCGCGGTGCTGGAGCGGGCGCTGGTCGAGTCGGGCACCGAGCTGACCACGGTCGCGATGCGCCGGGCCGACGTGGACGGCGGCTCCGGCGTGCTCGACCTGCTGCGACGGCTCGGCATCGCGCTGTTGCCCAACACGGCGGGCTGCCGCAGCGCCGCCGAGGCCGTGCTGACGGCGCGGCTGGCGCGGGAGGCGCTGGAGACCGACTGGATCAAGCTCGAGGTGCACGCCGACGACCGCACCCTGCTGCCCGAGCCGTTCGAGACGCT
>WHUB01000044.1:0-16029 GCA_009377395.1 Actinophytocola sp. | reverse complement strand
ATCGTGCTCGACGCGGGCATCGGCACGGCGTCGGACGCGGCGCTCGCCATGGAGCTGGGCTGTGACGCCGTGCTGTTGTCGACGGCGGTGACGAGGGCGGAGGACCCGGAGCGGATGGCGGCGGCCATGCGCAAGGCCGTCGAGGGCGGCAGACTCGCCCGGCTGGCGGGCCGCATCCCGCAACGGTTCTGGGCGCAGGCGTCAAGCCCGCCGCGCTAGTTCGCGTCGTGTCCCACGCTCGGGACGCCGTGTCCTGCGTTCACGCCGCCGTGTTCGGCGTTTCCGACGCCCAGAAAGTCGGGACTCGCGGCACCGGAACGCGGGACTCGCGTCGCCCGGCGCCGTGTCCTCCTTCCGGCCGCCGTGTTCGGCGTTCAGTCGTCCAGCACCCAGAGCGGGGACACCGGGCCGACGCCCGCGCCCAGCGGATAGGACGCCTCGACGCTGCGGGCGACGAACCGCTTACCGTGCGCGACGGCGTCCGGCACGCTCGCGCCCTTCGCCAGCGCCGCCGTGATCGACGCGGCGAGCGTGTCGCCGCCGCCGTGGGTGTGCTTGGTGTCGAACCGGGGCCCGGTGAGCTCGGTGAACTCGGTGCCGTCGAAGAGCAGGTCGGTGCAGTCCGGGTCGTGGTGCATGTGCCCGCCCTTGACCAGCACCCACCGCGCGCCGAGGGCGTGCAGCTCCTTCGCCGCGGCGCGCTGCTGCTCGCCGTCGGTGACGTCGATGCCGACCAGCAGCCGCACCTCGTCCAGGTTCGGCGTCACCAGCGTCGCCCTCGGCAGCAGCTCGGTGCGGTAGGCGTCGAGCGCCTCGTCCCGCAGTAGCTGGTCGCCGTGCATGGACGCCGCCACCGGGTCGACCACCAGCGGCGTCGCGCCCGACGCGCCGATGCCGGTCTCGTCGCAGGCCGCCACGATCGCCATGATGATCTCGGTGGTGGCCAGCATGCCGGTCTTGGCCGCGTCGACGCCGATGTCGGTGGCCACCGCCCTGATCTGGGCGGCGACCACCGACGGCGGAATCTCGGCCACATCGGACACCCCGACGGAGTTCTGCACCGTCACGGCGGTCACGGCCGACATGCCGTGCACGCCGTTGGCGAAGAACGTCCGCAGGTCGGCCTGTAGGCCGGCGCCACCGCCGGAGTCCGATCCGGCGATGGTCAAAGCGCGGGCAGGCGTCTCCGTCACGCCTCGCCGTTCCCGGCCTCAGCCATGGGCAAGTACACCTGGTTCCCGTGCTCGGCGAACTCGCGGGACTTCTCCTCCATCCCCGCCTCGATCGCCTCGACGGTCTCCAGCCCGTGCTCGGCGGCGTAGTCGCGGATGTCCTGGGTGATCCGCATCGAGCAGAACTTCGGCCCGCACATCGAGCAGAAGTGCGCCGTCTTCGCCGGTTCGGCGGGCAGCGTCTCGTCGTGGAACGCCCGCGCGGTGTCCGGGTCCAGTGAGAGGTTGAACTGGTCGTCCCAGCGGAACTCGAACCGCGCCTTGGAGATCTCGTCGTCCCACTCGTTGGCGTACGGGTGCCCCTTGGCCAGGTCGGCCGAGTGCGCCGCGATCTTGTACGTGATCACGCCGGTCTTGACGTCGTCCCGGTTGGGCAGCCCGAGGTGCTCCTTCGGCGTGACGTAGCACAGCATCGCCGTGCCGTACCAGCCGATCTGCGCCGCGCCGATGGCCGAGGTGATGTGGTCGTAGGCGGGCGCGATGTCGGTGGCGAGCGGGCCGAGCGTGTAGAACGGCGCCTCGCCGCACAGCTCCTCTTCCTTCTCCACGTTCACCTTGATCTTGTGCATCGGCACGTGGCCCGGGCCCTCGATCATCACCTGGACGTCGTGCTCCCGCGCGATGTGGGTCAGCTCGCCCAGCGTCTCCAGCTCGGCGAACTGCGCGCGGTCGTTGGCGTCGGCGGTCGAGCCCGGCCGCAACCCGTCGCCGAGCGAGAACGTGACGTCGTAGGCCCGCAGGATCTCGCACAGCTCGGAAAAGTGGGTGTAGAGGAACGACTCCTTGTGGTGGTGCAGGCACCACGCCGCCATGATCGACCCGCCGCGCGAGACGATGCCGGTGACGCGCTTGGCCGTGAGCGGCACGTACCGCAGCAGCACGCCCGCGTGCACCGTCATGTAGTCGACGCCCTGCTCGCACTGCTCGATGATGGTGTCGCGGTACAGCTCCCAGGTGAGCTTCTCCGGCTCGCCGTTGACCTTCTCCAGCGCCTGGTAGATCGGCACCGTGCCGACCGGAACGGGAGAGTTGCGGATGATCCACTCGCGGGTCTCGTGGATCCGCTTGCCGGTGGACAGGTCCATGATCGTGTCGGAACCCCAGCGGGTCGCCCACACCATCTTCTCGACCTCTTCCTCCACAGAGGACCAGACGGCCGAGTTGCCCATGTTGGCGTTGACCTTCACCAGGAAGTTCTTGCCGATGATGGCCGGTTCGGACTCGGGGTGGTTGCGGTTGACCGGGATCACCGCGCGGCCCCTGGCCACCTCCTCGCGCACGAACTCGGGGCTCATCCGCTCCCGCGCGGCGATGAACTCCATCTCCTCGGTGATGATCCCGGCCTTGGCATACCCCATCTGGGTGTTGTGCTCGCGGCCGTCGATCCACGGCTTGCGCATCGGTTGCAGGCCCTGATGGACGTCGATCTGAGCGTCGTCGTCGGTGTACGGGCCCGAGGTGTCGTAGACGTCGAAGTGCTCACCGTTGCTCAGCTCGATACGCCGAGCCGGAACCCGCAGGCCGCGCTCGGTGCTGGTGTAGACCTTGCGCGACCCGGTGATGGGTCCGGTGGTGATGGTCGGCTGGACGCCCTCGAGCTGGGTGGACTCGTCAAGAGTGGTCACGACTCTCCTCCCTACGCCGGCATTACCCGGTCAGGTTCATGCGGTCGGCGGCGCTGTGCCCGAGGCCAGCCGCCCTCTCAGCCCGCCATGGCGCGAGCTCCCGCGTGTTTAGTTGACAACCTCGACCCTGCCACGACCCCGGTCGCGGTTCAAGGGCTGCCCTCAGCCGACCGGCAGTTCGGTGGGGGTCGCGAAGACGTCGACCATGGCGCCGTTGCGGAGCACCGTCACCGGCAGTGAGATGCCGATGACCTCGCCGAACAGCTGCCGCTGGATGCCCTGCGCGTCGGCGACCCGCTCCCGCGCCACGGTCAGGATGAGATCACCCGTTCGCAGTCCGGCCCGGTCGGCCGGACCCGACCCGACGACCTCCACGATGCGCAGCCCGGCGCGCTGCGCGGTGCGGGCGGCGACGTCCTCGGGCAGCGGCGCCGGGACGCCGACGATGCCGAGATAGGCGCGCCGCACCCGGCCCTCGACCAGCAGCGTGTCGATGATGCGGCGGGTGGTCGGGTTGACCGGCACGGCGAGGCCGAGCCCGATGCCCGCCACCGCGGTGCTGATGCCGACCACCCGGCCGGTGGCGTCGGCGAGCGCGCCGCCGGAGTTGCCCGGGTTGAGCGCGGCGTCGGTCTGGATGACGTCCTCGATCACCCGGCTGGCTAGGCCCTGGCGCACCGGCAGCGACCGGCCGAGCGCGCTGACCACGCCCGCCGTCACCGAGCCGGACAGCCCGAGCGGGCTGCCGACCGCCACCACCAGCTGCCCGACGACCAGCTCGTCGGCGTCGCCGAACAGCGCGGGCTCCGTGCCGTGGCTGTCGGTGCCGAGCACGGCGAGGTCGGACAGCGGGTCGGCGCCGATGACGCGGAACCGGGTCTCGGTGCCGTCGGCGAACGTCGCCTTTCCGTCGCGGGCGGAGCCGACGACGTGGGCGTTGGTGAGCAGGTGGGTGTCGTCGAAGACGACGGCCGAGCCACCGCCTCGCCGCAGCGAGACGCTGGCGACCTGCGGTGTCACCGCGGCCGCCACCGAGCTGACGACGCGTGAGTACGCGTCGAGGGCATCGTGTTCGACGTCGGCCATGGCCCGCCACCCCCCGCTCAATTACACCGTTACATCCAGTGTGCGCCTGCTCGGGGCGGTGGTGCCGGGAAGTTCGCCGTGGGCGTAGCTCAGCCCGGCTCGGGGCCCTCGGCGGGGTTCCAGCTCAGCCCGGGCACGCCCCAGCCGTTCTGCTTGAGCGCCTTCTTGGCGGCGCGGGTGTTCCTGCCGACCAGCCGGTCGAGGTAGAGCAGGCCGTCGAGGTGGTCGGTCTCGTGCTGCAGGCAGCGCGCGAAGAACCCGGTGCCCTCGACCTCGACCGGCTCGCCGTCCAGGTCGACGCCGGTCACCTTCGCCCAGCTCGCCCTGCCGGTCGGGAAGGACTCGCTCGGCACCGAGAGGCAGCCTTCCAGGTCGTCCTCCGGGTCGGGCATCGTCTCGGGGCGTTCCGACGTCTCGAGCGCCGGGTTGATGACGAGTCCCTTGTGCCGCTCGCCCTCGTCGCCCGGGCAGTCGTAGACGAACAACCGCAGGTCGACGCCGATCTGGTTGGCGGCGAGGCCGACGCCCTGCGCCGCGTACATCGTGTCGAACATGTCCTCGACGAGCGTGCGGAGCTCGTCGTCGAACTGCTCTACCTTGCGGGTCGGGTTGTGCAGGACGGGGTCGCCTGCGATGCGGATGGGATGCACGGTCACGTCCGCGATCCTAATCCGCACGGATGACGCCGATTGAACCGCTCGGGGGACTGGGTGAACGGCCGCCGACGCGCCGACCCAATGCCGCCAGCCTGTCGGCGGAGCATGATCTAATGTTCGCCAGCGAATCACAGCCCTGTGATTCGCTACCCGCGCCTGGCGCAGCACCTGCGAGTACGACGCGATTGTGAGGCGAACAGCCAGATGGACGCCGCGGAGCCGATGCCTCGGCCCGATGAGCCATCCCCGCTGGCCCATGCCGACGCGGCCGCGGACGGGTTGTCCCGTAGGGACCGCGAGATCCTGGCGTTCGAGCGGCAGTGGTGGCAGTACGCCGGGGCGAAGGAGCGGGCCATCCGCGAGCTGTTCAGCATGTCGTCGACGCGCTACTACCAGGTGCTGAACCGGCTCATCGACTCGGAGGCGGCGCTGCGGGCGGATCCGATGCTGATCAAGCGGTTGCGTAAGGCGAGGTCGGCGCGCAAGCGGGTGCGGGCGGCACGACGGCTCGGGATCGAGCTGCCATGACCATGCCAGGAGTGTCTCGGCCGCTGCGGATCGCTGGGCTTGCGCTGCTCGGCGTCGCGGTGATCGCGATCGCGTTCGGCACGGTTTCGGCTGTCACGGGCGGCGGCGAGGACGAGGTCGCCGCGCCGAGCACGCAGCAGCCGACAACCACTCCGGCCCCGACGTCGTCGGCCGCCCCCTCGTCGTCTCCGACCACCTCGGCGTCCGCGTCGGCGACCACGACGACCAGCACGCCGAGCGCCACCGGCACGACCGGCGGGCCGGGTCAGGGCGGTGAGGGCGCCACCCAGCGTCCGGTGGCCGCGGCTGACGGCAAGGACGCCGACGAGCTCAAGACCATGGTCGACGTCCGGGTCTACAACAACAGCACCATCCCGAACCTCGCCTCGCGCGCCGCGCGCGACCTGCGCGCGCGAGGCTGGGGCGTCAGCGAGGTGGGCAACTACGCGGACGGCGTCCTCTCCACCACGACGGTGTTCTACCGCCCCGGAACCGAGGAAGAGGCCGCCGCGCAGCAGATCGGCGCGAAGTTCAGCATGCGGGTGGAACCCCGGTTCGAGGGAATCAAGGACGCCAGCCCCGGCGTGATCGTCATCGTGACCAAGGACTACGAAGGCCGCGACCGGTCGGCCAAGTAGCGCGGCGCCGGGTGCGGGCTTGCGTCGTGTCCTGCGTTCGTGCCGCCGTGTCCTGCACCCAGGACGTCGTGTCCCACGTTCAGGACGTTGTGTTCTGCGTTCGCGGTCAGCGTCCGGCCGCGTAGGCTTCCAGCGCGGCGAGCTGCGCCGGATCGAGCGAGGGCCGAACGGCGGCTCGTGCCGTTTCCAGGTGCGGCGCCGTTACCGCCGCCGCGTCGAGCGACTCGCGCATCGCGGTGAGCGCGCCCTCCCTGATCAGCGCGGCGCAGTCGGCGGCGGAGTAACCATCCAGCGTGGCCGCGAGCGCATCGAGGTCCACATCTGACGCCAGCGGCGTGTGCTGCGCCGAGGTACGCAGGATCTCGGCCCGCGCCTCCGCGTCCGGTGGCGGGACGTACACCAGCCGTTCGATCCGTCCCGGACGCAACAGCGCCGGGTCGACCAGCTCCGGCCGGTTGGTCGCGCACAGCACGACGACGTTCCGCAGCGGCTCGACACCGTCCAGTTCGGTCAGCAGCGAGGCGACGACGCGATCGGCGACGCCGGAGTCGCCGGACTGTCCGCGCCGGGGCGCCAGCGCGTCGATCTCATCCAGGAACAAGAGCGACGGCGCGGCATCGGCGGCCCGGCGGAACAGCTCTCGTACCGCGCGCTCCGACTCGCCGACCCACTTGTCCATCAGCTCCGCGCCCTTGACCGCGAACACGTTGAGCGCGCCGGTGCCTGCCAGCGCCCGCACCAGGAACGTCTTGCCGCCGCCCGGCGGACCGTAGAGCAGCACTCCGCGCGGCGGGGTCACGCCGAGCCGGGCGAATGAGTCGGGGTAGCGCAACGGCCACAGCACCGCCTCGGTCAGCGCCTGCTTGACGTCGTGCATGTCGCCGACGTCGTCAAGGCCCAGACCGCCGGTGGCGAGTGTGTCCGATTCGGACATAGACAGTGGACGGACGGTGGTGATCGCGTCCAGCAGGTCCTGCTGCGCCACGCGCGGCAGGGACGTCGTTCGCTGCCGCACGGCCGCCCGGAGGGCGGCGTCGCGCCGGAGCGCGATCAGGTCGGCGGCGACGAAACCCGGTGCCCTGGCCGCGATCGCGCCGAGGTCGACGTCCGGTTCGAGCGGAACGTCGCGGAGCAGCACCCGCAACAGCTCGGTGCGCACCTCGGTGGTGGGCAGTGACAGGCTCAGCTCGCGGTCGAGCAGGTCCACCGAGCGCAGCCTGCTGTCCACCCCTTCGGGATGCGCGGTGGTGGCGACGACGGCCAGGTTCGGCGTTTCCAGGGCGGTGCGGATGCGGTCGAGCAGCACAGTGGCGACGGGTGGCGGCTCGGGCGCCGGGAGCAGGGCATCGACGTCGGTGAGCAGCAGCGCGGCCGGCCCGGCTGCCGCCTTCGCCGCCGCGATCGCCTCGTCGAGCCGGGACACGGCGGCGCCTGGTTCGAGCACGGCGATGTTCGGCGCCGCGAGCGGCACCACGGTGATGTCGTTGGCGTGGGCCACCGACCGCACGACGGTCGCCTTGCCGACGCCTTCCGGCCCGCTCACCAGCACCCCGAGCCGCGCCGACGCGCCGAGCTGCGCCAGCAGGCCGGGATGGGAGAAGGCGAGCTCGAACCACTCGGCGAGCGTGCCGGCGACCTGGCGTGCCCCGGCGAGATCGGCCACCGGCGGCGCGGCCTGAACGTCGGACACGGCGTCGGGAACGCCGGACACAACGGCAGGAGCGCCGGACACGGCGGCAGGAGCGTCGGACACGACGGCAGGAGCGGGGGACACGGCGGCAGGAGCGCCGGACACGGCGCGCCAGGAGAGGACCGTCGACGGGCCGACGGTGACGGGGCCGTCCGGGTCGGTCGCGGTGATGGTCAGCAGCTCCGTCGTCCAGGTCATGCCGATGGCGCGGGAGAGCTTGCCGCGCGCGTGCGCCACGTCGGCGCCCGCCGGGGGTGCGAGGTCCTGCGGCAGCAGCGACACCGCGTCGCCCACCGTGAACACCTTCCCGATCAGCGCCAGCCGCAACGTCTCCGGCGGCAGCGACATGCTCGCCAGCCGCGACCCGGCCACCGTCACGCTCGTGGCGTGCGCGACGTCGGCGGGCGAGACCACCACCTCGCCGCCCTCGGTGACGCCCAGGTTGGACAGCGTGACGTCGTCGGTCAGCAGCACGCCGTGCTGGCCGTCCTCGGGCGCCTGCGCCGCGAGCGCCGCGCTCACCCGCGCGCCCACCAGCCGCACCGCGTCCCACGCGCGCAGGCCGAGCGCGTCGAGCACCTCCCGATGCAGCCGCACGACTCCGCGCCGGGTGTCGAGCGCGGACGGGCTCATCCGCGCGGTCAGCGTGATCTCCGGTGTCGTCACGGTGCCGAGCCTACTGAGCCCGGGACGAGCGCGCCCTACTGTTTGCGGAGGCCGAGCCGGCGCCAGTTGCGGGTGCGGGAGCCGTCACCGCTGCGTGTCGAGGGCGGCGACTCGCGCACTGTGACCGTCTGCTCCGAACCCTCGCGCTGGCCGCCGTTGCGCGGCAGCCGCACCCGGGGCAGCGACGCGCCCGCGATCCGGCTGCGGATCGGCCGCCGCAGCCCGAGCCGCCGGTGGCGACGGCCGCTGCGCCGGATCGCCCTGCGCTCGCGCGCGGGCACGTCCCACGCCTCCGGGTGACGGGCGAGCCAGTCGTAGCGGTAGCTCGCGTACGGCACGTGCACCAGGTAGAGCAGCAACGCCGAGCTCAACGCGATCAGCGGGTACTGCACGATCGCGGCCGCGAGCAGGCCGACGCCGACCAGCAGCGGCGCGACCGCCTTCGCGGGCACGTTCACCGACTTCAGCGACAGCGTCGGCAGCCTGCTGATCGCCAGCGCCGCGATCGCGATCAGCCACAGCCAGACCACCGGACCGGTCGACCACCAGCCGGTGCCGAACTCCAGCGTCAGGATCACCGGCGTCAGCGCGAGCAGCCCACCGGCGGGCGCGGGCACGCCGACGAAGAACTCCGAGGCGAACGGCGGCTTGTCGGTGTCGTCGAGCAGCGTGTTGAACCGGGCCAGCCGCAGCACCATGCACACCGCGAACACCAGCGCCGCGATCCAGCCGAACCGGTTGCCGTCGGCCTGCCAGACGAACAGCACCAGCGCGGGCGCGACGCCGAACGACACGGCGTCGGACAGCGAGTCCAGCTCGGCGCCCATCTTCGACGTCGCGTCGAGCAGCCGGGCGATCCGGCCGTCGAGGCTGTCGAGCAGCGCGGCGGCCACGACGCCGACGATGGCGAGGTGGAAGTTGCCCTGCAACGCGAACTGCACCGCGGACAGTCCGGCGCAGAGCGCGAGCACCGTGATCGCGTTCGGCAACAGGCGGACACCGGGGGCGGTGCGCACCATCAGGTCTCCAAGGCCGGGGGAAGCTCGGCCAGCGCCGTCTCGCCGCCGACGGTGCGCTGCCCCTCGGCGACCAGCACCCGGCTGCCCCGTGGCAGGTACAGGTCGACGCGGGAGCCGAACCGGATCAGCCCGTACGTCTGGCCGGTGGTGACCTTCTCGCCGGTGCCGACCTCGCACAGGATGCGACGCGCGATCAGCCCGGCGATCTGCACCACGACCAGTTCGTGGCCGTCGCCGGTGCGAATGGTGACCGAGTTTCGTTCGTTGTCCTCGCTGGCCTTGTCCAGGTCGGCGGAGAGGAACTTGCCCTTGCGGTAGGCGACCGCCTCGATCTGCCCGGCCGCTGGGATCCGCTGGACGTGGACGTCGAAGACGGACAGGAAGATGCTGATCCGTGGCCGCGGCGTCTGGTCCGCGTCGAGCTCGGCGGGCGGCACGGCCTCACCGATGGTGGCGATCGTGCCGTCGGCCGGTGCGACGGCGACGCCGGCGCGCGGCGGCGCCACGCGTCTTGGCTCGCGGAAGAACCAGGCGGTGGCGGCGGCGCCGACGAAGCCGAGGGTGCCGAGCGGCTTACTGATCTTGCGCAGCGCGAGTGCGGCGGCGGCCGCGCCGAGCACGAACGGCCTGCCCGCCGCATGCATGGGGGGAACGGTCTCGCGAGCCAGCGTCGCCGCGTGGCTGAGCGTCTCGCGGATGCGTGCCTCTGGCGCCGGTGGGGGCGGAGTGCCGGGTGAGGCCGGGTTCATGCTTGACTTTCCGTCGTTGTCTTCTCAGTGCGTGTCTACGTTACCGCGTGCGGTCACGGCCGCTTTCCCTGACACCTCAGCTCAGCAGCAGCACGTCCACCTCGGCGCCCTCGGCGACCTCGGTGGTGTCCTCGTCGATCACGATGAGGCAGTTCGCCTGGGTGAACGCCGCGAGCAGGTGCGAGCCGGGTCCGCCGCGTGGCCCGACCGTGCCGGTGACGCTGCCGGCGCCGGGCGCGACCGGCGGGGTGTAGAAGCCGCGCCGGAACTGCCGCTTGCCCGCCGGGGCGGCCAGCGGTTCCAGCAGTTGTGCCCGCACTACCGGCCGGTCGACGTGCGCGTGGCCGAGCGCGGTGAGCAGCGCCGGTCGCAGGAACACCTCGTACGACACCAGCACGCTCACCGGGTTGCCGGGCAGCGTCACGATCGGCGTGCCCGCGACGGTGCCGCAGCCCTGCGGCCCGCCCGGCTGCATCGCGACCTTGGTGAACCGCACGCCCTCGCTGGTCAGCGCGTCCTTGACCACCTCGTACGCGCCCGCGCTCACCCCGCCGGACGTCACGATGAGGTCGGCGTGCTCGCTGTGTTTGGCCAGGATCTCCCGGAAGGTGCCCACGTCGTCGGCGACGCTGCGCACGACGTCGACCTCGCAGCCGAGCGCCCGCATCGCGGCGGCGAGCATGATGGCGTTGGACTCGTAGATCTGCCCGTGTCGCAGCGGGTCCGGCGGCAGCACCAGCTCCGACCCGGTCGACAGCACCAGCACCCGCAGTCCGGCCTTGACGGCGAGCGCGTCCCGCCCGGTGGCCGCGGCGAGCCCGAGCTGCGCGGCGCCGAGCAGGGTGCCCGCCCGCAACGCGATCGCTCCGCCCGCGACGTCCTCGCCCGCCCGCCGGACGCTCTTGCCGACCTCGGCCGCCGCGAACAGCCGCACCCGCTCGGTGCCGCCGTCGGTGTCCTCCACCTTGACGATGGTGTCGGCGCCGTCCGGCATCGGCGCGCCGGTCATGATCCGGTGCGCGGTGCCAGGTTCCAGCGGCGGGCCGTCGGTGCGTCCGGCCGGGATGTCGGCGGCGACCGGCAGCTCGATCGGCGCCCGTTCCGACGCGCCCGCGACGTCGGCGGCCCACACCGCGTAGCCGTCCATCGCCGAGTTGTCGAATGGAGGCAGCGACACGCCCGCGGTGACGTCCTCCGCGAGCACCCGGCCGTGGCACTCTTCCACCGGCAGGGTCACGGTGCGCGCGGCCGGCAGCAGCGCTGCGACCGTCGCCTTGTACTCGGCCACGGAGAGGGGCTGGCTCATGGACGTGATCCTCTCGCGTCGGCGGCTGACGGGGCCAGGGTACTGGGCGATAGGCGTGGAATCTCCCGCTGGCACGTTAGGCTCCTATACGTGACGGACGAGCAGGTCGGGGACCTCACGGGACGCCGGTTGGGCAACTACCGCATCGAGGGCGTGCTCGGCAAGGGCGGGATGAGCGTCATGTACCGGGCGACCGACGTCCGGCTCGGCAGAAAGGTGGCGCTCAAGGTCATCGGCGAGCACTTCGGCGGCAGCGCCGAGTTCCGGGAACGGTTCGTCGACGAGGCTCGCAACACCGCCGCCATCGACCACCCCAACATCGTCCCGCTCTACGACTTCGGCGAGTTCGGCGGCATGCACTACATCGGCATGCGGCTCGTCGACGGCTCCGACCTCGCCAGCCTGATCTCGGGCGGCCCGATGCGGCCCGAGCGCGCCGTGTGCCTGCTGGAGCAGGTCGCCGACGCCCTCGACACGCTGCACCGGCGCGGCCTGGTGCACCTCGACGTCAAACCGGCCAACGTGCTCGTCACCGAGCGGGAGTCGATGAAGGAACACGTCTACCTCGGCGACTTCGGGCTCACCCGGCGTGGCGCGACCGGCCACCGCACCAGGGGCGGCGACTTCCTCGGCTCGCCCACCTACGCCGCGCCGGAGCACCTGCGCGGCGAGCCGCTCGACGGCAGGGCCGACCAGTACGCGCTCGCCTGCGTGCTGTTCGCGTGCCTGACCGGACGGCCGCCGTACCCCGGCGACGTGCAGACGGTGATCAAGGGACACCTGAACATCCCGCCGCCCTCGGCGACGCGGATCGCGCCGAGCCTGCCCGCGGCCGTCGACGTCGTGCTCGCCACCGGCATGGCGAAGGACCCGGCCGCGCGCTATCGGAGCTGTGTCGAACTGGTCGCGGCGGCGCGGGAGGCGCTCCCGTCGCAGCCGGGCAACGGGCGGCCGTCCCAGCCGCCGAGGGGGTCGCGTCCCGCCGGCCGAGGCCCGGGTTCCGTTCCACCACCCGGGTACGATTCGGCCGTGACGGAGCGGGTGCCCATGAGCGGTCATGCGCCCCCTGAGCAGGAGCGGAAGGCCCGGCCGAGCTGGCTCGTTCCGCTGTTGGCGGTCGCCGTCGCCGTGCTCCTGGTCGTGCTCGCCGTCGTGATCATCGCGACGGCGTAGGAATCGGAGCGGCGAACCGCGACCACCCGAGGTTGCACTCGCATGCCGAGAGTGCTAAACACGTGATTGGCACTCTCACGATGAGAGTGCTAGGTGGGAACGGCTCCGAATGCCGCTCTCGCCTGAAGGTCGGGACGGTGAGGCTTGGCTCGGACCTCCGAGCCGGTCGTCCGTCGCGGGCACCGAGCCTGGCCAAGTTGCAGAGTCCTGCCGTGTGAGCCCTCGCGGTGAGCACGGCGCCCAATACCGGAGGACCACACCGAAATGGCCAAATTGATCGCGTTCGACGAGGACGCCCGCCGTGGTCTTGAGCGCGGCCTCAACACCCTCGCCGAAGCCGTCAAGGTGACGCTCGGCCCCCGTGGCCGCAACGTCGTGCTCGAGAAAAAGTGGGGCGCGCCGACCATCACCAACGACGGTGTCTCCATCGCCAAGGAGATCGAGCTCGAGGACCCGTGGGAGAAGATCGGGGCCGAGCTCGTCAAGGAAGTCGCCAAGAAGACCGACGACGTCGCCGGTGACGGCACCACCACCGCCACCGTGCTCGCCCAGGCCCTCGTCAAGGAAGGTCTGCGCAACGTCGCTGCCGGTGCCGACCCCATCGGCCTCAAGCGCGGCATCGAGCAGGCCGTCGAGGCCGTCACCGAGCAGCTGCTGAAGGCCGCCAAGGAGGTCGAGACCAAGGAGCAGATCGCTGCCACCGCCTCGATTTCCGCCGCCGACCGCACCATCGGTGACCTGATCGCCGAGGCGCTGGACAAGGTCGGCAAGGAAGGCGTCGTCACGGTCGAGGAGAGCCAGACCTTCGGCCTCGAGCTCGAGCTCACCGAGGGTATGCGCTTCGACAAGGGCTACATCTCGGGTTACTTCGTCACCGACGCCGAGCGTCAGGAGACGGTGCTCGAGGACCCGTACGTCCTGCTCTACGGCTCGAAGATCTCCAACGTCAAGGACATGCTTCCGCTGCTGGAGAAGGTCATGCAGTCGAACAAGCCGCTGCTGATCATCGCGGAGGACCTCGAGGGTGAGGCGCTGGCGACCCTGGTCGTCAACAAGATCCGCGGCACCTTCAAGTCCTGTGCCGTCAAGGCCCCCGGCTTCGGTGACCGCCGCAAGGCGATGCTGCAGGACATGGCCATCCTCACCGGTGGCCAGGTCATCACCGAGGACGTCGGCCTCAAGCTGGAGAACGCCGACATCTCCCTGCTCGGCCGCGCCCGCAAGGCCGTCATCACCAAGGACGAGACCACCATCGTCGAGGGTGCTGGCGACGCCGACCAGATCCAGGGCAGGGTCAACCAGATCCGCGCCGAGATCGAGAACAGCGACTCCGACTACGACCGCGAGAAGCTGCAGGAGCGGCTGGCCAAGCTGGCCGGTGGCGTCGCCGTCATCAAGGCGGGCGCCGCGACCGAGGTCGAGCTGAAGGAGCGCAAGCACCGCATCGAGGACGCGGTGCGCAACGCCAAGGCCGCCGTCGAGGAGGGCATCGTCGCCGGTGGTGGCGTCGCCCTGCTGCAGGCGTCCAAGGCCGCGTTCGACGGCCTCAAGCTGACCGGCGACGAGGCCACCGGCGCGAACATCGTCAAGGTCGCCGTCGAGGCTCCGCTCAAGCAGATCGCCGTCAACAGCGGTCTCGAGGGCGGCGTCGTGGTGGAGAAGGTCAAGGGCCTGCCAGAGGGCCACGGCCTCAACGCCGCCACCGGCGAGTACGAGGACCTGGTTGCCGCCGGCGTCATCGACCCGGCGAAGGTGACCCGGTCCGCGCTGCAGAACGCGGCGTCGATCGCCGCGCTGTTCCTCACCACTGAGGTCGTCATCGCCGACAAGCCGGAGAAGGCGGGTGCTGCTCCGGCAGGCGACCCGACCGGCGGCATGGGCGGCATGGACTTCTGATAGGTCCACACGCCTAACGGCAAACAGGGGCCCGGGTGCTTTTCGGCACCCGGGCCCTTTTGCGTGCGCCGGTTGCGTCGTGTCCTGCGCTCGTGCCGCTGTGTCCTGCGCTCGTGCCGCCGTGTTCGACGTTCAGTCGTCCTGTGGCATGAGGAGCCAGCATGCGGCGTAGACGACGATCGGTGCGCCGAGGCCGAACAGCGTCGTCGCGACGAGCACGATCCGCAGCAGCGCGACGTCGATCCCAGTGTACTTCGCCCAGCCGCCGCAGACGCCCGCGATCATCTTGTCGGTGGAGCTTCTGCGGAGCCGCTTCACGCCGGTGGTGGTCACGTCTTGTGTCATGCCTCCATGTTCTGGCGCCGCGCGGCCGGCCACATCAGGGCTGTCCCTGGTTTCGACCCCGAACTCTCGTGCAACCCAGCAGGAGAGATAAGGAGGTCATCGTGTCCAAGGTTCTTGAGGGCAAGCGGATCGCGTTCCTCGTCGCCCCGGAGGGCGCCGAGCAGGTGGAGCTGACCGAGCCGTGGCGCGCCATCGAAGACGCGGGCGGCACGCCGGAGCTGGTGTCGTACCAACCCGGCCAGGTGCAGGCGTTCAACCACCTCGACCCCGGCGACACCTTCTCGGTCGACAAGGTCGTCACGGAGGTCGCCCCGTCAGACTACGACGCGCTGGTGCTGCCCGGCGGCGTTGCGAACCCGGACAACCTTCGCACGATCCCCAACGCGGTGCGGTTCGTCGGCGAGTTCTTCGCGCACCGGAAGCCGGTCGCCGCGATCTGCCACGCAGCGTGGACGATGATCGAGGCCGACGTCGTGCGCGACCGGACGTTGACGTCCTGGCCCAGCCTCAAGACCGACCTGCGCAACGCCGGTGCGACCTGGGTCGACGAGGAGGTCGTGGTGGACAACGGCCTGGTCACCAGCCGCAAGCCGGACGACCTGCCCGCGTTCTGCTCGCGCATGGTCGAGGAGTTCGCCGAGGGCGAGCACGTGGGCCAGGCGAGCGGTAAGGCCGAGTCGAAGGCGCTCTGACGACGTCACCGGGGCCCTGCGACCAGCAGGTCGGCCAGCGTCATGGCGTCGCGGGGAGCGTGGGCCTTGACGTCGTTGTCGAAGTAGACGCAGACATCCCGGTCCCGGGACCACCGCCGGATCTTGCCTGCCCACTCCCGCAGTGCGGCATCGGTGTAGCCGCTGGTGTAGAGCTCGGTGTCGCCGTGCAGCCGGACGTACACGAAGTCCGAGGTCACCTCCTCGATGTGCGGCCACTCACCGGCCGAGTCCGCAACGCACAACGCGACATCGTGCTCGCGCAGCAGCTCGACACACTTCGCCGCCGCGAAGCTGGGATGCCGCACCTGCAACGCATGCCGCAGCGGCCGATCTACGTCGACCTCGGTGAACGGCGAGAATGTCAGCTTGTCGTCATGCCGCCGCGCCAGCGACGCCGCCTCGCTGGTCGATCGCGGCAGTAGCGCGAAGAACGCGGCGAGCCGGTCGGGGTCGAACGCCAGGCGCGGCGGCAGTTACCACAGCATCGGACCCAGGGTCGGTGGGTCTGTCGGTCCCAGCGCCAGCACGCCGCTCGCGAGGAAGTTGGCCAGCGCCGTCTCGACGCCGCGCAGTTGCTTCATATGGGTGATGAAGCGGCTGCCCTTGACCGGAGATTTGTCGGCGCAGGCCCCGCTGTTCGGGGTGGGGACGGCGGATTGTTCAGTTTGGGTGTCGCTGTTGCTCGATGTACTGGTGGATGATCGATG
>WHUB01000449.1 GCA_009377395.1 Actinophytocola sp. | reverse complement strand
CCACGACTCCCGCATGGCGTGCCGACGCGTCAACGATGCCTACGTTTGGCTGGAGGCCTACGGGCTCGCAGCCCAGGTCACCCATGCGATTGCGAACGGACTGGGCAACATCGAGGAACTCGTGGACGACCTGGACCAGCTGGCGTCGGTGCACGGCATGCGGGAGCTCCAAGCCGAAGCCGCGATGCTCCGGGTCTCTGCGGGCAGGACCGACGCGTTGGAGGCGGCCCGGAGCCACGTCGCTGCCGTCGACAACCCGATGCTCTCCGCACGGCTCAGCCAGCTGGAGGCCACACTGGCCCGAGTCGACGCCGGCTGAGCAACTGCAACGCGCGGTGGCCGAGTCCACGGCCGGACGATGGCGGTGGCCCGGTCGGCCAACGTGCCAGTGGGGGTCGCCCCACCCGTTGACGCCGTGCCCGAGCTGCAGTTGGCTGGAGGCTCCACACCATTCCCTGGGAGGCAGCATGACCGGCAAGGTGGTGCACTTTGAGATCCCGTTCGACGACGGCGACCGGGCACGGAAGTTCTACGGCGAGACGTTCGGGTGGCAGGTGACGCCCATGCCAGAGATGGGCTACACGATGGTGATGACCGGTCCGA
>WHUB01000448.1 GCA_009377395.1 Actinophytocola sp. | reverse complement strand
GATCTGCAAGCGACGCAGTCGCCAGGTGACGTACCGGTCGATCTGGATGAACTTATCGGCGGCGTTCCCGGTGCCGAAGTAGTTGCCCCAGCCGCGCAGGATCGGGTTCAGCTCATCGATGACGATCCGGACATCGACCCCGACGCGGTTGCGGCCGGTCCGGTCACGGACCTTCTCCCGGAGCCGCTTCATCGCCTTCTGGCTGGGCCAGCGGTGCAGGTAGTAGCGCACGATTCGCTTCTGTTCCCACAGCCGCCCAGACATCCGGGCGCGGAAGTGGCAGCCGAGGAAGTCGAACCCTTCCCGGCCCTCACACAGGTCAACTACCCGGGTCTTACCCGGGTGCAGTTGCAGTCCCAGCCCGCCGAGAAGATCCTCGACCGCAGCCAGCGCAGCCCTGGCTTGCTGTTCGGAGCGGCAGAGCACGACACCGTCGTCGGCTTATGCTGACCGCTGGATTATGCCGACCGTGGGGGTGAAGGCGCTGGTCAGCGGGGGTAGCGCGGTCGTGTAGTCGGCATAATCCGGCAGCACAGAGTGGCTATAGCTTGTCAAGGAAGGCGATCAGGCTGTCCGGTGCGCGGTAGCGCCCAGGTCTGGTGCC
>WHUB01000447.1:288-604 GCA_009377395.1 Actinophytocola sp. | reverse complement strand
GCTGGAGCGTCGCGCCGACGAACCGGGCGAGCGGACCGAGACGGTCGAGCGCGGGGACGGGGTCGGCCGGGTCGAACGGCACGCCGAACGCATCGCAGACCTCCTGGAGGAAGGTCTGGACGGTCGGGGTCAGCGTGATCGGCCACCGGTGGTCACCCAGCCGGCCGACGGCCTTGGCCAGCTCGGTGACCGGGTTGTCGGCGTTCGTCATCGAGCCGTGGCCGGCGGTGCCGTCGGCGACCAGCCGCATCCATGCGAGGCCCTTCTGCGCGGTCTCGACCAGATAGAAGCGCAGGTCTGGGGAGACCTCGAAGGA
>WHUB01000447.1:0-278 GCA_009377395.1 Actinophytocola sp. | reverse complement strand
GGCCGTGAACGAGGAGGGCGGGAAGCGAAGGGTCGGCGCCGGCGACGCGACTGACCACGCTGGTGCGGTGCGGCGCGCTGTCGAAGATGGTGTGCTCCACGCCGACCTCGTCGAGCCGCGCCGCGACGTACTCGGCGGCCTTCCGCTCACCGGGCCCGGTGCCGTCGCCCGGGTTCGTCGTGTCGATGCGGATGAGGTCTCTGCAGAGATCCACGACCTCGCTCTGCGCGTTCGGCGGCGCGCCCGTCGACGCCTGCGGTTCGGTGGGATGCGCAGCG
>WHUB01000446.1:287-604 GCA_009377395.1 Actinophytocola sp. | reverse complement strand
TACCGGGTCGATCGCCACCGTGGCGGTCGTGCCGACGGTCGCGCAGACCAGCATCGGCACGGCCCCAGCGGCGCGGTCCTCCGCCACCGTCCGGTCGAGCGCGACCGGGTCCATCGCATGTTCGGCGTCCACGTCGACGACCCTGAGCCGGTCCGAGCCGACGCCGGCGATCCTGACCGCCTTCTCCATCGAGGAGTGCGTCTGGCTCGACACGTAGACCGTGTACCGCCCGTCGCTTCCCGAGCGTTCCGCCGTGCCACCGGAAGCGCGGTGCCGCGCCGCGAGCAGTGCCACCAGGTTGGCACTCGACGCGGAGT
>WHUB01000446.1:0-277 GCA_009377395.1 Actinophytocola sp. | reverse complement strand
ACACCCAGCCCGGCCGACAGCAGGTCACCGAGCACCGCCGGACCCGAGGCGTTGGAGGGGAAGTACGCGAAGTACGACGGGTGTTGCCAGTGCGTGACGCCCGGCAGGATCACCCGTTCCAGGTCGGCCAGCACGGCCTCGAACGGCTCGCCGCGCTCCGGTGGCCGGCTCGGCAGCGCGGCGCGTACCTCGCCCGGCGACACCTGAGCACCCACCGGGTACTCGCCGACGCCGCCCAGGTAGTCGGCCACCCAGTCGATGACCCGATGGCCGTGCT
>WHUB01000445.1 GCA_009377395.1 Actinophytocola sp. | reverse complement strand
CCAATAGGGGCAGCACCTCGGCGGGTAGGGCACGGATCTGCGCACGGACCTGTGGGTCCGTCACGATGCGATAGGCCAAGATTCAGACGCCCAGCTCAGCTCGCAACTGCTCCCACTCGACCGCGTTCTCGGGCGGCTGCCCGGTCCTGCGGGTCCGCTCGGCCTGCTGCAACATCCGGCGATGCGCGCCCGGATCGGCCTGCGTCATCCGCGCGATGCGCCGCCAGTTGGCCAGTGTCGACTGAAGCGCTTCGAGGCTCAACGTCTCAGACGCTTCCTGCAAAGCCCGCTGATACGCAGCGTCAAACGCCGTAACCTCCTCGGGCAGCAGCGCCGCCCGGATGTCCCTGGGCGAGTCGAATCGCTCTTGGCCCGGGTTCGGTCCCTGCTGTGACGCGGCGGCAGTCATGCTCACACGATAACTCGTACCCCGCGCCACGAGCACCGCAAGTGCCTCGAAGTCAAGGCCGCAGACCTCACGCCCGACCCGCTCTGCGTGGCGCAGGAACGACCGAATCTTCTCTTGTCGCAGCTTGGGGTCACATTCCCCGAGCGCGGAAAGTGTAGATGCAATACGCGCCCCCGGTGGTGCGCCCCCGGTAGGATT
>WHUB01000444.1 GCA_009377395.1 Actinophytocola sp. | reverse complement strand
TCCATTCGGGGACGACTTTGACGCCGGATTCGGCTAGAACGTGGATGTAGGATTTGATGTCGTCTTGGTAGGCGGCGGGGACTTGGATGTCTTCGCCGGCGTCATGCCGTTCGGTGAGCCGGTGCAGCGCGGTGCCGATGTCGGCTGCTGATGAGGTTTTGGCGGCTTCTAGGGCGGCGTCGACGATGCTGTCGAGCGCGGCACGGTCGTCTCCTGCGGCTGCGGCTCGGAGGACGAGTTCTTCGCGTGCGGCGATGCCTTTGATGAGGTTGCGTTGCGCCCAGCGTTCGAGGGCGTGGCGGTCGGAGATGGTGGCGGCGAGGGTGGTGACGCGGGTCCACGCGCGGATGTTGCCGGTGGCTGGGTCGGGGACGAGGGGGCGCCCGTACTGGTCGCGGTTGATGTCCACCATCTAGCTGTCCTTGCGCTGGTCATGTTGGTCGAGCTGGTCGAGGGCGTGGGCGTGGTCGGCGCAGAGGCGTCCGAGGAGCGGTTCGAGGTGGGGTAGGTCGTCTTCGGTGAGGTGCCGGCGGAGGTAGCGGGCGAGCAGGGTGAGGTTGTTGCGGGACCGGCCGACGTTGAGCGGGTGGAGGTGGGCTGTCATTGCT
>WHUB01000443.1 GCA_009377395.1 Actinophytocola sp. | reverse complement strand
GTGTCCGGATCGGTGAAGCGTTTGCCGTGTACTGGGAGGACGTGCATCCTGATCAGGGGTGCGTGGAGATCAACTACACGGTGGTGCGCGTCAAGGGTGTGGGTCTGGTTCGCAAGCCGACCAAGTCAGCGGCCGGTGAACGCACGTTGCCGCTGCCGTCGTGGGCAGCTGAGATGCTTAAGCGGCGTTGGCAGGACGCAGAGGCGGACGGTCGCTCGACCTCCAGTCCGGTGTTCGCAACGATCGACGGCGGGCTACGCGATCCGTCGAACACTATGAAGGTGCTTCGGCAGACGCGCGGTAGCGAGGGATTCAGCTGGGTCACGTCGCATGTCTTCCGTAAGACGGCGGCTACCGTGCTCGATGAGGCGGGTCTGACCGCGCGGGTGATCGCTGATCAACTCGGGCACTCCAAGCCGTCGATGACTCAGGATGTCTACCTCGCTCGGAAGGTGGTCGACCCTGCGACGGCGGCGGCCTTGGAAGGGCTGCTCGATAATCGGTCGGAGTGAGTTTAGTGAGGGTATTCTGTGGAGCTGATCTTGATGCTCGGGCTCTGTACGCTGCCGACCTGGGTGTGTGGTGGGCCGCCCGGGGCTCGAACCCGGAA
>WHUB01000442.1:338-611 GCA_009377395.1 Actinophytocola sp. | reverse complement strand
CTGTTCAAGCCGGGCGAACTCGGCCTCGCGCGGGCGTACGTGACCGGCGACCTCGACGTCGACGGCGACCTCACCGAGGGGCTCCGGCGCTGCTGGATGGCCGCACGCGGGCAGGACCGCGGGCGGCTCACCCCGCGCCGGTGGGGCACCGTGCTGCGCCTGGCGCTTGCCCACGGCGTGATCGGTCCACCCCCCGCGCCCCGCCCGAGGAGGCGAGGCTGCGCGGCCGGCTGCACTCCAGGCTGCGCGACCGGGCGGCGATCGCGCACCACT
>WHUB01000442.1:0-328 GCA_009377395.1 Actinophytocola sp. | reverse complement strand
GCTGCATGCCGCCGAGCAGCACGGGGTCCACGCCGTCGGCGTCACCCTGTCGGGCGAGCAGGCTGAGTTTGTGCACAGCCGCGCGAAGCAGCGCGGCCTGGACGAGCTGGTCGAGGTCCGGCTCCAGGACTACCGCGGGCTGCCAGGCCGGGCCGAGGCGGGGGCGTTCGACGCGGTCGCCTCGATCGAGATGGGCGAGCACGTCGGCGAGGCCAACTACTCGCGCTACGCCCAGATTCTCGCCGCGATGCTGCGCCCACGGGGGCGATTGCTGCTGCAGCAGATGTCGCGCGGCGCGACCGCCCCGGGCGGCGGTGCGTTCATCGAG
>WHUB01000441.1 GCA_009377395.1 Actinophytocola sp. | reverse complement strand
CAATGAGGACGCCGTCGCGCGGTACGCCGTTGGAAACGGCCCGCTCAGCGAGCATGGTTACGCCCTCAGTAACGTCCGCAACGACATCTGTGTATCGCACGCGATGTGGGTCCGTGTGCGGCCGAAGTCCGCCGGTATGGGAACAGACATACCCAGCGCGATAGGTACCAGCCACGTTCATCAACTCTGGGTCTGCAGCAGCCCACGTGTCATTAATAAGATGCGCACCCGCTTCGCACACTTCACGCCCAACCTCGTGGCGCCAGGTATCAACGCTAATTGCAACATTTGGATGCTGCTCCGCAGCCCATGCAACAATCGGAACCACTCGCCGAAGTTCCTCGTCTACGTCCACATCGGCGCCCTGTGTACCTGCCTTGACGCCCCCTATGTCGATGATGTCGGCACCGTCATCGACAGCCCGCGTAATGGCCTCCCTCGCCGCGTCGGATCTGAGGTTTGCCCCACCGTCAAAGAACGAATCGGGCGTCCTGTTGATAATCGCCATTATCAGTGGGCGATCCGTTCGCATGCGACGCCCACGGAAGCTCATCTGAGGAACCAGCGGTTGCACAAGCACCATGATGCCTCATGCCTCACCTCGCGGCGCG
>WHUB01000440.1 GCA_009377395.1 Actinophytocola sp. | reverse complement strand
GGTCGAGGGCGCGCTGCAGGCCAAGATGCGCAACATGGGACAATCGTGCAGGGCGGCAAACCGTTTCCTGGTGGCTCGTCCCGCGGTCGAGGAGTTCAGCCGCCGGATGGTCGAGCGGATGACCGCGCTGCGCATGGGCGACGGACTCGACCCGTCAGTCGACGTTGGCCCGCTCATCACGGCTGCGGCGCGGAACCGGGTCGGTCGTCTGGTGGAGGAGGCGCGCGAGCGTGGGGCGCAGGTCGTCGAGGCGCCGGGGACGATCGCAGCGCCGCTGTCCGCCGAGCGGTTCTGCCCGCCGACCGTGCTGACCGAGGTGCCTGCCGAGGCGGCCGTGCTCGCGCAGGAGGTTTTCGGACCGATCGCCCCCGTGGTGGCCTTCGACAGCGAGCAGCAGGCGGTCGACATGGCCACGCGACGGAATACGGACTGGCCGCCTTCGTCTTCACCGGCGACCTGAACCGGGCGCTACCTGGCATGTCGGGCCTGCGGTGCGGCATGGTCGGGCTCAACCAGGGCGTCGTGTCGAACGCGACCGCTCCCTTCGGCGGTGTCAAGCAGTCAGGACTGGGACGCGAGGGCGGCTCTGAGTAGGTGTTGAAGAAGGGTCAT
>WHUB01000043.1:8176-35458 GCA_009377395.1 Actinophytocola sp. | reverse complement strand
CGGGCCCAGCCGAGCCCGATCGTGGTGGGCGTCTGCGGCGGCTGCGGGACCAGCCTGGTGGCCGGGGCGATCGGGCTCGGCTGGGCCCGCGCCGGCCGCTCGCCCTGGCTGATCGAGCTCGACCTGGAGCGGGCCGCCTCGACGGTGGTGGCCAAGCTGCGGGACATGGGCGTGATCTGAGTTCGGCTCGTCACGAAGGGCGTCCCCGCGCTGCGGGGGCGCCCTTCGTGTTTCGTGCCATCCGCTCCCGCTGCGGGATGACGGTGTACTTCGGGTCGCGGGCGGAGGCGACGCCCGCGGCGAACACGCCGAACCGGGTGCACACGCCCGCCGCGAGGTAGGCCGCGCCCGCGGCGGCCGACGCCAGCCTGCTGCGCCCGCCGAGCAGTGACAGCCCGGCGCCCACGGCCGTCAGCGCCTTGCCGGCCTTCAGCAACGTGCCCGCCCGGCCGGTCCGGTAGGTCTCCGACACCACCCCCAGGTCGTGCTCGAGCCGGTGTCCCGCCGCGCGCTCGGCGGCCGCCCCCGCCAGCCCGAGCCGTCGCGCCGGGGCCGTCTCGGTTGTCGGCACCAGCAGCAGTGCGGCCCCCGCGCCGCTGGCGGCCGCGCTGCCCGCGAACAGCACAGGCAGCTCACGCCGTCCCTCGTGCCAGGCGGGCGTGGCGGTGTCGGCCAGCAGCACCGCGGTGTAGGTGCACATCGCGGGCCCGAGCAGCCCGGTGCCCGCCCCGGCGAGGGTGCCGAGCGGCCCTAGCCGGCCGGTCAGCGTCGAGGCGGCCGACGCGGTGGCGAGCGCGGAGAACGGCGCCAGGATCCACGAGCCGACCGACAGCGGCGACGTCGGCTTGAACACCCGCAGCATGTAGAGGAACCGCTCCGGCCTGCCGAGATCGTGGATCAGCGCGACCACGCTGGCGAGCGAGCCACCGGCGGCGACCAGCGTGCCCGTCCGCGCCAGCCGGGGCAGCCCCGTCGCCCGCGCCAGTGCCGCCATCGACGCCGACGCGCCCGCCGTGCCGCCGAGGAACAGGTACAACGGCACGTCCGGTTGCTCCCACGCCGGTTCCTTGACGATCGGCCTGCCGTAGTACGAGCGGGACTCCGCGGGCGCCACCATCGCCTGCTCGCGGCTCATCGCCGTGCCCCCGCGAACGAGGCGACCACGGCCGCCGCGACGCCGAGCGCCGCCGCGCCCGCACGCCGCCACATGGCGGGCAGGTCGCGGGTGGTCACCACCGGGTCGGGCGGCAGGCCGTACGCCTCCGGCTCGTCCAGCAGCAGGAAGAACGCGCCGTCGCCGCCGACACCGTCGTCCGGGTCGTCGCCGTACAGCCGCGCCTCGGTCACACCGTCGTCGTGCAAGGCCTGCTTGCGTAGCTCCGCCCGCTCCCGCAGCTCGTCGAGCTCGCCGTACTGGATGGAGTCGGTGGGGCAGGCCTGCGCGCACGCCGGTTCGAGGCCGTCGCCGATACGGTCGTAGCACAGCGTGCACTTGAACGCCCGGCCGTCCTCCTCGCGCTTCTCGATCACGCCGTACGGGCAGGCGGGCACGCAGTAGCCGCAGCCGTTGCAGATGTCCGGCTGCACCACGACGGTGTCGAACTCGGTGCGGAACAGCGCCCCGGTCGGGCAGACGTCGAGGCAGGCGGCGTGGGTGCAGTGCTTGCAGACGTCCGACGACATCAGCCAGCGCACGCCTGCCTCGTCCTCCTGCTCCGGCGCGCCGATCGCCGGCATCCCCAGGTTGTCCACACGGGACGCGGGAACCTGTTGCTCGACGAACGCCACGTGCCGCCAGCTGTTCGCGCCGAGGTCGCCGGTGTTGTCGTACGACAGCCCGAGCAGGTCCATATCGGACGCGTCACCCGCAGCGGGAACCAGGTTCCACTCCTTACACGCGACCTCGCACGCCTTGCAGCCGATGCACACCGAGGTGTCGGTGAAGAACCCCATCCGGGGCTGGGCATCGGCGTACCCGGACTCGCTCACGTCTCACTCCCTTCGATTCCCGCGCGGCGCTGGTACTCCCGCACCAGCTCGGGCAGCGCTCCGCCGCGCGGCCGCCTGCCCGGCCTGATGTCACACGTCGCGGCCTTGGCCTCCTGAATGTGCACGTTCGGATCGAGCACGACGGAGAGCAGATCGTTGGCGGAGTCCCCTGTGGACAGTCCATTCGGTCCCCAGTGATAGGGCAGGCCGACCTGGTGGATCGTCCTGCCCCGCACCCGCAGCGGCTTCATCCGCTCGGTGACGAGCACCCGCGCCTCGATCGCGGTGCGCGCCGAGATGATCGTCGCCCAGCCGCCGTGTTCGAGCCCGGTCTCCTCGGCCAGTGCGGGCGACACCTCGCAGAAGAACTCCGGTTGCAGCTCGGACAGGTACGGCAGTGCCCGGCTCATGCCGCCGGCGGTGTGGTGCTCGGTGAGTCGGTAGGTGGTGAACGCGTACGGGTACACCTCGCTACCCACCGGGTTGTACCGGTTGTGCTCGCCGCCGAAAAGCTGTCGCGCCGGGCTCGCTTGCTGGGCGTACAGCGGATTGTCCACAGGGGACTCATGCGGCTCGTAGTGGGTCGGCAGCGGTCCGTCCGTCAGCCCGGCGGGAGCGAACAGCCATGCCTTGCCGTCGGTCTGCATGATGAACGGGTCGTTCCCGGCGAGCGCGTCCTCCGCCTGCGCGTTCTCCGGCGGGACGTAGTCCGGCGGTTTGGTCGCCTCGAAGTCGGGCACGTCGGGGCTCACCCACTTGGCCTTCTCGGCGTCCCACCACACGTAGCGCTTGCGCTCGCTCCAGGGTCTGCCATCGGGATCGGCCGAGGCGCGGTTGTAGAGGATGCGCCGGTTGGCTGGCCACGCCCACGCCCACCGTGCTGCCACCCAGTCCTGTTCGGACCCGGGCACCCGGTCGGCGGCGTGGTTCTGACCGCCCGCGTAGACACCGCAGTAGATCCAGCAGCCACACGACGTCGAGCCGTCGTCGGTCAGCTCGGTGTAGGCGGACAGCGGGCCGTCGGGGCCGGAGCCGTTGATCTCGGCCAGCACCGACTCCGCGTCCGGCTCGTCCGTCGGGCCGTGCGCCGGGTACGACCAGGTCAGCTCCCGCACCGGCCGGTCACGCGGGTCGGTCGAGTCGCGCAGCCTCTGCTTGATGATCCGGCCGAGGTGGTAGTAGAACCACAGATCGCTGCGGGAGTCGCCGGGCGGCTCGATGGCCTTGTGGTGCCACTGCAACAGCCGCTGTGTGTTGGTGAAGCTGCCGTCCTTCTCCACATGCGACGCGGCGGGCAGGAAGAACACCTCGGTGCCGATCTCCTCGGTCGCCAGCTCGCCGGTGTCGATCTCCGGACCGTCCCGCCAGAACGTCGCGCTTTCGATCAGCTGCAGGTCCCGGACGACGAGCCAGTCCAGATTGGCCATGCCGAGCCGTTGCAGCTTGCCGTTGGCCGAGCCGACAGCCGGGTTCTCCCCGACGAGGAAGTAGCCCTTGCACTTTCCTGACAGCTGGTTGTAGACGGTCTGGTAGGTGCCGTGGTCGCCGGTCAGCCGGGGCAGGTGGTCGAACCGGAAGTCGTTGTCCTCGGTGGCGTGCTCGCCCCACCACGCCTTGAGCAGGCTGACGGTGTAGGAGCGCATGTTGCCCCAGAAGCCGGTGGCGCCCGCGTCGAGCCCGACGTGCATGTCGAGGTCGAGGTGCTGGTGGGCGTGCGGCATCGGGATGTAGCCGGGCAGGATGTTGAACAGCGTCGGGATGTCGGTCGAGCCCTGGATGCTGGCGTGGCCGCGCAGCGCCAGGATGCCGCCGCCCGGCCTGCCGATATTGCCGAGCAGCAGCTGCAGGATCGACGCCGCCCTGATGTACTGCACGCCGACGGTGTGGTGCGTCCAGCCGACCGAGTACACCCACGCGGTCGTCCTGCGCCTGCCGGAGTTCGCCGTGATGGCCTCGGCGACGTCGAGGAACTGCCGGGTGGATACGCCGCAGATGTCGGCGACGGCCTCGGGCGTGTAGCGGGCGTAGTGCCGCTTGAGCACCTGGAACACGCAGCGAGGGTGTTCCAGCGTCTCGTCGATGATCGGCTTGGCGTGCACCGTGGCGCCGCCGCTGCCGTAGGACTCGGCGCGGGCGCTGCGGCCGTGATGCTCGCCGCCGTGCTCCTCGTCCGGGTGCACCCACAGCTCGCGCTCGCCCGCGGCCGGGGCGGGATCGGCGCCCTCGTAGGCCCACGTCGTCACGTCGTACCGGCCGGTCTGCGGGTCGAAGCCGGAGAACAGGCCGTCCAGATCCTCGGCGTCGGCGTAGTCCTCCCGCAGGATCGCGCCCGCGTTGGTGTAGGCGACGACGTAGTCGCGGAACTCCTTGCCGTTGCCGAGCACGTAGTTGATCAGCCCGCCGAGGAAGGCGATGTCGCTGCCGGCGCGCAACGCGACGTGCTCGTGCGCCAGCGCGCTGGTGCGGGTGAACCGGGGATCGACGTGGATGATCTTCGCGCCCCGGTTCTTCGCTTCCATCACCCACTGGAAGCCGACCGGATGGCACTCGGCCATGTTCGACCCCTGGATGACGATGCAGTCAGCGTTGGCGAGGTCTTGCTGGAACGTCGTGGCGCCGCCGCGACCGAAGGAGGTCCCCAGACCGGGAACCGTGGAGGAGTGTCATATCCGGGCCTGATTCTCGATCTGCACCGCGCCGAGCGCCGTGTACAGCTTCTTCATCAGGTAGTTCTCTTCGTTGTCCAGCGTCGCGCCGCCGAGGCTCGCGATGCCCTCGGTGCGGTTGAGCCGGACGCCGTTCTCGTCGGTGTCCTCCCAGGTCTCGCGCCGGGTGGCGATGACGCGGTCGGCGATCATGTCCATCGCCGCGTCCAGCGACAGCGACTCCCACTCGGTGCCGTACGGCCGCCGGTACAGGACATTGTGGACGCGGCTCGGACTGGTGACGAGCTGTTTGCTCGCGGCGCCCTTCGGACACAGCCTGCCGCGCGAGATCGGCGAGTCGGGGTCGCCCTCGATCTGGCTGACCGCGCCGTCCTTGACGTACACCCGCTGGCCACAGCCGACCGCGCAGTACGGGCACACCGACCGCACCACGTCGTCGGCGTCCTCGGTGCGGGCGTGCCACTGCCTGGAGCGTTCGGACTGGGCCGCGGCGCCGAGCCCGAGGCGGTCGGCCCCGGTCAGCTGCCGGTAGACCGGCCAGCCTTCGACCCACTGCCGGATGCCCACGCCGGTCCTCCAAAATTTCGCGGGTTCCCCTCAACCGTAAGGGGATCAGGACCAGCCCGCATTCCGTTCAGGCGTCCGTGCGGTGGACGCGAGTTCCGTCGGAGCGCAGCTTGGTGACGCCGTGGGCGTCGAGCAGTTCGAGCAGTGGGACGGCGACTCGGCGGGTCGTGGCCAGCGCCTGCCGCGCCTGGCTGACGGTGAACGGCTGCGGCAGGTCCGCGAGTACTCGCGTGGCTTCGGCCACCGCGTCGGGGCCGAGCACGACGCCGTCGGCGACGCGGCTCAGCCTGCCCGCCCGCACCGCGGCGGCCAGCTCCCGGTGCCCGAGGCCGAGCGCGCGCAACTCCTCGGCGTCCGGCGCGCGAAACCTGGCCTCGGCCAGCCGCGCCTCCAGCGTCCGCACCGCCCGGTCGACGTGTTCCGGCAGCGCGGCGTTGGCCGCCGGTTCGGTCACCACGCCGTCCGCCTGGGTCAGCCCCGCCGCCGCGAGCACCGGGCCGAGCAGCTCGGCGTCCGGCAGCTCCAGCTCGCGGCGTAGCTCGGCGGCCGGCATGCCCGCCGCGAGCGGGTTGGCCGCGCGCCACGCCCGCACCCGCTCGCGCGCTCGGTTGGGCAGCTCCGCCCAGCGGGCGGCGTCCGCCCGCCAGCCGCCTGCCTCGACGCCGACCGTCGGCAGCCCCCTGGTCCGGAGGTCCGACGCCCGCGCGAACCCGCGCCGCCGCAGGTACCCCGCCGCCAGCGCCGCCCGGTCACCGGTCAGCTCGGCGGCGCGGCGACGGGCGGAACCGCTGCCCCGCAGCTCCGGCGGGTCGACGTCGAGCACGTCCACCCCGGCGTGAATCCGGTGCTCGCCGGGGTCGCGCAGCAGGCAGACGTCCCCGGACCGCAGCGGCAGCGGCCGGTCGAGCGTCAGCCGGGCGGTGTCCGCGCCGAGCGGGCGCAGCCGCACCGGGACGGCGGCCGACCCGGCGTGCAGCATCAGGTGCCGGTTCGGAGCGTCCTCGGCGTCCCGGCGCAGCCGCACGTCCAGGGCCGTCGTCGTCAGCCAGGCGTCCGGCCGCAGCAGCGCGTCGCCGCGACGGAGGGTGCCCGCGTCGACGCCGCGCAGGTTCAGCGCCACCCGCGCCACCGCGGCCACCCCCTCGGTGCCGCGCCCGAGCGACTGGATCGACCGCACCCGCACCCGCTGCCCGCTCGACGCGAGTGCGACCGTGTCGCCGGCGCGCAGCGTGCCCGCCGCGAGGGTGCCGGTCACGACCGTGCCCGCGCCCCGAACGGTGAACGCGCGGTCCACCCACAGCCGGACGTCGGCGGCGGTGTCGGGCGATGGCAGCGCCCCGGCCAGTCTCGCCAGCGCCGCCCGCAGCTCGGGCACGCCGTCGCCGGTCGTGCCGCTCACCGCGACCCACGGCACGTCGCCGAGGCTGGTGCGCGCGATCCGCTCGCGCGCCTGTCGTGCCGCGTCGACGGGGTCGGCGCGATCGGCCTTGCTGACCGCGAGCAGGCCGTGCCGCACGCCGAGCGCGTGCAGCGCGGCGAGGTGTTCCTCGGACTGCGGCATCCACCCCTCGTCGGCGGCGACGACGAACAGCGCGGCGGGCACCGGGCCGACCCCGGCGAGCATGTTCGGCACGAACCGTTCGTGACCGGGAACGTCGACGAACGCCACCGTGTCGCCGTCCAGCTCGCTCCAGGCGAAGCCGAGGTCGATGGTGAGCCCGCGCCTGCGTTCCTCGTCCCAGCGGTCGGGCTCCATCCCGGTCAGCCGTCGCACCAGCGTCGACTTGCCGTGGTCGACGTGACCCGCGGTCGCGATCACCCGCATCGGCGCACGGCCTCCAGCAGCCGGTCGTCGTTCTCGGCGTCGACGGTGCGCAGGTCCAGCAGGCACCGGCCGCGCTCCACCCTGCCGACGACGGGCGGGTCGCCCGTTCGCAGCGTGGCGGCGTACGCCTCGGGCAGGCTGACCGCCGCGCTTGGCAGGGCGACACCGGGTGCGCCCCCGCCGCCGACCATCGCCTCGGAGGCGACGGCGTGGGCGTCGACGTCGTGACCGCGCAGCGCGGCGGCGAGACGCTCGGCGCGGGCGGCGAGCGCATCGGGGTCGGCGTTGAGCGCGCGGGCGACCGGCGGCTCCGGACCGGCGAGGGTGGCCTCCAGTGCGGCGAGGGTGAGCTTGTCCACCCGGAGCGCGCGGGCGGACGGGTGCCTGCGCAGCCTCGTGACCAGCGCGTCGTCGCCGAGCAGCAGCCCGGCCTGCGGGCCGCCGAGCAGCTTGTCGCCGCTCGCGGTGACCAGATCGGCGCCGTCGCGCAGCGTGCTGGCGGCGTCCGGTTCGTCCGGCAGCGCGGGGTGCGGGGCGAGCAGCCCGGAGCCGATGTCGACCACGAGCGGCACACCGAGCCCGGCCAGCTCGCGCACCGACGGCGCCGAGGTGAACCCGGTGACCAGGTAGTTCGACGGATGCACCTTGAGCACGAACCCGGTGTCCGCGCCGATGGCGTCGGCGTAGTCGGCGGCAGTGGTGCGGTTGGTGGTGCCGACCTCCCGCAGCCGCGCCCCGGTCGAGGCGAGCAGGTCGGGGATGCGGAAGCCGTCGCCGATCTCGACCAGCTCGCCCCGGCTGATGACGATCTCCTTGCCGGGCGCGAGGGCGAGCGCGCACAGCAGCAGCGCGGCGGCGTTGTTGTTGACGACCTGCACCGCGGCGGCGTCCGGAACCGCGGCGGCGAGTGCGGCCAGCGCGCCACGTCCCCGGCGAGCGCGGCTGCCGGTCGCGAGGTCGAACTCGACGTCGGTGGTGCCGCTGGCGGCCCGGACCGCGTCGAGCGACGCCGCCGACAGCGGCGCCCGGCCCAGGTTGGTGTGGACGAGGACGCCGGTCGCGTTGAGCACCGGCCGGCAGTGGCTCGCGGTCTCCGGCAGCGCGTCGAGCGCGACGTCGGCGACCTGCTCCGGGCCGATCTCACCGGCGCGGGCGCGTTGCTGCGCCGCCGCGATGGCCGCCTTGACCACGGTGCGGCCGAGGACGTCCTGCGCCTTGGCGAGCCGTGGCATCGCGAGCAGCGTGTCGGTGCCCGGGATGCGCCTGCGCGGGTCCGTCATGGCCGCCATCCGATGGCATGGCGGAGGCGGACGGGAATCGAACCCGCCAACGACAGGACCTGCCGTTCAACGGTTTTGAAGACCGCGCCAGCCACCAGGCTGGATACGCCTCCTCGGGCCATGGGTTCATGCTCGCAAGATTCGCCGGTCGGCGCGACATCCCCGGTGTTTCGCGCTACGTTCGCCGCATGGCTGACCACTCTCCGCAACCGACCCGGTTCACCCGCAGACGCGCCCTCGGCGCCGGTGCCATGGCCGCGACCGCGAGCCTCGCCGGTGCGCCCCTCGCGACGGCGAGCCCGCCGGGGTCGATGGCGCCCGCGCAGGCGTGGCGCCGGCTGGTCGAGGGCAACGAGCGGTTCGTCGCGGGGCGGCAGCGGCACCCGCACGAAGGCATGGCGTGGCGGGAGACGCTGGTCGAGGACCAGTGGCCGTTCGCGTGCGTGCTCGGCTGCGCGGACTCGCGGGTCCCGCCCGAGCTGATCTTCGACCGGGGCCTCGGCGATATCTTCACGGTCCGTACCGCGGGTGAGGTGCTCGACGAGTCGATCATCGGCAGCATCGAGTACGCCGTCGAGCACCTCGGCGTGCCGCTCGTCGTCGTGCTCGGGCACGAAAGCTGCGGCGCGGTCACCGCCGCGGTCGAGCTGGTGCGCAGCGGGAACGGCGGTTCCGGCTCGATCAGCACGCTGCTGCGTGGCATCGAGGCGACCGTGCGCGGCACCCCCGGAGACGACGACCCCGACGCGTTCCTCGCCGCCTGCGTGGTGAACCAGGCGCGCCGGGTCGTCACGCAGCTGCGGGAGCGTTCGGCGCTGATCCGCGAGGCCGTCGACGCCGGCCGTGCCGGGCTGGTGCCCGCGGTGTACGACCTGGACGAGTATCGGGTGACGCGGCACTGACCCCGAGGTCGTGGTGGACAATGCGGTTGTGCGCATGGAGTTCCGGGGCAAACGGCTCGCCCGCGACCGCGCGCTCATCATGGCGATCATCAACCGCACGCCCGACTCCTTCTACGACCGTGGCGCCACCTTCGCCGAGGAGGCCGCGCTGGCTGCCGTCCGCCGCGCGGTCGAGGAGGGCGCGGACGTGGTCGACATCGGCGGTGTCAAGGCGGGCCCGGGGGCCACGGTCGGCGCCGCCGAGGAGGCCGACCGGGTGTTGCCGCTGGTCGAGTGCATCCGAGCGGATTTCCCCGATCTGGTGGTCAGCGTCGACACCTGGCGGGCCTCGGTCGGCAGGCAGGCGTGCGAGGCGGGCGCGGACCTGCTCAACGACACCTGGGCCGCGGCGGATCCGGCGCTCGCCGAGGTCGCGGCCGACTTCGGCGCGGGCTACGTCTGCTCCCACACCGGCGGCGTCCCGCCGCGCACCCGGCCGCACCGCGTGCACTACGCCGACGTCGTCGCGGACGTGCTCGCCGAGACCACGACCCGCGCGAAGCAGCTGCTGGCGGCGGGCGTGCCGAGGGAGGGCATCCTGATCGACCCGACGCACGACTTCGGCAAGAACACCTGGCATGGCCTCGAGTTGCTGCGGCGGGTCGACGAGCTGGTCGACAGCGGCTGGCCGGTACTGATGGCGCTGTCCAATAAGGACTTCGTCGGCGAGACGCTCGGCGTCGGTCTGCACGAGCGTGTCGAGGGAACCCTTGCCGCGACGGCGTTCTCGGCGGCGGCCGGTGTCGCGATGTTCCGGGTGCACGAGGTCGGCGAGACCCGGCGTGTGCTGGACACGGTGGCCGAGCTCGTTCGCGAGTAGGGTGGCGGTGGAGATCCACATCGGCGTCATGGAGGGAAGGGCATGCTGTTCGGCGACGAGCACGTCCAGCGTTACGAGGAAACCGACGGTGAAGAAGGCCACATCTGGGTCAACGGCGCGCCCTGTCTCGTGCTGACGACCACGGGTCGCAAAACCGGCGAAGACCGCAAGTTCGCGCTGATCTACCAGGAGCACGAGGGCGACTACGTGATCGTGGCGTCCAAGGGCGGCGCCGACAGTCACCCCGGCTGGTACCTGAACCTGGTCGACAACCCGGACGTGACCGTGCAGGTCGGCGCGGAGAAGTTCCGCGCCAAGGCGCGCACGGCGGGCAGTGCGGAACGTGCGGCGCTGTGGCCGAAGATGGCCGCCGTCTGGCCGGACTACGACAAGTACCAGGCCAACACCGAGCGTGAGATCCCGGTCGTGGTGCTCGAGCCGATCAGGTAAATCCCACATCACCCGATCCGGGTGTATCCCATATGCTCGCGGCTATGGGCACACACTTCGACGTGGTGGTCCTCGGGGCCGGACCGGGTGGATACGTCGCCGCGATCAGGGCAGCGCAACTCGGCTTCTCGACGGCGATCGTCGAGGAGAAATACTGGGGCGGGGTATGCCTCAACGTGGGCTGTATCCCGTCGAAGGCGCTGCTGCGTAACGCCGAGCTGGCGCACCTGTTCCACAACGACGCCAAGACGTTCGGCATCGAGGTCGACGGCACGGTGCGGTTCGACTACGGCGCCGCGTTCAAGCGCAGCCGCGACGTCGCCGAGGGCCGCGTCAAGGGCGTGCACTACCTGATGAAGAAGAACAAGATCACCCAGTTCGCCGGCTGGGGTGAGTTCACCGACGTGAGCACCATGCGGGTGCGGCTGGCCGAGGGCGGCAGCGAGACCGTCACGTTCGGCCACTGCGTCATCGCGGCGGGCGCGACGACGAAGCTGCTGCCCGGGACGTCGCTGTCCGAGCGGGTCGTGACCTACGAAGAGCAGATCATGACCGAGCGGCTGCCGGAGAGCATCGTCATCGCAGGCGCCGGCGCGATCGGCGTCGAGTTCGCGTACGTGATGCACAACTATGGCGTCGACGTCACCATCGTCGAGTTCATGGACCGGATGGTGCCGCTGGAAGACGTCGATGTGTCGAAGGAGCTGGCCAAGCGCTACAAGCGGATGGGCATCGAGGTGCTCACCGGCACCAGGGTCGACGGGATCGAGGACTCCGGTGCGAAGGTGAAGGTCACGGTGTCGCAGGGCGGCGAGCAGCGGACGCTGGAGACCGACAAGGTGCTGCAGGCGATCGGCTTCCAGCCGCGCGTCGAGGGGTACGGGCTGGAGAACACCGGCGTCGCGCTGACCGAGCGCGGCGCGATCGACATCGATGAGTCCGGACGGACGTCGGTGCCGAGCATCTTCGCGATCGGCGACGTCACGGCGAAGCTGATGCTCGCCCACACGGCGGAGTCGATGGGTGTGATCGCGGCCGAGACGATCGCGGGGGCGGAGACGATGGCGCTCGACTACGCGATGATCCCGCGCGCGACGTACTGCCAGCCGCAGATCGCCAGCTTCGGCTACACCGAGGAGCAGGCGCGCGAGCTGGGCTACGACGTCCAGGTGGCGAAGTTCCCGTTCACGGCCAACGGTAAGGCGCACGGCCTCGGCGATTCGGGTGGTTTCGTGAAGCTGCTCAGCGACGGTCAGTACGGCGAGCTGATCGGCGGCCACCTGATCGGACCGGACGTGACGGAGCTGCTGCCCGAGCTGACGCTGGCGCAGCAGTGGGACCTCACCGTGCACGAGGTCGCCCGCAACGTCCACGCCCACCCCACGCTGACCGAGGCCGTCAAGGAAGCCGTCCACGGCCTCGCCGGCCACATGATCAACATGTAGGTGGATTATTCGGTCGCCGCTGGCTCGCGGTCTTGGTAAGAAAGCGGCCATGACGAGCCGCATCGCTGTTATCGCCATTGACGCCATCCAGCCTTGCGTGGTCGCTGATTTCTGGTGTGCCGTGCTGGGGTGGAAGGTGATCGAGGAAGATGTCGGCATTATCAGCATCGGACCGGCGGACGGCACCTGGCCGACGATCGATGTCATCGCGGTGCCCGAGCGGAAGGAAATCAAGAACCGGCTGCATCTCGACCTGCGCGCGGATGGAGTCGAAACCTCGGAGGAGCTGAAGCGACTGGAGGACCTCGGCGCACGTCGCGTCGATGTCGGTCAGGGACCCGATGTCAGCTGGGTCGTGCTCGGCGATCCCGAGGGAAACGAGTTCTGCCTGCTCTCCCGCACCGTGCAAGAAATGTCGGTGGGTGGCGCTACGGTCGCGTCGTGACCACCTGGAAAGAGTTCACCGAAGCCGCGCCGAAGATCGCGGAGATCTTCGTCCGGCGCCATGCCGCCACCCGCAACCTGTGCATGCTGGCGACGCTGCGCTCGGACGGCTTCCCCCGGATCAGCCCGCTGGAGCCGAGGATCTTCGAGGGTCAGCTGTGTTTGATCGGCATGCCCGGCACCACGAAGTTCCGCGACCTCGCCCGCGATCCGCGCTTCTGCCTGCACACCGCGACCGTCGACACCGAGGTGACCGACGGCGACGCCAAGCTGTGGGGCGTCGTCAACGACGTCCAGGACCCCGAACTGCACCAACGGTTCGCGGCCGATCTGTTCGAGGAGACCGACCTCGACCTGCGCGGGGAGGAGTTCCGTCCGTTCTATGCCGCCGACCTGACCGGTGCATCCTCGGTTGAGGTCCGGGACAACGGGCTGGACATCACGATCTGGAAGCCGGGCGAGCCGGAACGGGTAGTGCGGAAGACCTGAACGGGCGCTGCCGCGTCGGGCTTCCGGCTCAGAACGGCGGCGGTGCATCGGACTCCGGTACTCGGGGTGCCGGAACCTCAGGCGGCCCGGTGGGCTCCCGTGATCCTGCCGAGCGCTGTCGCGGGGTGAGAACGGGACTGCGTTTCCGGGTGATGCGTTGACCGGTCGGGGTCGTGATGGTGACGGTGTTGGCGCCGTGGTCGAAGTCGACGCGCCAGCCGGGCTGCTCCTTCAGGTTGTTGTGGTACCTGCACGCTGACTCGCCGTTGGTGACGCTGGTGTCACCGCCGGTGGCGTGACTGTGGACGAGGTCGTACTCGCAGTGCTGGGCGGTGCGGTGACAGCCGGGGATCGCGCATTCGCGCTCGCGGGCGTGGATGATCTCGCGGATCGCGGCGTTGGGACGGTAGCGGCGACGGCCGAGGTCGAGCGGGGCGCCGGTCGCGGGGTCGCAGATGACCTTGCGCCAGACGCTGTTCGCATTGCTCATGATGTGGCGGGCGATAGCGCCTGGCACCGGCCCGTAACCGGCCAGTTCGCAGCCGTCGTCGCCTATGCCGAGCGCGGCGTCGATCGGCATGTGCAGGTACACCATCGCCCCCGGTGATGCGGTGCCGCCAGGGCGGACGAGTCGGTCGGTGAGGATGTCGGCGCGAAGCTGGTCGAGACTGCGGTGCTCGCCCTGGCGGCGCAGGCGACGTGCCTCGGTGTCGATGCTGGTGTAGGCCGCCGACGCTGCCTCGGCGGGCAGATCCGCGATGAGACGCGACATCGTGTCCTCGCCCGGCAGCAGCTCGACCTTGCGGCCGGTCCTGGCCCGGCGGGCGCGGAGGAGCTGGCCGTCGGGGTCGACAGACTGGACGGCGCGGCGGGCGATGCGCCGCACGTCGGTCGGGTTCTTCCCCGCCAGGCGGCCGTCGAGTCGCTCGTCGACGCGGCGGGCCTGCTCGTCGTCAAGCGCCGCAGCGATGTCGAGAACGCGGCTGGCCGGATAGGGCTCGACGTCCCCGCCGTACATCGCCGCGAGCAGCATCGGGTGGCGCCGCACCAGCTGTCGAGCCTGGGTGATGCGGTCGGCAGCCTGGTGGCGCGTGATCCGCAAGGTGTAGGCGACCTCGTCCTCCGCGCCAAGTGCGTCATGGCGCAGGCGGTCGAATCTGGCAAGCAGGCTTGCTTCGACCGCCCCGGCGCGGGCGCGCAGTGCGTGCAACGACGCCAGCGCGGCGAGCACTTCGGTGTCGGAGAGGGTGGCGGTGTCGCGAGCGTCGAGGGTGAGCGCGTCGTGGTCGTGCCATTCGGGATCGCCGGGGCGGCACCCTGGCGACCGGTCGAGCCGAATGGCTCCGCTCATACGTTCGATTATAGGTGGCGAACCGATGATGGGCTTGGATATCGAGCCCGTGTCCGGCTGCCCGTACACTGGCGCCTGTTGTCCTGACGCCAACGCCGAGGAGGCCGCCGTGGCTGAACCGACCGCGCAGAGTTCGATCGAGATCGCCGCACCGCCCGAGATGGTGTACGAGCTCGTCTCCGACGTGACGAACCTCCCGACCTGGGCCGCCGAGATTCAGCGGTGCACCTGGGTCGGCGGCGCGACCGGTCCCGCCGTCGGCGCCAAGTTCAAGGGTCACAACGAGCACAAGAAGCGCAAGTGGGGCAGCCTCAACGTCGTGACGGCGGCCGACCCCGGCAGGGAGTTCGCCTTCCAGGTGCGGATCGCAGGCGCGCCGTCCGCGCTGTGGCGGTACCGGATCGAGCCGACCGACGACGGTTGCCGGGTCACCGAGAGCACTCGGCGTCTCACGCCACGGCCGGTCGCGCTCGCGGTGAACCGCCTCTTCCTCGGCATCCGCGACCGCGACGACCACAACCAGGCCAACATCGAACGCACCCTGGCGAGGCTCAAGGAACACGCCGAGGCGCTGGCGGCCAGGCGCGCCTGACCCCGTTCACCGCACCGGCTCAGCGGTGCCGTCCGCGCCGAGGCGGCACGGCGTCACCACGAGACCGATCGGCTCGCGCACCCACCACGCCCCGGACTCGCGTCGCTCGGCCCGAGTCGTGAAGCGGTAGTGGAACAGCCGCGCCCGCAGCAGCGCGGGCGGCCGCTCGGGGAACGGGTTGTGACGCAACAGCCGCAGCGTCGTGGCATCGCCCGCCAGCAGCCTGCCCGCCAGCGCGGGCAGCCAGCCCGCGCCGTAGCGCGGGGACAGCGAGGCGAACCACAGCAACCAGTCCAGCCGCAGGTGGTACGGCGCGATCTGCGGTGGACGCCGATGCGGATCGCCCGGCTTGCCCTTGAACTCGTACTCGCGCCACTCCGGGTCTTCGGCGTCCTCGGCGCCCTCGATGATCACCTCGTTTCGCTGCCGGGTCACCGTGCCGAACGCGCCGTAGGTGTTGACCAGATGGAAGCGGTTGAAGCTGAAGTTCATCAGCTGGGTGCCGCCGATCAGGTTCTTGATCGGCCAGTAGCTGAGCACCGCGGTCAGCGCCGTCACGCCGATCACGACGCCGCTGAACCACGTCGGCGGCGCGGCGAGGGCGTCCGGCGCCTGCCAGACCAGCGAACCGTCCACAGCGGACACCGCGATGGTGATCGTGACGACGTTCAGCCAGGCGAAGTTGCCCGACATCACCAGCCAGCACTGCGTCACGATGACGATCGCGGCGGCCACCGTCGCGGCAGGCTGCGGCGCGAACAGCACGAACGGCACCACCAACTGCGTGGCGTGGTTCGCGGCGACCTCGACCCGGTGCAGCGGCTTCGGGAGCTGATGGAAGTGCCAGCTCAGTGGGCCGGGCATCGGCTGCGTCTCGTGGTGGTAGTACAGGCAGGTCAGGTCACGCCAGCACGGATCGCCGCGCATCTTGATCATCCCGGCGCCGAACTCGACGCGGAACAGCAGCCACAGCAGCAGCCACAGCGTCAGCACCGGCGGCTCGGTGTGCGCCGGGCCGAGGAAGATCGCCAGGAAGCCGGTCTCCAGCAGCAGCGACTCCCAGCCGAACGAGTACCAGATCTGCCCGACGTTGACGATCGACAGGTACAGCAGCCACGGCACCGCCCACAGCAGCATGTATCCCCACACCGGCAGCAGGTCGGCCACACCGGCCAGCAGCGCGGCCGACACCACCACGCCGGACCACGCCACGGCGGCGAAGAACCGGTCGGAGTAGTGCCACTGGAACACGCTCGGCGCCTCGCCGAAGGAGTGTCTGCGCAGGTAGCGCGGGATCGGCAGCAGCCCGCGCTCGCCGAGCAGCGCGCGGAACTGGTTGACCGCGACCAGGAACGCGACCAGATAGAGCGCAGCGAGCAGGCGCTGGAACACCAGCCGTGATGTCCAGTACGTCGGGTCCGCGAACCAGTCCCAGGTCACCGTGCCCGATTGTCGCGCGCGGACCGCGTACACGCACGGGTTTATGGAATTACGGCGCGCTGTGGGTGAGGACCCGGTGCGCCGGCCGCAGCGGGTGCCGCAGCTCGGCCGCGCTCGGCCTGGCGAACCACAGCACCGCCGCCACCGTGCAGGCGATGGTGAGGATGCCGCCGCCGAGCAGCGACCATCGGGCGCCGAACAGGTCGGCCACCCAGCCGATGATCGGCGCCCCGGCAGGCGTGCCGCCCATCAGGATCATCACGTACAGCGACAGCACCCTGCCCCGCATCGCCGCGGGCACCGTGGTCTGGATGTAGCCGTTGGCCGCGGTCAGCACGGTCATCGTCAGCACGCCGATCGGCACCAGCGTGACGGCGAACAGCAGGTAGTTCGGCATCAGCCCCGCCGCCACCTCCATGACACCGAACCCGAGCGCGCCGCCGACGATCAGCCGCTGCCGCAGCCTGCTGCGGCGCGCCGCGAGCAGCGCCCCCGACAGGCTGCCGATCGCGAGGATCGAGCCGAGCAGGCCGTAGGCGCCCGGTCCCCGGTGGTAGATCTCGGTCGCCATCAGGGCCGTCGTCATCTGGAAGTTCAGCCCGAACGTGCCGATGCCGAACACCACGAGCAGCGCCAGCATCAGGTCGGGGCGGCCGCGCACGAAGCGCAACCCCTCGGCGAGCCGGGCGAGCGCGCTGACGTCGTCCGGTTCGGGAGCGGTCTCCGGTGCTGGCTTGCTCAGCAGCATCAGCGCGAGCACGGGCGCGGCGAACGAGACGGCGTTGACCAGGAACACCGGGCCGGTGCCGATGGTGCTGATCAGCACGCCGGCCACGCCAGGGCCGATCAGTCGGGCCGCGTTGAACGAGGCGCTGTTGAGCGCGACGGCGTTGGTGAGGTCGTCGCGGTCGACGAGCTCGCCGACGAACGACTGCCGCGCCGGGTTGTCCAGCGCGGTGCCGACGCCGAGCAGGAACGCGAGCAGGTAGACGTGCCAGATCTGTGCCGCGCCGGTGAGAACGAGGACGCCGAGGGCGAGCCCGGTCAGGCCCATGAACGTGTTGGTCGCCAGCAGCAGCTTGCGCTTGGGCAGCCGGTCGGCCAGCAGTCCGCCGAACGGCGTGACCAGCAGGAAGGGCAGGAACTGCAATCCGGTGGTGATGCCGACCGCGTCCGCGCCGCCGCCGAGCACGACGAGCACCAGCCAGTCCTGCGCCACGCGCTGCATCCAGGTGCCGGTGTTGGAGACCACCATGCCGAACCAGAACAGCCGGTAGTCGCGGATGCGCAGCGATCGGAACATCGAGCTGGACGAGGGTGCTCGGCGCAGGATGAAGTCCTCCTCGGCTCCGGGTACGGGCGAGTCGTTAGTTAGTCTAGCTCTTTAGCTTCGCTAATTAAAATCGCGGTGTACGTGAGATGGCGCACGCGAAAAGGGGCCGTGCACATCGGGATGTGCACGGCCCCTTGTGGAGCGAGCGGTCAGTGGGCGGTTGCCTTCTCCGCCCCCGCGCCGGTCAGCGACCGGACCTCCATCTCGGCGTACTCCTTCTCGAAGTGCTCGGACGACATCATGGTGCCGAGCCAACCGAGGAAGAACGACGCCGGAATCGACACCAGGCCGGGGTTCGCGAGCGGGAACCAGTGGAAGTCCATCGTCGGCAGCATCGCCTCCGAACTACCGGACACCGCGGGCGAGAACACGATCAGCACGACGGTGATCGTCAACCCGCCGTAGATGCTCCACAGCGCGCCCGAGGTGTTGAACCGCTTCCAGAACAGCGAGTACAGCAGGGTCGGCAGGTTCGCCGAGGCCGCCACCGCGAAGGCCAGCGCGACCAGAAATGCCACGTTCTGGTTCTTGGCGAGGATGCCGCCGACGATCGCGACAGCGCCGATGACGCACGCGGTGATCCTGGCGACGCGCACCTCGTCCTGCTTGCTGTCGACCTTGCCCTTCTTGATCACGTTGGCGTAGATGTCGTGGGCGAACGACGCCGACGCCGTGATCGTCAGGCCTGCCACCACGGCGAGGATGGTCGCGAACGCCACCGCGGAGATGAACCCGAGCAGCACCGGACCGCCGAGCTCCAGCGCGAGCAGCGGCGCCGCCGAGTTCTCCTCACCGGCCGAGTTCGCGATGACGTCCGAGCCGACCAGCGCGCCCGCGCCGTAGCCCAGCACCAGCGTGAACAGGTAGAACAGCCCGATCAGGCCGATCGCCCACACCACCGAGCGCCGGGCCTCCTTCGCCGTGGGCACGGTGTAGAAGCGCATCAGCACGTGGGGCAGGCCCGCGGTGCCGAGCACCAGCGCGATCGCCAGCGACAGGAAGTCGAGCTGGGTCAGCGCGTCGGTGCCGTACTGCGCACCGGGGCTGAGCAGGCTCTCGCCGCCCTTGCCCGCCTTGTCGACGGCGCCCTGCAGCAGCGCGGAGAGGTTCATCCCGTACTTGGCGAGTACCCACACCGTCATCAGCGCGGCACCACTGATCAGCAGCGCGGCCTTGATGATCTGCACCCAGGTGGTGCCCTTCATGCCGCCGACCAGCACGTAGATGATCATCACGACGCCGACGATGGCGATCACGATCGACTGACCGACGCCGCTTTCGATGCCGAGCAGCACCGACACCAGGATGCCCGCGCCCGCCATCTGGGCGAGCAGGTAGAAGAAGCTCACCGCGAGCGTCGACGTCGCGGCCGCGGCACGCACCGGACGCTGCCGCATCCGGAACGCGAGCACGTCGCCCATGGTGAACTTGCCGGTGTTGCGCAGCAGCTCGGCGACGAGCAGCAGCGCGACGAGCCACGCCACGAGGAACCCGATCGAGTACATGAAGCCGTCGTAGCCGTAGATCGCGATGGCGCCGGCGATGCCGAGGAACGACGCCGCCGACAGGTAGTCACCGGAGATCGCGATGCCGTTCTGCGGCCCGGAGAACGACCTGCCGGCCGCGTAGTAGTCCGACGCCGTCTTGGTGTTGCGGCTCGCCCGCAGCACCACGAGCAGCGTGATCACGACGAACGTGACGAAGATGCCGATGTTGAGCGCTGGGCTCGATTCCTGAGGTCCCTGAGCAAGGATCATCGCTGCTCCTCCTCCCCCTCGATCTCGTGCCGCAGCCGGTCGGCGATCGGGTCGAGGTTCCGGTTCGCGTACCGCACGTACAGCCCGGTGATCACGAACGTCGAGACGAACTGCAGCAGGCCGAGCACGAGCCCGACGTTGATGTTGCCCATGAGCTTGATCGACATGAAGCCGTGGGCGTAGTCGGCCAGCAGCACGTACAGCAGGTACCAGCCGAGGAACAACCCGGTCATCGGGAACACGAAGCCGCGTAACCTGCGGCGGAGCTGGGCGAAGTCGGCACTCTGGTGGACCTCGGTCCACACGTCCTCGGTGCCGCCCCGCGCGGAGACAGTCACGATAGACCTCCTCATCGAAGTCAAGTGGTTGCGGCCACGTTAGGGAGGTCACACCGTGGGCTGGAATCGCCTGACGACCAACCGTCAGCGCGTGCGACGAACGGTCAACGAGCGGTCCGGTCGCGATGCCGAGCGGCGGGCGGGGCGGGTTCCTCGGCCAGGTGCAGCCGCAGCATGGCGGGCATCGACCAGGCAGGCGGCCTGCCGCGCAGCGACACCAGCACCATCGTCAGGTAGGCGAGCGGCACAGTCCACGGCGCGGGCTGGGCGAGCAGGATCGCCAGCCAGCCGGAGACGTGCGGCCCGAACAGCGTGACGGCGATGGCGCCGGACGAGGCGAGCAGCCCGGCGAGCACGCCGCAGATCGCGCCGGGCGCGGTGAGCTTCGGCCACCAGATGCCGAGCACCAGCATCGGCGAGAACGTCGACGCCGCCACGGTGAACGCCCAGGTCACCAGCACCCCGGCGTCCAGGTGCGCCGCGAAGAGCGCGAGGCAGACGACCACCGTGGCCAGCGCGACGACGGCGAGCCGCAACCTGCCGAGCCCGGCGGGGGCCAGGTCGTACGCGACGGCGCCCGCCGAGGCGAGCAGCAGCCCGAGCGAGGTGGCGAGGAACGCGGCGAACGCCCCGCCGGTGAGCAGCGCGGTGAACAGCGTGCCCTGCCAGCCGGTGTCGACCTGCATGGGCAGCGCGACCACGGCGGTGTCGGTCGCGCCCGCCAGGTAGAGCTGCGGCACGAGCACGCTGCCGAGCACGCCGTAGACGCCGGGAAACAGGTAGAACACGCTCAGCAGCGTCACCGTGATCGCCGCCGTCCGCCGCGCGGCGCGGCCGTCGGGACTGGTGTGGAACCGCATGATCACGTGCGGCAGCCCCATCGTGCCGAGCATGGTCGCGATCAGCACCGCCATCGTGCCGAGCAGCGGATGTCCCGCGCCCGCGAAGTCGAGCAGCGGCCGTTCCCACCCGGGACTGCCCGGCGGGCTGACGCCTGCCACCTCCGGCACTCGCGCGCCCCCGGGGAACACCAGCGTGCTGTCGGCCGCCATGCGATGCGTTCCCTCGCTCAGCCGAGTGGGCTCGCCCTCGCGGGTGAACGCGGTGATCGGCTGCTCGACGTCGAGCGTGACGTCGACCCGGAACGTGACCGGGGTGTCCTGCGAGAAATGGGTGAACTCGGTCGGCTGCACCGCCGCGTCGCGCACCTCGGCGCCCGCCGTCAGCACCAGCCAGATCGCGGGCACGATGAACAGCACCAGCTTCAGGCAGAACTGGAACGCCTGCACGTACGTCGCGGCCCGCATCCCGCCGAGCGCCAGCGTGGTGGCGACCGCCGTGCCCGCCAGCACCACGCCGACCCAGTACGGCGTCGCGCTGACCACGCTGAGCACCAGCCCCGCGGTGCGGAACTGCGGCACGAGATAGAGCCCCCCGATGACGAGCACGACGACTGCCGCGAGCTTGCGCAGCCGGGGCGAGGCCAGCCGCGCCTCGGCGAAGTCGGGCACGGTCAGCGCGCCCGACCGGCGCATCGGCGCCGCGACGAGCACCAGCATCGCGATGTAGCCCGCCGCGAAGCCGACCGGGTACCACAGCGCGCCGACGCCGTCCTTGACCACGAGCCCGGCGATGCCGAGGAACGACGCCGCCGACAGGTACTCGCCGGACACGGCGGCGGCGTTGAGCAGCGGGGTGACGCGCCGGGACGCGACGAGGAAGTCCGATGTGGACCGCATCGCCGCGACCCCGCGAATGCCGATGACCAGCGTGATCAGCACGACCGACGCGGCGACGAGCCCTGCCGCCATCAGCCGTCCCGCTCGCCGGGGTCTTCGGCGGCCTCGGCGCGGCGCAGCTGCCACCAGGCGAGACCGACCATGATCGGATACGGCAGCACGGCGAGCAGCAGCCACGACACCCGCACCCCGAGCAGCCGTACTTCGGTCAGCGCGGGCAGCATCGTGAACACGACCGGCAGCCCGAACAGCAGCAACGCCGTCGCGGCGAGGGCGGTGATGCCGCGGCTGCGCTGCCGCCGGTAGGCGCGCTGCGCGCGGTCGGCGTCGCCGGGGTCGAGCCGCGGCGTGCGCCACGGCCCGCGCAGCCTGCGCCGGGAGTGCGCGAGCCGGGTCTGCGGGCTCATCACCGCGACGCGCTTGGAGGCGGTCTTGTTCATAAGGTCGGGCCATTCACAGCGGGCCCCTCACCTCGATCGTGCTTCTCACCCATAGTCACTTGTCGCGAGCCACCCTCCGGGCGGCCCCCGCCAATCCCCACGGCGGCGCTGCCGCGCCCCGGTATCTCGGGCGGCCCCCGCCAATGACTTTGTGAATAGCCCTCCCAGCATCAGCCGCGGCGTTCTTGCTTGCTCAGCTCGCTGTTGCGCGCCGCGTGCAGCAGCCGTTCCCGCAGCTCCCGCGCGTGCCGGCGGCTGACGGGCACGTCACCGAGCTCGGTATGGGCGAGCAGCCCGCCGACCGAGTCGCTGCGCAGTTCGGTGACGGCGTCGATCGCGACCAGGAAGCCCCGGTGCGTGCGCACGAAGCCGGTGCCCTCCCAGTACTGCTCGAGCCGGGAGATCGGCATCCGCACCGTGTGCACGCCGGACGGGGTGTGGAGTTTGACGTAGTCGCCGTGTGCCTCGACGAACCGCACGTCGCTGCGCCGCACGTACTGGGTGCGGCCCGCCGACTCGACCGGGAGCACCGCCATCGCGTCCGGCGCGGCCGGGTCGATGGGGGTCGCGGGCAGCATCTTGACCACCTTGGCCAGCGCGGCGGCGAGCCGTTCCGCCCGCACCGGTTTGAGCAGGTAGTCGACCGCGCCGATGCCGTACGCGGTCACCGCGTGGCCGTCGTACGCGGTGACGAACACGATCACCGGTGGCTCGGTGAGCTGGGCGAGCAGCGAGGCGAGTTCGAGGCCGTCGAGCCCGGGCATGGAGATGTCGAGGAACACCGCGTCGAAGCGCTCGCTCTGCAGCATCCGCAGCGCGCTCAGCGGCTCGGCCGCCGATGCGACGTCGGCGACCTGCTCGTCCTCGCGCAGCAGCTGGCACAGGTCCTGCAGGGCCGCGGGGATGTCGTCGACCGCGAGCACCCGCAGTCCGGCTCCTCTCGCCGTCACCTTGGCATCACTCCCGGCTGGAACTGTGGCACCCGGACGATCACCCGGGTGCCTTCGTCTTGCGCCGTTTCGATCACGAGACCGAACCACGATCCGTATACTGTACGCAGCCTGCGGTCGACGTTGGCGATGCCGAGACCGGCGTGGTCACCGCTGCCCGCCAGCAGCTGCTCCGCCGTCTCCGGGTCCATGCCGACGCCGTCGTCCTCGATGCTGATCACGCAGTCGTTGCCCTCGGCCTCGCCGTGCACCTGCACCAGCCCGCCGTCGCCGTCCGGCTCGATGCCGTGCCGGATGGCGTTCTCGACCAGCGGTTGCAGCGCCAGGTACGGCAGCGGCACGGCGAGGACGTCGGGCGCGACCCTGACCTGCACCCGGAGCCGGTCGCCGAGCACCGCCCGTTGCAGCGCGAGGTAGGTCTCGATGGCGTGGAACTCGTCGGCGACGGTGGTGTACTCGCCGTGCCTGGCGAGGCTGTAGCGGATGTAGTCGGCGAAGTCGAGCATCAGCTCGCGTGACCGGTCCGGATCGGGCTTGACCTGGGACGCGATCACGGTGAGCGCGTTGTAGACGAAGTGCGGCGAGATCTCGGCGCGCAGCGCGCGCAGCTCGGACTGCGCGGCCTGGTCGGCCGACGCCTCGAGCCGGGCGCGTTCCAGCGCGTCGGAGACGAGCAGCGCCACCTCCCGGATCGCGCTCAGCGGGACCTCGCCCTCGACGACGATGGCGCCGACCACCTCGTCGTCGGCGTCGAGCGCGACCGCGGCGAGCGGTGGGCGGCTGCGCTGCGTCTCGGCGTGCAGCACCTCGTCGGCCAGCTCGGCGGCCGCGACGGGGTCGGCCGTCCTGCCGGACCAGCTGAGCGTGCCGGACAGGTCGGCCAGCCCCACGGCCCGCGCGCCGAGCAGCTTGCGGATCCGGCGCGCCGAGGTGTGCACACCCGGCCCGGCGAGGCCGTCGCTCAGCCCGCGTGCGATGGCGCGGGCGGCGCGCAGCGTCGTGACCGGCTCGGCGCGCGGTCGCGCCAGCAGCGACCTGCGCTGTCGCGCGGGCTCGGCCGGCACCGCCATGGCACTCCCCTCGTCGGGCGCACGTCTGGTCCATAGATAGTAGGACGCGGCCGACGCGGCAACTGAACGCTCATCGACCGTTCGTCCCGATAGCGCGACCGATCGTCGCGCATGCAACGTTGCTGCGATGTCACAGGCCCTACGGTGACCAGCTACGCGAGACATGAGGCCCGGCAACGGAGGTGTAGATGAGCAGCGACGCTCTGGACAACTTGCTGACCGAGAAGCGCACGTTCGCGCCGGATGAGAAGTTCGCGGCGCGGGCGAACGCGACCGCGGACTCCTATGCGGACGCGGCCGCCGATCGGGACGCGTTCTGGGCGGCGCAGGCGGAACGGCTGGATTGGGACACGAAGTGGGATCAGGTCGTCGACTGGTCGAACGCCCCGTTCGCGAAGTGGTTCACCGGCGGCACGCTCAACGTCGCCCACAACTGCGTCGACCGGCACGTCGAAGCCGGCAATGGTGAGCGCGTCGCGATCCACTGGGTCGGCGAGCCCGGCGACAGCCGCGACATCACGTATGCGGAACTGCAGCGGGAGGTGTGCCGGGCGGCGAACGCGCTCGCCGGGCTCGGCGTCGGCGCGGGCGACCGGGTCGCGATCCAGCTCCCGATGATCCCGGAGGCCGTCGTCGCGATGCTGGCGTGCGCGCGGCTCGGGGCGCTGCACAGCGTCGTGTTCGGCGGCTTCTCCCCGGCGGCGCTGCGCGCCAGGGTCGATGACGCCCAGGCCAAGGTCGTGGTCACCTCGGACGGCCAGTACCGCAGGGGCGAGGCGGCGCCGATGAAGGCGAACGTCGACGAGGCGCTCGACGGCGCCGAGTCGGTGGAGAAGGTGCTCGTCGTGCGCCGCACCGGGCTGGATGTTGGCTGGGTCGAGGGCCGCGACGTCTGGTGGGACGAGCTCGTCGACGCGCAGGCCGACACGCATCGGGCGGAGGCGTTCGACTCCGAGCACCCGCTGTTCATCCTCTACACCTCGGGCACGACGGGGAAGCCGAAGGGCATCCTGCACACCTCCGGTGGGTATCTGACCCAGGCGGCCTACACCCACCACGCGGTGTTCGACCTCAAGCCGGAGTCCGATGTGTACTGGTGCACCGCCGACATCGGCTGGGTGACCGGGCATTCCTACATCGTGTACGGGCCGCTGGCCAACGGCGCCACCCAGATCGTCTACGAGGGCACGCCGAACAGCCCGCATGAGGGCAGGCACTGGGAGATCGTGCAGCGCTACGGCGTGAGCATCTACTACACCGCGCCGACGCTGATCCGGACCTTCATGAAGTGGGGCGAGCAGATTCCGGCGAAGTACGACCTGTCCAGCCTGCGCCTGCTGGGCTCGGTCGGCGAGCCGATCAACCCGGAGGCGTGGATGTGGTACCGCACCCACGTCGGCGGCGGCTCGGCGCCCATTGTGGACACCTGGTGGCAGACCGAGACCGGCGGCATCATGCTGTCGCCGTTGCCGGGCGTGACCGCCACCAAGCCCGGCTCGGCGCAGAAACCGCTGCCCGGCATCTCGGCGAAGGTGGTCGACGACCAGGGCGCCGAGGTACCCCACGGGGGTGGCGGGTATCTGGTGCTCGACCAGCCGTGGCCCGGGATGCTGCGCGGCATCTGGGGTGACGACGAGCGCTACAAGGACACCTACTGGTCCCGCTTCGCCGAGCAGGGCTTCTACTTCGCCGGTGATGGCGCCAAATATGACACGGACGGCGACATCTGGCTGCTCGGCCGGGTCGACGACGTCATGAACGTGTCCGGGCACCGCATCTCGACGACCGAGGTGGAGTCGGCGCTGGTCTCGCATCCGAATGTGGCCGAGGCCGCCGTCGTCGGCGCCAGCGACCCCACCACCGGCCAGGGCATCGTGGCGTTCGTGATCCTGCGCGGGACGGCGGACGGCGACGACCCGGCGGCGGCGTTGCGCGAGCACGTCGCGGCCGAGATCGGGCCGATCGCCAAGCCGAAGCGAGTGCTGGTCGTGCCGGAGCTGCCGAAGACGCGCAGCGGCAAGATCATGCGACGGCTGCTGCGCGACATCGCCGAGGGCCGTGCCACCGGCGACACCTCGACGCTCGCCGACGCCTCGGTCATGGAGCAGATCTCCGCCGGACTGCGCGAGGGCGCCGACGACTGAGCGCCGAGCGCCCCTCGGGCGCGTTCCCGAGGGGCGCCGACGTCGTCACGCCCGGGTGGCGACGGCGATGAGGTACTCCCAGTCGCAGACCACGGTGCCGTCCGTTGCCTTGTTGTGCGACGTGGCCAGGGCGGCGAGGTCGGCACGGAACTCCCGCTGTCGCTCCGCGTCGAGTGTCTGTGCCGCCATGTAGGTCGGCCCGTAGTACGTGAGGAAGTGCTCCGCGAAGTGCTCCGGTGACCGGAACCGCTGGGTGACCACGTGGGTGGTGCAGGTCAGCGAGGAGATTCGGTCGCCGAACAGCTCCCGCACGACGTCCTCGCTGCCCCAGCGTGGCGGCGGGAGCGCGCCGGGTGGTGGCGCGGCGTGCCGCGCCACGGTCTTGAGCATCTGGCCGATGAAGCCGGTCGGCGTCCAGCTCGCGACCCCGATGCGGCCGCCCGCGCGACATACCCTGGTGAGTTCGTCCGCCGCGCGCTGATGGTCGGCGGTGAACATGACGCCGATGGCGGAGAGCACGTAGTCGAACGCGCCGTCCTGATACGGCAGTTTCTCCGCGTCCGCCTGGCGGAAGGTGACGTCGAGCGCCTCCGCGGCCGCCCGCTGCTGCGCGATCTCCACCAGCTCGGGCACGTAGTCGATACCGGTGACGTCGCAGAACCGGCGGGCGGCGGCCAGCGCGACGTGGCCGGTTCCGGTGGCGACGTCGAGCGCCGTCGAGCCGGAACGGAGGTCGACGGCGTCGCACAGCGCGTCCGCGAGCGGCACGGTCAGCCACGCGATCTTGTTGTAGTCGCCGCTGCTCCATATCTTGTGTTGCTTCTGCTTGATTTGCTCGAAGGTCAGTGTGGCGGTCATGGGAGCTCCTCGTGGTTGTGGTGGCGGGCCGGGACGGCCGTCCCGGCCCGTGGGTCGGTCAGTGGCAGGGCCCGTGCCAGACGGCCTGCTCGAACCCGGACTCGGCAGCGGCGCGGTGCAGGCCGCGGGCTTCCGGCAGGAAGGCGTGCGCGTCCAGCTGCACGCAGCCGCCGTTGCCGGTGTGCACGTGGTGGAGGTGTCCGCTGTCGCCATGCGGCGGTCCGGCCTGGGCGCTGGGAGCGGACATCAGGATGGCTGCGGCGGCGATGGCCGTCGTGGCGAGTAGTTTCCGCATGTTTCTCTCCGATACTTCCGTTCGGTTCGATCCTGCGCCGCGGCAGGCGTGGCAACATG
>WHUB01000043.1:0-8166 GCA_009377395.1 Actinophytocola sp. | reverse complement strand
GAGCTGTCGAGCTTGGTCAGCAGATTGCGCACGTGCATGTCGACGGTCCGGGTGCTGAGGAACAGCTCCTGCGCGATCTGCCGGTTGGTGCGGCCATCGGCGAGCAACCGGACGACCTCCCGCTCCCTGCGGGTCAGACCGGCGGGCTCGAGCGTCCGCGCGGCGAGCCTGCCGAGCCTGCGGTCGACCGACTCGCCCATCCCCGCCAGCTCGCTGGCGCAGCTGCGGGCCAGCGGTTTGGCGCCGAGCTGGCGCGCGGTGCGGTAGGCCGTCGTCATCGTGTCGACCGCCGCCGTTCGCTCGTCACAGCCCGCGAGTGCGGTGCCCCAGCGCAGCTGGCTGAGCGCGTGCTCGAACGGCGCGGTGATCCCGCCGAGCAGTTCGACCGCCCTGCTGAACTGGGCGGCGGACAGCTCGGTGTCGCCGTCGGCCAGCGCCAGTTCACCACCCGCGTGCGCGAGGGCGGACAGCATCTTCGGCGAGCTGTTCCTGGTGGTCGCCGCCGCGATCATCCGGTGGCAGCGGGCGAGGTCGTCGTGCGCGCCGTGCGTGGCGAGGAAGGTGGCGACCCACCGCAGCGCGGGCAGTGCGAACACCCAGTCCTCCACCTCATGACACCGGTCGAGCAGCACCGACACGGTGCGCCGCGCGCCCGCGCGGTCGTCGGCGAGATCGGCCGCGACCGCGACGCCCCAGGTGGCGCCGACCTCGATGCCGAAGACACCGCTGGTGCGGCCGAAGTCCGCTGCCTGTCGCAGCCTGTTCGTGACGCCCCGCCGATCGCCGCGCAGCACCGTGATCAGGCCGCGTTCCTCCTCGGCGACCATGCGTAGCAGCTCCGGCGTCCGGGTGTCGTCGAGGACGCGGTGTGCGATGGTCAGCGCCTGATCCCAGTCGCCGAGCAGCCGCACCGCGACGGCCATGCAGGCGACGCACGCCTGTTGGGTGTCGTCGATTCCGTGCGTGCGGCACAGCTCGATGCCGGACTCGAAGGCGTCGGCCGACGCCGCGTAATCAGCGGCCCTGATCAGCGCGACGGCCAGGTCGTAGTAGCCGCGGCCCGCCGTCTCGGGGTGCCGCCCGGCCAGCGCCATCCGCAGGCCGGAGCGAGCCATCGCGACGCCGCGCTCGGCCTCCCCCATCGCCGCGCGTATCGATCCCTGCAAGGCGAGCGCGAGTGCCTCGAGATCGATCCGGTTCGCGGCGTCGGCGTCCTTGCCGGCGGCGACGACGATCTCGAGCGCCTCGTTGAGATGGCCTGCCGACTCCAGCTGTTCGGCGAGCGCCAGCCGCTCCGTCGCGGCCGCAGCGCTGTCGCCCGCCATGGCGAAGGCGTCGACCGCCGCCTCGCGGGCGGCTCGCGCGCCCGCCCAGTCGCCGAGCATGCCCGCCGCGTTCGCGATCCGCCGGTGTGCCGCCGCGGCCGCCGCGACGTCGCCGCGTGCCTGGCGCGCCTCGGCGACCTGTCCCCACGTGGCCGCGGCGGCGTCGTACTCCCCGCACATCTCCGCGCAGTCGGCGAGCCGCTGTAGCGCCCCGATCCGGCCGTCGGGGTCGGTGTCCTCCGGCCAGATCGCGAGTGCGCGCCTGCCGAGCGCTGCGGCGTCGCGGTAGGCGTGCACGGTGCAGTGGCGGTTGGCGGCGGCGAGCAGCAGCGGCCGCGCGCGCTCGGGCTCGTGCGCGGCGAGCCAGTGCTCGGCGATCGCCTCCGGCGCCGCGTCGTGTCCGGTCAGGTGCTCGGCGACCAGCCGATGATGCGCACGACGTCGTGCCCAGGGGATCGCCCGGTACAACGCGTCCCGTGCCAGGGCGTGCCGGAACACGGCGGTGTCCGCTGTCTGCTCGGTGAGCAGTCCGGCGTCGATGAGCAGATCGACGTCGGCCGCGTCGACGAGACCTGCCAGCGTGGGGAGATCGACCCGCACACCGAGCACGGCGGCAAGCTCCACCGCGGTCTCGCACCGGCGACGCAGCCCAGCCGTGCGGAGCAGCACCGCGTCGAGCACGCTGTCGGGCAGCGGCAGCTCGGTCCCCTTGGCCATGGCGAGGACGCCGTCTGTGCGCAGCGACGTCGTCTCGGTGAGCGCCCCCGCGAGCTCCTCGATGTAGAACGGCAGGCCGCCTGACTTCTCCCGCACGACACGAGCGAGGCCGGGCGACGGCGTCGCGCCGAGACAACCGGTGAGCAGGTCCGTGGTTTCGGCGTCGCCGAGTGGCCGGAGCGGGATCTCGACGAGCCGTCCTGCTCGGCGCAGCTCGGACCGCATGGCCCGCACCGGATGCGTCCGGGGCAGCTCCTCGCCTCGGTAGGTGACGATCAGCAGCAGCGGCTCGGCCGCGAGGGAGGCCGCCAATGCGGGCAGCATGTCGATGGTGGCCGCCTGCGCCCAGTGCAGGTCCTCCAGGACGACGACGGTCGGCGCCTGCCGCGCGACGTCACGGAGGGTGCGGCGAACGGCGGCGACCAGTTCGGGAGCGTCGGCGGCAGGGCCGGGCTCGGCCAGTTCCGGCAACAGGATCCGGGCGTGCGGGTGCAGCAGGTCGGCGCCGAACCGATCGACGGCCTCCCTGAGGACGTCCACGATGGGGGCGTAGGCGCCGGTTCCCGTCGTCGCTGTGCCGCGCAGCAGGCATCCGGCCCAACCGGCGAGTGCCTCGGTGACCAGCCTGGTCTTACCCGCACCGGCGTCACCGCTGACCAGCAGGACTCCGCCCTCGCCCCGGCGGCATCGCGCCAGCGCGGCGGCAAGCCCGTCGCACTCGACGGACCGGCCAACGAGCGAGGGCTGCCGCATCACCTGCGAAGTTTAACCCTTTTGGCCGGGTTTGCGCCGGAATATGCGGTGGGCCAGCAGCGCGGCCAGCGCGACGGCGGCGCCGCCGGTCACCCACACCATCGGGCGGGCGCCGCCGCTGTCGGTGGTGCCGCTCGTCCGCTCGAACGACGCCGGTTCGCCGCTGCCCGCCGGTGGGCGGGGGTCGCCGAGGGCGGCGGGCGGCTCCTCCGGCATGTCCCGGGTGCCGCCGCACAGTGACGCGGTGAGCCCGTCGTCGCCGAACTCGGTGAACACCAGGAACGGCCCTTCGCCCTCGATCTCTAGCCCGCAGCTCGCGCCGGACATGGCCGTGCGCACCTGTGCCGTCGGCCCGACCTGTCCCTTGTAGACCTCGGAGACCGCGAAGGTCAGCGTGGCCGGGTCGGCCGAGGAGATGAGCCCGTCCAGTCCCGCTTCCGGCTCCTCCCGGTCGAGCAGGGTTCCCGTGAAGATCACGTCGGCGTTCGCGGCGTACTCCCGGTCGGTCATCGGCACGCACGAACACGCCAGCGCCGGTGCCGCGCCGAACACCGCGACGAGCTGCGTCAGCCCCGCCGCGACCACGGTCACCAGCGCCGCTCGTATCAGCCTCATCGCTGCCACCCACCCTGCCCTGGTCCGCCCTCGATGATGAATTCGTCTCGCCTACCTGACGGCGTTACTGCCCAGGAGGTTGCACGGCCGGTTGACGCATACCCCCAAGGGGTATATGGTCGGCCGGACGTGGATACCCGTGAGGGGTATATTCGGCCCTGGGGACACAACAGGAGGGAACATCATGGCTACTGCTACCTACACCGTCACCGGCATGACCTGCGGACACTGCGTGCAGTCGGTGACCGAGGAGGTCAGCGAGGTCGCGGGCGTCACGGACGTGGCCGTCGACCTGCCGACCGGCAAGGTCACCGTCACCAGCGAGCAGCCCGTGCCCGAGGACCGGATTCGCGCCGCCGTGACCGAGGCGGGCTATGAGCTCGCCGGTCAGGAGTAGCCGATGAGCACCACGCGGCAGGAACCCGCCACGGCCGACGTCGAGCTCGCCATCCAGGGCATGACCTGCGCGTCCTGCGCCAACCGGATCGAGCGCAAGCTCAACAAGCTCGACGGCGTGCACGCCACGGTCAACTACGCCACCGAGAAGGCGTCCGTCAGCTACCCGGCCGGCCTCGACCCGGAGACGCTGCTGGACACGGTCTCGGTGGCCGGCTACGCCGCGACGCTGCCGGAGCCGAAGCGCGAGGACGACGCCGTCGACGGCGCGGCGGGCTGGCACGACGACAAGGCCGCCACCGAGACCCGCGCCGCCCGCGACCGGCTGCTGATCTCGGCCGCGCTGTCGGTGCCGGTCATCCTGCTCGCGATGGTCCCCGCGCTCCAGTTCACCTACTGGCAGTGGATCTCGCTGGCGCTGGCCAGCCCGGTCGTGGTCTGGGGCGGGTTCGGCTTCCACCGCGCGGCGCTGAAGAACCTGCGCCACGGCACCGCCACCATGGACACTCTCATCTCGATGGGCACCATCGCGGCCTACCTGTGGTCGCTGTACGCGCTGCTGTGGGGCGGCGCCGGGATGCCGGGCATGACGCACCCGTTCGAGCTGACCGTCCAGCGCGGCGGGAGCGCGTCCCTCTACCTCGAGGTCGCGGCGGGCGTGACGACGTTCATCCTCGCCGGGCGCTACTTCGAGACTCGCGCCAAGCGGCGGGCGGGTGCGGCGTTGCGGGCGCTGCTGGAGCTGGGCGCGAAGGACGTCTCGGTGCTGCGCGACGGCGTCGAGCAGCGGATTCCGGTGGAGCGGCTCGCGGTCGGCGACCACTTCGTGGTGCGGCCGGGCGAGAAGATCGCCACCGACGGAGCCGTGGTCGAGGGCAGCTCCGCCGTCGACGCGAGCATGCTCACCGGCGAGTCCGTGCCGGTGGAGGTCGTCACCGGCGACAGCGTCACCGGCGGCACGGTGAACGCGGCGGGCAGGCTCGTCGTGCGGGCACAGCGGATCGGCGCGGACACCCAGCTCGCGCAGATGGCCAAGCTGGTCGCCGACGCGCAGAGCGGCAAGGCGGCGGTGCAGCGGCTCGCCGACCGGATCTCGGCGGTGTTCGTGCCGATCGTGATGCTGCTCGCGCTGAGCACGCTCGCGTTCTGGCTGGTCACCGGCGCGGGCACGCAGGCTGCGTTCACCGCGGCCGTCGCCGTGCTCATCATCGCCTGCCCCTGCGCGCTCGGCCTCGCGACACCGACGGCGCTGCTCGTCGGCACCGGGCGCGGCGCGCAGTTCGGCATCCTGATCAAGGGCCCCGAGGTGCTGGAGTCCACCCGGCGGGTCGACACCGTGGTGCTCGACAAGACCGGCACCGTCACCACCGGCCGGATGGAGCTCATCGACGTGCACGCCGCCGACGGCGTCGACGTCGCGGACGTGCTGCGGCTGGCAGGCGCGGTGGAGAGCGCGTCGGAGCACCCGATCGCGCAGGCGATCGCACGAGGCGCCCGGCACAAAGTCGGTGAGCTGGCCGCGATCGAGGACTTCACCAACCTGGCGGGCCTCGGCGTGCAGGGCGTCGCCGACGGGCACGCGGTGCTCGTCGGACGGCAGTCGCTGCTCGACGACTGGAGCCAGCCGCTGCCAGCCGAGCTGCTCGCGGCGAAGCGGGCGGCCGAGGCGGACGGCGGCACGGCGGTCGCGGTGGCCTGGGACGGCGCGGCGCGCGGCCTGCTCGTCGTGGCCGACACGGTGAAGGAGACCTCCGCCGAGGCCATCGGCATGCTGCGCGGGCTCGGCCTGACGCCGGTGCTGCTGACCGGCGACAACGAGGCCGTGGCGCGGTCGGTCGCCGCCCAGGTGGGCATCGAGCAGGTGATCGCGGAGGTGCTGCCGAAGGACAAGGCCGACGTCGTCAGCAGGCTCCAGGCCGAGGGCAAGGTGGTCGCGATGGTCGGCGACGGCGTCAACGACGCGGCCGCGCTGGCCACCGCCGACCTGGGGCTGGCCATGGGCACCGGCACCGATGTCGCGATCGAGGCGGGCGACCTGACGCTGGTGCGCGGTGACCTGCGGGCGGCCGCGGACGCGATCCGGCTGGCACGGCGCACGCTCGGCACCATCAAGGGCAACCTGTTCTGGGCGTTCGCCTACAACGTGGTGACCCTGCCCGCCGCGGCCGCCGGGCTGCTCAACCCGATGCTCGCCGGTGCGGTGATGGCGTTCTCCTCGGTGTTCGTCGTGTCCAACTCGCTCCGGCTGCGCCGGTTCCGGGCCGCCGTGCGCTGACGGAGGTAAAGGCCACACCTCTCCTGTGCCAGTAGATACCAATCCGCCCGAAAGTAAGCCTGACCGGCAAGTCAAGCGAGTGTGCCAGTCGTCTTACTTTCGGGCTCCTTGGTGATGGCAGTAGACGTCTCGGCCCTGGCCGCGTACTTTGACCGGGACGACAACTCCATATCGGGCCGTACGAGCCGAAGCGGGAGAGCCCTCGTGCACGAAGCGAGGCGCCGAAGGAGCAAGCACCCCGCCAAACTCTCAGGTACCCATACCGCTTCCGGTCAGGCCACTCTGGAAAGCAGGCGCCACGCGCCTCACCCACGGTGCAAGCCGTCCGCGGACGGTGAAGCTCTCAGGTTCATTGACAGAGGGGGAGTTCCGACCCGTGACCCGAGGAGCTCCCAGATGCCCGTTTGGTTAGTTTCGTTCCCGCCAGTACAGCAGCCGACCCGTGCTCGCGAGGAGAGCCAGGCATGAGCACCCCCTCCCCGCTGCATGAGGTGCACGTCGAGCTCGGCGCGTCGTTCACCGACTTCGCGGGCTGGAACATGCCGGTCCGCTACGGCAGCGAGCTGGCCGAGCACCGCGCGGTGCGCGAGGCGGCCGGGCTGTTCGACCTCTCGCACATGGGCGAGATCGAGGTCACCGGGCCGGAGGCGGCGCAGGCGCTCGACTACGCGCTGATCGGCCAACTCTCCGCCGTCAAGGTCGGCCGCGCCCGCTACAGCATGCTCTGCGCCGCCGACGGCGGCGTGCTCGACGACCTGGTCACCTACCGGCTCGCCGACGAGCGCTACCTGGTCGTCGCCAACGCCGCCAACGTCGGGGTCGTCGCCGCCGCGCTGACCGAGCGGGCGGAGAAGTTCGACGCGACCGTCACCGACCGCTCCACCGAGTACGCGCTGATCGCGGTGCAGGGTCCCCGCTCGGCCGCCATCGTGCGCGCGGTCAGCGACGCCGACCTGGACGCGCTGCGCTACTACGCGAGCACCCCTGCCAGCGTCGGCGGCGTCGAGCTGCTGCTGGCCCGTACCGGCTACACCGGGGAGGACGGCTTCGAGCTGTACTGCGCCCCGGACGAGGCGCAGCGGGTGTGGCGGACGCTGACGGCGGCGGGTGCGCCGCACGAACTGCTGCCCGCCGGGCTGGCCTGCCGCGACACGCTGCGGCTCGAGGCGGGCATGCCGCTCTACGGTCATGAGCTGTCCGCTCAGCTCACCCCCTTCGACGCCGGGTTCGACCGGCTGGTGAAGTTCGACAAGGACGGTGACTTCGTCGGTCGCGCCGCGCTCGCCGAGCGGGCCAAGCACCAGCCGGAGCGGGTGCTCGTCGCCTTGACCGGCACCGGCCGCCGCGCGCCCAGGGCCGGATACGCTGTGCTCGGCGCCGACGGCACCAGCCAGATCGGCGAAATCACCAGCGGCGCGCTGTCGCCGACACTGGGCTATCCGATCGCGATGGCTTATGTTGCGGCCGACTGCCGGGCACCGGGCACCGGCCTGCACGTCGACGTGCGGGGCAAGGCGCTACCGGTCGAGGTGGTCGCACTGCCCTTCTACCAGCGATCCTGATCCCTGCCGAAAGGACAATTGCGAGCCATGGACACCCCCGAACACCTCAAGTACACCGAAGAGCACGAGTGGCTGTCGCTCGACGGCGACGTCGCGACCGTCGGCGTGACCGACTTCGCGCAGAACTCGCTCGGTGACATCGTGTTCGTCGAGCTGCCGGACCCCGGCGACGAGGTCGCCGCCGGTGCCCCGTGTGGCGAGCTGGAGTCGACCAAGTCGGTCAGCGAGCTGTACGCACCTGCGAACGGCGAGGTCGTCGCGGTCAACGAGGACATCAAGGACACGCCGGAACTGGTCAACAGCGACCCCTACGGCGAAGGCTGGTTGTTCCGGCTACGGGTCAGCGAGCTGCCCGACCTGCTGGACGCAGCGGATTACGCAGAGATCATTAAGGAGTGAGCTGGGTTGTCCACATTCGATGCCGAGTTGTCCACAGTCGATCCTGAAGTCGCGGCGGCGGTCGACGCGGAACTGCGTCGGCAGCAGTCGACGTTGGAGATGATCGCGTCGGAGAATTTCGCGC
>WHUB01000439.1 GCA_009377395.1 Actinophytocola sp. | reverse complement strand
GCCTTGCGTACCGTTGACCGGCCCGTGAACACGACCGCGCCGAGCCAGGACTAGTGTGTCGGACCGCAATTTAGCGTCATAAGTATTTATGCTGCTCGTATGCTGCGTGCGGTGTCTGCTGTTGAGTTCGTACTGTCCGATGAGGAGCGCGATCAGTTGGTGCGCTGGTCGGTGAGTTCCTCGTCGAGGTTGACGACGCGGGCGAAGATCATTCTGGCGTGCGCAGAGCCGGACGTGGTGTACGCGCAGCTAGCCAGGCAGCTGGGTGTGACCACGATGACGGTGATCAACGTCCGCAAGCGGTTCGCCGCCTCGCGGCTGGACGGGCTGGTGGATCGGCCGCGTGCGGGGCGGCCGAAGGCGGATCTGGTGCTCACCGACGATGAGCGCGCTCAGCTTGAGCGGTGGTCACGTCGGGCGAGCTCGTCGCAGGCGTTGGCGTTACGGTCCAAGATCGTGCTGGCCTGTGCCCAGGGGCGGTCGAATAGTCAGGTGGCCAACGACCTCCAGATCCGAGCGCAGACGGTCGCGAAGTGGCGCTCACGGTTTGTGGCACGCCGCCTGGATGGGCTGGTCGATGAGCCGCGCCCGGGGCGGCCGCCGTCGATCCTG
>WHUB01000438.1 GCA_009377395.1 Actinophytocola sp. | reverse complement strand
ACTGGCAGATCATCCAGGACCGGATGGCGGAGTTGCTGCCGCAGGCGCTGGCCACCGTGCAGTGGTTCTGGGAGCAGGTCGACGAGATGCCGATGGGTCTCGAGATGGATGACTTCGTCCAGTACGCCGCAGACCGTGCACAGCGCCGGCTGGGCGCGATCGAGTCCGCCCGTGGCGTACCTGTGGAGCAGATCGACCTGGACTACTCGCCGGAGCGGCTCGAGGACCAGTTCGGCGAGGAGGACGACAAGGCCCTCGCCACCATCGCCTGACCCGTCCCGCCACCTGCCACCGTCCGGCCTCGCGCTCCGCCGCCCGTTCGGCCCCGCGCTCAGTTGACCGAGCGCAGGGGAGACGGTTCAGCCGGTCCCCTGGCGGGCGGGTTCGATGCGGCCGGTCACCTCGCCGAGGTGGACGAGCCGGCCGCCGGGGCCGGGGGCGGTGGCGCTGATGGCCACCTCGTCGCCGTCCTCCAGGAACGCGCGGGTGGAGCCGTCGGCGAGGGTGATCGGTCGCCGGCCGCCCGCGGCGAGCTCGATGAGGGAGCCGCACTCACCGGGCTCGGGCCCGGACACCGTGCCGGACGCGTACAGGTCGCCGGTGCGCAGCGACG
>WHUB01000437.1 GCA_009377395.1 Actinophytocola sp. | reverse complement strand
CTCGCGCCATTGTTCGAAACCGATGCGTTCCAGCAACGCGCCGAATCGGACGCTCGCCAGTTCGGCCGACACCTTGTCAGGGCTGGAGTCGAGGAAATCCAGCGGCGAGACGCGGGCGACGGCGAGTCGTGCGCCCGCCGCGAGCGCGCGCAACGCGCCGGCGAGAAGTGCGCCACCGAGCCCCCGGCCCTGCCACCGGGGCGCCAGCACGACATGCCGCACGATCACCATTCTGGGAGCGCCTGCGGTGATTCTGCTGTCCACGTCGGGATGCAGCAGTCCCTGCGCGGGGTCGATCAGCGTCTCGGCGATGAACTCCATGGCCCAGTCGTCGAGGTCCGCGTCGAGCAGGTTCCTTTCCTGGCGCAGGTCCGCGATCACCAGCGAGAAATCACCGACATGCCGGTATTCCGGTGCGCAATGGACGCTATTCACGTCCGCGGAAACGCGCCACCGTTCCGGCATGTGGTCCTCGTCGTCGATCTGCCACCACAAGCGCTCATGCTCGAATCGCAAATTGATCGACAACGGGTTCGCGGGCAGTTCCTTCATCGCCGTCACTAGTGACCTCACGGCTCGTCGGATGCGAAGTAACCCCCAGGCAAATCAATGC
>WHUB01000436.1 GCA_009377395.1 Actinophytocola sp. | reverse complement strand
GCCGCCACCAGCGTCGGCGCGGCCAGCAGATAGCCCAGGAACTGTCTCCGGCCGGTTCTGTTCGACTCGCCGTCTTGTGTCGACGGCTCCTGAATGCGGTCCTTCAACGGCTCCTGTGACTCCGGGGAAGCGCGATGAGAAGTCATCATTGTCCTCTCCGCCAAACGATGTGATTGGTCACACGATAGGTGCGGATGGAGAATTGAGTGTGTGCAGTTTTTGTACACTTCGGGGCCAACTCGGCACAGGGCGAAGTTCTTGCAGGTCAGCGGCCTGTTGCCAGTGCGGATACCTGATCCACACACGGCTTTGTGTGGGTGTGCACCCTCTTTTTGGGGTAAAGGGGTATCCATATCGATGCAGTAGCAACATGGCCTACTTCGCGGTCCGCCATGGGCGGTCGAGCGGAGGTGCTGCGAGCGTTCGGGGCCAGGAGCGCTGGCCCGGCGGCGCACTCTTGCGGCCGGCTTCCTGCGGGTTCGCGACGATGTCGACGTAGCGGATCGGGCTGGCTGCCACAGCTCGTTCGAGTAGCCGGAGAAACAACAGGCCACGCTTGCGTGCGGCACGTCGGTTGAAGCGAAAAATGAACTCGTCCAAATAGGACTGCAAGT
>WHUB01000435.1 GCA_009377395.1 Actinophytocola sp. | reverse complement strand
CAGGCTGGCCGAGACCGGCGACTCGAGCAATGCCCGTGAGGCGCGGAAGCTGTTCGAGGAGATGGTGGAGCACCAGGCGGAGCGACTGTCCACCGTGGATCAGCCCGAGGTGGAGCAGCTCATGTTGCTCCAGGCCGCCGACATCCCGAACCGCGGGTAGTACGGCCTATTCGTCGGTCCGGAAACGGCTGAAGCCGTAGAGATGAGGTGTCACCGTCAAGGTGACCCCATCCTCGGAGAGCCCTCGAAGGCCCTCCATCACGGCGTCGTTGGGTTCTCCGTAGACGTCCAATCGCTCCACCGTACTGTGCAGCATTACGTCATCGATATGGGAGGCGGACATCTTCCAGTGGGCCAAGATGGACTCGGAGTCGCGGTAAAGCTGAAAGCTGTAGGCGCGCATGTTCTTGGCGTCGATATAGACCTGGACCATGACCTGAGGGCCGTTGGCCTCGACGAACTTGACCGCCTTCTTAACACTCTCCTTGAATTTCTCCAGCTGGCCCTGTCGGATCTGCATCGTATTGATGAGCATGACAGGTGACATGGTTTCTCTCCTTACTAGTGGTCTGTAAGAACGTTGGTTTTAGTCTTCGCGCGGCGGATGCTGGCGAGG
>WHUB01000434.1 GCA_009377395.1 Actinophytocola sp. | reverse complement strand
CAGTGCTTGCACACATCGGACGACATCAACCATCGCACGCCGGATTCCTCGTCGCCAGCGCCCTGTTCGGGTGCGTTGATCGTGGGCATTCCCAGGTCCGCGGTCTCGACGTTGCGCGCGGGCACCCGCTGCTCCACGAAGGCCACGTGGCGCCAGCTGTTGGCACCGAGGTCACCGGTGTTGTCGTAGGAGGTGCCGAGCAGGTCCATGCCCGCGAAATCCTCGGTCGAGGGATTTCCGCCCGCGGGCACCAGGTTCCATTCCTTGCACGCCACCTCGCACGCCTTGCAGCCGATACAGACGGAGGTGTCGGTGAAGAACCCCATCCGGGGCTGCTCGTTCGTGTAGCCCAGTTCAGCCACGAAATCCCTGTCCTTCCTGGTTGGCACGGTCTTGGTAGCGCTGCACGAGATCGACGAGCGCGTGCCCGCGGGGGCGTCGGCCGGGCTGGACGTCGCAGGTGGCCGCCTTGGCCTCCTGGATGTAAACGTTCGCATCGAGCACGATCGGCAGCAGGTCGTTCGCCGCATCGCCGACGGACAGGCCGCGCATGCCCCAGTGGTACGGCACCCCGACCTGGTGAATCACCTGTCCGCGCACCCGCAGCGGCTTCATCC
>WHUB01000433.1 GCA_009377395.1 Actinophytocola sp. | reverse complement strand
GACGAGGAGGTCCGATGCAAGGCGCGACACCGCGGCGGTCGAAGGAGCCCCACAGCCGCGGTGCCGACGCCACTAGGCAAGCCACTCTGGCCGAGATGATGACCAGGTCGCCCACGGTGGCGATGTGGCATTCGCGCACCTCTACGACCAGCTGGCGGATCAGGTCTTCGGACTGGTGCGGCGAGTGATGCGCGATCCAGCGCAGTCGGAGGAGGTCACCCAGGAGGTCTTCGTCGAACTCTGGCGGACCGCGCCGCGCTACCGGGCCGAGAAGGGTGGCGTCGTGTCCTGGGCGCTAACGATCGCGCACCGCAGGGCGGTGGACCGCGTGCGATCGACACAAGCATCCGCCAACCGGGAGGCCCGGGTGGCGGCAAGCCAACACGAGCGGCCGTTTGACGCCGTCGCCGACGAAGTGACAGGGAACTTCGAGCGTCGGCAGCTGCGCCGCTGCCTCGACGCGCTCACCCAGCTGCAACGCGAGTCGATCTCGCTCGCCTACTACCAGGGCTACACCTACCGCGAGGTGTCCAGTCTGCTGAAGACACCGCTGGCAATGATCAAGACGAGACTGCGCGACGGCCTGATCCGGCTCCGCGACTGCCTGGGGGTGGCT
>WHUB01000432.1 GCA_009377395.1 Actinophytocola sp. | reverse complement strand
AAGCGGCGATGGGCCTCGACTGCAGCGGCTCGCACGCTGCCGCCCGATCGACCTACCACTGGTTCGCCGCCTCGCAAGAGCGCGATGGTTCGTGGTTCAGTGCCTACCGGCATGGGGGCCCAGAAGAACGGTCCCGGGATGCGAACTTCTGCGCCTACATCGCGACCGGCCTCTGGCATCACTACCTCTTCACTCGAGATGTGCCCTTCCTCGACGAGATGTGGCCCACCGTGCGACGCGCCGTCGATTTCGTGCTCGACCTCCAGACGCCGACGGGCGAGATCATGTGGGCGAGAGACGCTCACGGAGCGCCGTGGCCCGCTGCCCTGGTCACCTCGTCGTCGTGTATCGCCCTCAGCTTGCGCTGCGCGATCGCGATCGCCGAGCTGCTCGATCGCGACCGCCCCGACTGGGAGCTCTCGCTCACCCAGCTCGATGCAGCCGTCGCCGAGGGCCGGGGAACCTTCCTCGACAAGCGCCGGTACTCGATGGACTGGTACTACCCCGTGCTCGGTGGCGTCGTCCGCGGGCCGGAGGCGACGGCACGGTTGCTGTCGCGATGGGACGACTTCGTCGTCGCCGGTCGAGGAGCGAAGTGCGTGGTCGAGCGCCCCTGGGT
>WHUB01000431.1 GCA_009377395.1 Actinophytocola sp. | reverse complement strand
GACACACGCGCCGACGAGGCGACCCAAGAACGGCGTCGCGCCGACCGCGCCGAGGCCCAACTCCCGGCCGCCACCGAGCCCCCAGCCAAGAAGACGGCCGAGAAGACGGCACCGTCGAGCCGGTCACGGCGACGACGGCCCGCGGGCGAAGGAGACCAGTGATGCGCCCCGTCGAGCAGGACCCACAAGCGGTGGCGATGACGGCGCTCGACGACAGCCAGGCCCGCCGGGACCCCGCCGAACCGGGCCAACACGATCGGGTGTTCCTGGCGATCGCGGCCACGGGTGGCAGCAACGTCTACTGGCTCGGACAGCCGTGCCACGCATGCGCGTACCCGCACATGCACCCACTGGATCGGCACCCGGTGCCGTGCCGCCACCCACGCCGCCACGCACGCCAGAGCCTCACCACCTGGGGCCACGGCCAGGGGCGGATGCGCACGGTGCGAGTCGACCTGACGCTGCCGCCGGCCGAGATCGCGGTACAGGCCCGCCAGGCCGAGGCGGTGCGGTCATGACTGCGGGGCTGCGCTGTGACGGGTTCGGCTGCCAAGAGACTCACCCGGTCGAGCACGAGGAGCTCGGCGAACCGATGTTCGCGCGCGGCCGCTGGGCCGGCT
>WHUB01000430.1 GCA_009377395.1 Actinophytocola sp. | reverse complement strand
GTGTCAGTGCCTGGCTCTATCGTCGACGACATGCCACCGACCGCTAAGGAGTTGACCGGCGAGCTCGGCCCGAAGTGCGAGGGCTGCGGCTGGCGGCGCGGCTGGCATGCCCCCGTGGTGCTCCTACTACGTCGACGCCGAGCGGGCACCGGGCATCGTCGCCGCGAACGTCCGCGCTCCGTCGGCGTCGGCGTGAGTTTCGTCGACCGGCTGCGCCAGGTCGCCGCCGGGCGCATGCTGGACACCAGCGGCCCGACCAGCTGTCCCCCGTTTGGTCGGGCCGCGGCCGTGTTACTGCCGGCCGGAGATGCGGCGGCCCCAGCCGCGCCAGAGCTCCGGTGCGACCACGGCGGCGCCGACGGCGAGGCCGAGCGCCACGGCGAGCCATGGCGAGTAGAGGGTGCCGAGTATCGCGGCGATGATGTGCTTGCCGATGACGACGAGCACGCCGTAGATGACGGCGAGCAGCACCCCGGCGAGCAGCGTCTTCTCGTTGACCCAGCGGGTGATGTCGGCCTGCGACTCGGTGATCGCTCGGCCGATCCGGCCGAACGGGCCGAGCCGTGCTTCCAGCTTCGCTGGTTGCCGGCGTGCCCAGAACGTCACGGTGTACACGGCCG
>WHUB01000042.1:31319-35505 GCA_009377395.1 Actinophytocola sp. | reverse complement strand
CCACAACAAGATCACGCGACACGACCGCTACACCACACCGATGGACTTGACCCGCGCCAGTCACCGCCAGCGAGACGTCCGGCAGGTCGATGTGACCTGGCGACGGGCGCGAATTGGGTCGCGGTGTGCAGAACAAGGGCGCTGCGACCGGGCTCGGTGAGGTGACCACTGGTGGATTTCGACGCTCCCACTCCAGCGGAGTCCGATCTGCGGATCTACATCGAGGCGATCGCCGCTGATCTCGAGGTCCCGCCGGGCGGTGTGACCAGTGAGGTGTGCGAGGTGTCGAACGCCTATCTCGCGCTCGACCAGCACCCCTACCCAACGTACCAACCGCAAGCCCCATACGAGCCTCCCCCTCGTCGCCGGGTCCAGCCTCGCCGGCACGGCGGTCGAGTGGTACGACTTCTTCCTCTACGGCACCGCCGCCGCACTGGTGTTCAACAAGCTGTTCTTCCCCGCCTCGGATCCGCTTGTCGGCACCATGCTCGCGTTCGCCACCTACGCGGTGGGCTTCGTCGCCCGACCCATCGGCGCCGCCGTACTCGGCCACTTCGGCGACCGCAAGGGCAGGCGCGCAACCCTGATCGCCAGCCTGCTGCTGATGGGCTTCTCCACCTTTCTCATCGCGCTGCTGCCGACCTACTCCTCGATCGGCATCGCCGCACCCGCACTGCTCATCCTGCTGCGGCTCGTACAAGGCTTCGCGCTCGGCGGCGAATGGGGCGGCGCAGTACTGCTCGTCTCGGAACACAGCGGCACGACCAGGCGCGCGTTCTGGGCATCCTGGCCCAACGTCGGCCCGCCGCTGGGCAACCTCATGGCCGCAGGTGCACTCGCCGTGCTCAGCGCGGTGATGCCCGCTGACGCCTTCCTGTCCTGGGGCTGGCGCATCGCGTTCGCCCTGTCCGCGGTACTCGTGCTCATCGGACTCTGGCTACGTCTCTACGTCGCCGAGACCCCGCTGTTCAAACAAGCCCAAGCCACAGCAGACAAGACCCCGAAGAAGAGCCTGCCCGCCGGTGTGGTGCTTCGCCACCACTGGCGCCAGGTCGTACTCGCCGCCGCCATCCGCTTCGGTGAGAACGCCGGCTTCTACATCTACTCGCTCCTGGTCATCACCTACGTCACCGGAATGCTGCAGCTCGACCAGTCGATCGCGCTCACCGCGGTCATGATCGGCCAAGGCATCGCGGTCGTCACCATCCCGGCCTTCGCCGTGTTGTCCGACCGAGTGGGCCGCCGCCCCATCTACCTGACAGCCTCCATCGCGACCATCGTCTGGGCCTTCGCGTTCTTCGGCCTGCTCGACACCACGAACACCGCAGCCATCATCCTGGCCGTGGCAGGCGGCCTACTAATCTTCGCCGCCTACAGTTCAGTCATCGGAGCCTTCTTCTCCGAACTGTTCCCCACCGAGGTCCGCTACTCAGGCATCTCCCTCGCCTACAACCTCGCCTCGGTTCTGGCCGGCTCCCTCGCCCCAATCATCGCCATCTCCCTGTACTCGGCATTCGGCACCGGCTACGCCATCGCCGCCTACCTCGCCGCCATGGGCACCGTCTCCCTGATCGCCGGTCTGATCGCCAAGGAAACCAAGACCGTCGACCTCGGCGCCATCGGACACGACAAGGAAAAGGAACCCGCAGCCACACCAGCACCGGCAGCCATGACGCCCTAGACATATCTGGGCCTGCCTGCGAGGAAGCCGAAGACGACCTGCCCGAGCACCACGCACAGCAGCAGGACGAACGGCGCGGTCCAGCCGCCGGTGCTGTCATGCAGGATCCCGAAGAGGAATGGGCCTGCGGCGGCGAGCAGGTAGCCGAAGCCCTGCGCCATGCCCGACAGCGTCGCCGCGTCATAGCTTGTGCGAGCCCGCAACGTGATCGTGGTGATCGCGAGTGAGAACACACTCATGCCGATACCAACCAAGATCGACCACAGCAGCGGCGACGCCGACGGCGTAACCATCATGCCGGTGATCCCGGCGACGCCGAACGCGCCGAGTCCTACGATCCACCAGCTCTGCCCGCTACGCTGGCGTGCTGCGATCGGTGGAACGGCAAGGCTCACCGGCAGACCGATCAACGAGATCAGCCCGAGCAGCAGCCCAGCGACCGATCGGCTCATCCCGGCGTCCATGAGCACCTGCGGCCACCACCCCATCACGGTGTAGGCCAAGCACGCTTGGAAACCGAAGAACACGGTCACGATCCACGCGAGCGGGTTGCGCAGCAGCGAGCGACCCCCACCAGCACCGCCCGGCGCGCCGTGGCCACCTCGGTCATCCCGGGTCGCGGCCAGCCACGGCCCCACGGCCAGCGCGGCGAGCACCGCCCAGCTCGCCAGCCCACCGCGCCAGCCACCGAACGCGCTGTCCAGCGGCGGCGTCACCGAGGAGCCGAGAGCGCCTCCTGCCTGCAGTGCGGCCGTGTAGATCCCGGTCATGAGACCGGCCCGGGCCGCGAAGGACGTCTTGATGACCACGGGGATCAGCACGTTGGCCAGCGCGATGCCGGCACACGCGACGAGCGTGCCGCCTAACACCACCAGCGGGCCGTCGAGCACGCGGACCACCAGGCCCGCGGTAAGCAGCAAGAGCGCGACCGTGACCGACGGATTCACCCCGATCCGACGCGCCAGTAGCGGCGTGGCGAGCCCCGCGACGGCGAAGCACAGCCCGGGTGCGGTCGTCAGGGCGCCCGCCCACGCGCCCGACGCGTGAAGAGTCTCGCGCATCTCGTCGAGCACCGAGCCCACCGCGGTGACCGGGGGCCGCAGATTCAGTGCGGCGAGCACGACAGCAACCGCGAGTAGCAGTCCCCCGCCGAGGTACTTCGCCGTGATGGTGGCGCGACGAGGATCCGATGTCGATGGCGCTTCCCCCGGCCTTACGACGTGAACGTCGTCCAGCGACGCACTGCGACCGGATGCCATATAAGCTAAGGTAGCAATACATAGGATGATTGGGTCAATCGAGCAGCCGCGATCGCGTGGTAGATCACAGACGAACGCTGAAGGGAGCCTGCCGTGCCACTGGTCGCAACCCGCCGATCCGGCCTCGTGGACCAGATCATCGACCAGTTACGCGAGACCATCCGGCAGGGCGAATGGCCGGTCGGCCAGCGCATCCCGACGGAGCCTGAGCTGGTGACGACGCTCGGTGTTGGCCGCAACACCGTGCGCGAGGCCGTGCGTGCCCTCGCCCACACCGGCCTGTTGGAGGTTCGCCAGGGCGACGGCACCTACGTCCGCGCCACGAGCGAGGTGTCCGGGGCCGTACGCCGCCTCTGCGGCACCGAACTCCGCGAGGTGCTCCAGGTGCGGCGAACGCTGGAAGTCGAAGGCGCACGCCTCGCGGCGACGGCACGCACCCACACCGAGCTCGCGACGCTGCAACGACAGCTGGACGAGCGCGACCGAGCATTCCACGAACGCCGACTCGACGACTACGTGCGCACGGACGCGGAGTTCCACCTCGCGGTGGTCGAGGCCGGACACAACACGCTTCTCACCGAGCTCCACCGCGGCCTCACCGAGGCGATCACCGCCAGCGTCGCGACGACGACCAAGACCGGCCCGCAGGACCCGACCGACATCGGGCACCGTGGCCTACTGCGAGCCATCGCCGACCGCGACCCCGACCGCGCGGTGGCCGAGGCCAGCGGCTTCCTCGACGAACTCCTCGCCCTCGTCGTCGACGAGCCGGGTTAGAACCGAGCGAAAGACGCGGCGGTGCTACAACAAAGCTGCGGCGATACGGCCAGTCACGGTGCCGTCTCGGCTCCCGCCAACGCGATGTCAGCGGGACGAACGGGTACGCGGCAGGCCGTACGGCGAATCGGAATGCGGGAACTCGAATAGCTCGAGAAGGTTCCGCACCGGCGAGCATGCTCACCCGCAGGTTCGGGCGATACTGGTTAGCCTGGACCAGTGCTGACTCGCGATGTGAACTTCGATGAGTGAGCCCGGCGACCTCATCGCGGGGCGGTACCGGCTGCAACGCCTGATCGGGACCGGGGCGATGGGCGTGGTGTGGCAGGCCCGTGACGAGCTGCTGAATCGCGTTATCGCGGTCAAGAAGCTGCTGATCCAGCCCGGGCTCGAACCGGCGCGGGCCGACGAGGCCCGCAGGCGGGCGATGCGGGAGGGCCGGGTCGCCGCCAGGCTGCACCACCCGCAC
>WHUB01000042.1:24483-31309 GCA_009377395.1 Actinophytocola sp. | reverse complement strand
TCCCTGCTACACAAGGTGGCCGCCGGACAGTTCCCGCCGCCACAGCAGGCGGGCGTGCTGGCCGGCACCCTGCGGAAGATGATGCAGCCGGACGCGGCCGAGCGGGCCAGCGTGCGCGAGGCCGAGCAGCTACTCACCCAGGCCGCGGCGGGTCAGCAGCCGACGGCGGTGCTCGGCGCCTGGCCCGGAGGCGAGGCGCCGACCGGGGCGATGAACCCGCCGACGCTACCCGGCGTCCCCCCGCTCACGCAGTACGGCGAGCCAGTACCGGAGGAGACTGAGCCGCCGGCGCAGATCCTCGGGGCGAGTGTCCTTCAGTAAGAAGCCGTCCGCCCCGGAGCGGAGCGCCTCGAACACCACGTCGTCCTCACCGAAGGTGGTCAGCACGAGCACCCTCGTCGAGTTTCCCTCGGCGCGAATCCGGCGGGTCGCCTCGAGCCCATCGACCTGCGGCATGCGCACATCGATCAGCGCCACATCGGGCCGCGTACGCCCCACGGCCGCGATAGCTTCCTCCCCGTTCGCGGCCTCGACGACGACCTCGACGCCGGGGTCACTGCGCATGATGCTCACCAGGCCCGCCCGAACCAAGCCCTGGTCCTCGGCCACGACGGCTCGCACGGTCATGTCGCCTCGATCGCCGCGGCGGCGACGGGCAGTCGGGCGCGCACTACCTAGGCGCCGTTCTCTTCTCCGGCGGTGATGTCGCCGCCCAGTGCCGCCACGCGCTCCCTCATGCCGAGCAGCCCACGTCCATCGCGGGACGGCCTCGCCGGATCAGTGGCCGCTACCGGGTTGCGTATCTCGATGCGCAGCCATCGCGCCGAGCCCCTTACCAGGACGGTTGCGCGCGAGGGTGCGTGTTTGAGTACGTTGGTCAGCGTCTCCTGAACGATGCGGTACGCCGAGATACCCACCCCCGGTGGCACCGCATCTGACAGATCGAGCGTCAAGTCGATCTCCAAACCGGCGTGGCGTACCCGCTCCACCAGCGCAGGCAGCTCACCGAGATCGGGCTGCGGGGAGAGCTCGGTCGGCCGCGCGGAGCACCGAAAGCATCACGCGCAACTCCATGGCCGACTGACCAGCGCGCCGGTCGGGCTCAGCGTCGTTGACCAGCGGGTTTCGGCACGTGGTTCGCGGTGCAGACGCAGCCTCGGTCGAACTGCCGATCGGTCGTCGCGGCGCAGAATCGCACCGCGATCCGGTCGTGGTCGTCCCAGGGGTGGGGGCATGCGGGACACCCGGCCGTCTCGCCGCCGACATCGTAGCCGACGGTGTCGTGCTTCAGTGCGCTTGCCGACATGGTTGTGTCCGATCTGTGCGATCGTCGTCGCACGGGCACCTCGAGTACCCACGGTTGTTGCGGAGTCGCGTGATGCGGTGACCGGTACCCGACTCAGGTCGCCCACGTGGCGAAGTCGGCGGATAGCGGCGGCACCATGATGCAGAGACGCCATCACGTGCTGGCACCTCGAACTGTACGCGCCCACCACATCCGGACGACGTCCACGGCGCGTGGTGGCGTCGATCCCAGCGCGGGAACAAATCCGCTCCGGTGTCAAGGGACATGAAGTTCTGCCCCCTCGGACACACGCACTATTCACCCGTCCTACGGGTTGGATAGCGACATCGGCAACGTGGGCCTCGGGTTCGTATCGGACCTGGAGGCCCACAGCTGTGTAGAGGCTCGCCAAGCTGTCCGACTTCGCGTCCGATAGAGCCGCGCCGACGTCGCCGAGCGAATCGACCATGGCGTACACCTCAGCCTCTGTCAGTGCGTTCGGTGCCTGCTGGTTGTTCAGTTCAGCTTGCGCAGTTGTGAGCTTCGGGCCGGGGTCGCGCACGATCCGACAGAGATCCTTTGCCGCCTCGAGTGTCCAGTCCTGTTCGATACCAGTAGCACCCTGATACCGCTCACCGCGGCGGCGGATGTAGTCCGCCTGCTCCGGCGGCCACCACAGATCCTCCACCATGCATTACAGAGTAATGCAATGCGATACAAAGGGCTCGCATCAGCCGACGGCGCTCAGCCGTCCAGTAGCTCCCGTACCGCGGCGGCGAGACGGGCGGCTGCCGCGTCACCGGCCAGCGACAGTCCGAGCGAGGGCTCCGTCAGCTCCAGTTCCAGCAGCATCGGATCGCCGTCGTCGCCGCGCACCACGTCGACCCGCGCGTACAGCAGCTCCTCGCGGCGCAGCCGCAGCACCGTCGCCGCCGTGTCCATGGCGGTCTCCGCGAACCCACGCACCGCGTCGTCGGGCCGGGCGGTGTGCACCTTCTCCGACACGAACAGTCCCGAGCCGTCCATCGCGGCCCCGGTCAGCATCGGGCCCTTGACGAACGCGTGCGAGTAGCTCCCGGCGACGAACACACACGCCGTCTCGCCGTTGGCATCGACGTCGCGCTGGTACGGCTGCACCAGCGCGCTGCGGCCGTCGGCGTGCAGTCCGGCCAGATGCTCGCGCGCCCCGGCGACGTCGCCTGCGGCGAACCGCCGCGCACCACGTGATCCGGCACCGACCGAGGGCTTCACCACGAACTCGCCGGACGGCCACTCCGGCACCGATCCGGGCGCGACCACCTGGGTCGGCACCGTCGTCAGCCCAGCATCCGCCAGCTCGGCCAGATAGGTCTTGTCGGTGTTCCAGCGCGCCACCGCCGCCGGGTTCCGCAACCGGGGCACCGACTCGCACCAGCGCAGGAACTCCCCACGGCGGGGTGCGTAGTCCCAGGTGGCCCGCAGGACGACCAGGTCGGCGTCCGCGATGGGCGCGGCCGGGTCGTCCCACACGATCCACTCGGCCTTGCAGCCTACTTCGGCGAGCGCGGGCAGCAAGATGTCCTCGTCGCCGTCACCGCGCGGCAGGTTCGCGCAGCCGGCCAGCAGGACGCGGTTCGGCTCAGCCACGCAGCAGCGAGCGCCCCATCTTGCGCCGGTGCGCGGCGCCGATGGCGGCGGCACCCACGGTGTCGGCGTCCCAGCTCGCCTTCTCCACGTCGTCCACCGCGTCGATCAGCGCGGTGCCGACGTCCACCGAGGACACCATGACGTCGCCGACGGCACCGTCGTTGCCGACGAGCACCACACGCGCGCCCGACCGGCCGATCGGCTCCACGACGGCCCGGACCGGGGTACCGTGCGCGGTGGCGAACGCGCGGGCGCTCGCCACCTGCTTGCGCGTCGCTGTGGGGGTGGTCTGCTCCTCGCTCACAGCGGCAGTGTAGATCGGACCCAGCACCTGCGGGTGCGCATAGTGGACTCACTCACAACGACGACCGGAGGAGCGTAGTCATGCCCAAGGCGATCGTGGTCGGCACGACCGGCGGCCCCGATGTTCTCGACCACACCGACGTGACCGTCGCCGACCCCGGCGACGGCGAACTGCTCGTCGACGTCGCCGCAGCGGGCGTGAACTTCATCGACACCTACCAGCGCAGCGGCCAGTATCCGCGCGACCTGCCGTTCGTGCTCGGCGTCGAGGGCGCGGGCACGGTCGCGGCCGTCGGTCCCGGTGTGTCCGGGTTCCGCGCCGGCGACCGGGTGGCGTGGGCGATGACACCCGGCAGCTACGCCGAGCAGGCGGTGATCCCCGCGTCCTCTGCCGTCGCGGTGCCGGACGAGGCCGACATCGAGCTGGCGGCCGCGGTGCTGTTGCAGGGGCTCACCGCGCACTACCTGGCCACCTCGGTGTATCCGGTGCGCCAGGGCGACACCGTGCTGGTGCACGCGGCCGCCGGTGGCGTCGGGCTGCTGCTGACTCAGCTGGTGCGGGCACGCGGTGGCCGGGTGCTCGCCACCACGTCGACCAAGGAGAAGGAACGCCTCGCCCTCGACGCGGGCGCAGAGACGGTCCTCGGTTACGACGACTTTCCCGCACAGGTGCGCGACCTGACCGGCGGCGAGGGCGTCGCCGCCGTCTACGACGGGGTCGGCCGCAGCACCTTCGACGGCAGCCTCGACTCGCTGCGGGTGCGCGGCACGCTGGCGCTGTTCGGCGCGTCCAGCGGCCCGGTCGAGCCGGTCGACCCGCAGCGGCTCAACGCGGCGGGCTCGGTGTTCCTCACCCGCCCGAACCTGGCCAACTACATCGCGACCCGCGACGAGCTCGAATGGCGTGCCGGGGAGCTGTTCGACACGCTCGGCGCGGGCGACCTGACCGTCCACATCGGAGGCAGGTACCCGCTGGCCGAGGCGCGCCAAGCCCACATCGACCTGGAGGGGCGCAAGACGACGGGCAAGCTCCTGCTGCTGCCCTAGTGTCAGTCGATGGACTCCAGCTCGATGACCAGCGCCAGCGTCTCGTCGCTCGGGTAGCCGAGATCGGCCGCGGCCTCGGTGGCGGCGCCCTGCTTCGGCGGGATGACGGCGAGGGTGCGGCCACCGGCGTGCATGCCGAGCAACGCCTGCTCCCAGCCCGGCACGACATCGCCCGCGCCGACGGTGATCTCCTCCGGGGTGCTCTCCGTCGGCGAGGTCCAGCTGCCGACCTCGTGGCCGCTGCTGAGGCCGACCATGACGTAGTCCACCGAGACGGTGTCGCCCTCGCTGACCGCCGGCCCCGACCCCGGTTCGAGCGTGCTGGTCAGCAGCTTCTTCGGCGGTGTGCAGTCGTCCGGCACCACGACGCTCGGCTTGTGGCCAGAACTGCCGGTCACGGTGAAGTCGCCGATCACGCACGTCGCACCGTGGGCGCTCCCGCCGTGCGCGCTCTGACCGTGCTCCTCGCTCTCCGGCGCCGACAGCTTCTCCGGCACTTCCTTGCCGGGGGGCATATCGGATGGCTGCTCCAACGAGGGGGAGCACGCGCTGAGCGCGATCACCGCGACGGCGGCGGCCGCGGTCACACTCACACCCGACAGGACGTTCTTGGCTCGAATCCGCATGCGCAGAAGGTTAACCATCGCTCGCGACGGCGCTGACACCGCCCAGGCAGCCCGGCAGCGGCTCGCCGGTCGCGACGACGCCGAGCCGCTGCGTGGCGCGGGTGAGCGCGACGTACAGGTCGGCGAGGCCACGCGACGACCCGGCGGCGATCTCGCCGGGTGCGACCACGATCACGGAGTCGAACTCGAGCCCCTTGGCGCGCTCGACGGTGAGCACCGACACCCGCTCCCCCGCCACCGACGCCCGCAGCGAGGACTGCAACCGCTGCGGGCACACCACCGCGACCGTGCCGCCGTCGGCCGCGACACGTTCCGCCGCCGCCAGCGGCGCGACGGCCTCCCCGACGTCGTCGCCGTCCAAGTCGTGCCGCCACGGCTCGACGCCGGTGGCGCGCACCGAACGGGGCGGGGTCAGCCCGGGATTGACCTCGGCGAGCACCCCGGCGGCGAGCGTCATGATCTCGGCGGGCGTGCGATAGTTCACGGTCAGCTCGGCCAGCCGCCACCGATCACCGACGTGCGGCTTGAGCGCCTGCCGCCATGACGTCGCGCCACCGGCGGCGCCGGTCTGCGCGACGTCGCCGACCAGCGTCATGGAGCGGCTGGGACAGCGGCGCATCACCATCCGCCAGTCCATCGCGGTCAGCTCCTGCGCCTCGTCGACGATCACGTGCCCGAACGTCCAGTTGCGGTCGCCCGCGGCCCGCTCGGCCGCGCTGAGCTGGCTGCGATGCTGCTCGCGTTCGGCGAGCAGCTCCGCGTCGAGCACGTCGGCGACCCGCAGCCGCTCCTCGTCGGCGATCTCGTCGTCCTGGTCGAGCACGTGCAGCACGCCCTCGGCGTAGGCGCGCTGCTCCCGCTCCCGCCTGGCCCGGCGCTCCGCCTCCTCGGTGTCGTCCTCGCCGAGCAGCTCCGCCAGCTCGTCGAGCAGCGCGATGTCGCCGGCCGTCCACCAACGAGGCTTCGTCCGCAACAGCGCGACCCGGTCGGCGGCGCCGAGCAGACCGTCGGCGGCGCTGTCGAGCCGGGCGCGGCCGGTGAGCAGGTCACCGAGCACCTGCTGCGGCGTCAGCTCCGGCCACAGCCCGTTCAACGCGCGGCGGACCGCACCGTCGCGGGCCAGCTCCGCCCTGATGTCGGCGACGTCGCGCTCGTCGAGCAGCACCGCCTCCGGGTCCTCACCGTCGACGTAACCGACCTCGGGCACGTCGTCCAGCACGGTGCCGGTCAGCGTGGCCGCCGCCTGCTCGGCCAGCGCGTCGAGCATGGTGTCGACGAAGACCCGGCGGGCGACGTTGTGTGGCCGCCGGGTGGCGCGCGCCTTGTCCCGCGCCACCGCGCAGTCGGCGGGCAGCAGCCGGAGCCGGAACTCGTCGGCGGTGACGTCGATCGGGGCGTCCGGCACCCGTTGTCGGTCGGCGACGGCGGCGTCGAGCACCTCGGCCATCACCGCCCGGCCCTTGACCTCGGCGGCGGCCCGGCTGTCGGCTTCACGCACCCGCGCGCCGGGGAACATGCCGCCGATGGTGGACAGCAGCACCCCGGTCTCACCGAGCGAGGGCAGCACCTGGCCGATGTAGCGCAGGAACGTCTCGTTCGGGCCAAGCACCAGCACGCCCCGGCTCGACAACGTCTCGCGGTGCTCGTAGAGCAGGTAGGCGGCACGATGCAGCGCGACGGCGGTCTTGCCGGTGCCCGGCCCGCCCTGCACGACGAGCACGCCGCTCAGGTCGGCGCGGATGATCTCGTCCTGTTCGGCCTGGATGGTGGCGACGATGTCGCGCATCGCGTCGCCGCGCTGCCGGTTCAGCGCGGCCAGCAGCGCCGCCTCACCGGCCAGCCCGAGGTCGGCGCCGGCGTCGTCGGCGTCGAGGTCGAGCACCTCGTCATCGATGCCGACGACGGTGCGCAGCCGGGTACGCAGATGCCGCCGCCTGCG
>WHUB01000042.1:0-24473 GCA_009377395.1 Actinophytocola sp. | reverse complement strand
GAAACACAGCCCCGCCTCGACGGACTCCAGCTGGTCCAGCCGTTCCCGCAGGCTGGTGCTCGCGACGTCTCGGTCGGTGCGCTCCTGCGGGCTGCTGCCGCTGCCGTTGCGCAGAATGCGGGCCAGCCGCGTGGACGTCTCCTCCCGTTCGGCGTCGAGCTTGGCGTAGACGGCGCTGACGTGTCGTTGTTCGGTGGCCAGGTCGTCACCGGATGCGGACAAGGCACCCCACTTCCTGCTGATGACTGATTGATGCGTGCCGAATGGCCGACACTCCACGGTACCGGCTCATTCCAGCAGGCGTCGTCAGAAGGGCAGGCCGAGCACCGGCAGCCCGATGGCCGAGTCGACCGCGAGCGCCACGAACACGATCATCAGGTAGGTGTTCGAGCGGTGGAACAGCTGCATCGGCTTGGTGCGCTCCCCCGCCCGCACGGCGGTCTGCAGCCGGTGCGCGTAGAACAGGAACCAGCCCCCGGCCAGCAGCGCGAAGCTCGCGTACAGCCAGCTCGTCGCCGGGGCGAGCAGCAGCGTCCAGCCCACCATCACCCAGGAGTAGATGACGATCTGCCTGGCGACGTGCTCCGGCGAGGCGATGACCGGCAGCATCGGCACCCCGGCCCGCTCGTAGTCCTCCCGGTAGCGCATCGCGAGCGCCCAGGTGTGCGGCGGCGTCCAGAAGAAGATGACGCCGAACATCACCAGCGCGGGCCACTCCACCGTGCCGGTGACCGCCGACCAGCCGATGACGACCGGCATGCACCCGGCCGCGCCGCCCCAGATGACGTTCTGCGCGGTGCGGCGCTTGAGCACGAGGGTGTAGACGAAGATGTAGAACAGGATCGTCGCGACGGCCAGCGCCGCCGAGAGCGGGTTCACCGTGAGGTACAGCACGCCGAACGCGGCGGCGCCGAGGGCGATGCCGAACACCAGCGCCCCGCGCGGCGAGACCGAGTCCCGCACCAGTGGACGACGCTTGGTGCGGTTCATCACCTTGTCGATGTCGGAGTCGGCGACGCAGTTCAGCGCGTTCGCGCTGCCCGCCGCCATGGTGCCGCCGACGAGCGTGGCGAGCACCAGCCACGGGTCGGGAAACTCCCGGCCCGCCAGGAACATCGCCGGGATGGTCGTGACCAGCAGCAGTTCGATGACCCGGGGCTTGGCCAGCGCGGCGTAGGCGCCGATGCGGCGCTTGACCAGCTCGATCCCGGTGACGTGGTCCGATGCACGGGAGCGAGCACCGTCGACCAGTGTCATGTCGCTCCCAGCGGCAGGTCGGATGTCGTTCGGGTCGGTGTCGCACGGTCCAGGCGCTGCGGCGCCGCGGATCGCAATCGATGGTAATCGCGGTGACGCTGGCCGCCCGAGCCGGGTAGTGGCGGGGCACCGCGCGCGTGAACCATTACCCTGGGGGCTGTCGTCGTCAGACACCCTGAATGGAGTCAGAGCCCTCGTGTCCGAACCCAACAACCCTCCCCCGCCGGCGACGCCCTCATTGGCGGGGGGACCCCCACCGGTTCGACGGAACGTGCCCTCGGACTGGACCGAGCTCGACAGCCGGGCCGTCGACACCGTCCGCGTGCTGGCCGCCGACGCCGTCGAGCGCTGCGGCAGTGGGCATCCCGGCACCGCCATGAGCCTCGCCCCGGCCGCGTACACGCTGTTCCAGCGGGTCATGCGGCACGATCCCGCCGACCCACACTGGCAGGGCAGGGACCGGTTCGTGCTCTCGGCGGGCCACTCCAGCCTGACCCTCTACATCCAGTTGTTCCTCGCCGGGTACGGCCTGGAGATGGCGGACCTCAAGGCGCTGCGGACATGGGGCTCGAAGACGCCTGGCCACCCGGAGTACGGCCACACTCCCGGCGTCGAGACCACCACAGGGCCGCTGGGTCAGGGGCTGGCCAACGCGGTCGGCATGGCGATGGCGGCCCGCCGCGAGCGGGGCCTGTTCGACCCGGACACCCCGGCCGGCGAGAGCGTGTTCGACCACCACATCTACGTCATCGCCTCCGACGGGGACATCGAGGAGGGCGTGACCTCGGAGGCGTCGTCGCTGGCGGGCCGCCAGGAGTTGGGCAACCTGGTCGTGCTCTACGACGACAACCAGATCTCCATCGAGGACGACACGATGATCGCGCTGTCCGAGGACACCGCGAAGCGCTACGAGGCCTACGGCTGGCACGTACAGACCGTCGAGGGCGGCGAGGACGTCGTCGCGCTGGAGCAGGCGCTCGCCGCCGCCAAGGCGGAGACGACGAAGCCGTCGATGATCGTGCTGCGCACCATCATCGGCCACCCCGCGCCGACCCTGGCCAACACCGGCGCCGCGCACGGCGCCGCGCTGGGCGCCGAGGAGGTCGCCGCGATCAAGCGGATCCTCGGCTTCGATCCGGACCAGCACTTCGCCATCGACGAGGAGGTGCTCGCCCACACCCGGGCCGCGGCCGAGCGCGGCAAGCGGGCGCACGCCGACTGGAACGAGCGCTACGACAGCTGGGCCAGCAGCAACCCCGACGCGAAGGCGCTCGCCGATCGGCTCGCCGCCCGCGCGCTGCCGGACGGCTGGACCGGCGCGCTGCCGAGCTGGGAGCCGGACGCGAAGGGGATCGCGACGCGCAAGGCGTCCGGCGAGGTGCTCAACGCGCTCGCCGACCTGCTGCCGGAGCTGTGGGGCGGCTCGGCCGACCTGGCCGGCTCCAACAACACGCTGATCAAGAACTCGGACTCGTTCGGCCCCGAGTCGTCGAGCACCGGCATGTTCACCGCCCAGCCGTACGGGCGCAACCTGCACTTCGGCGTCCGCGAGCACGCGATGGGCTCGATCCTCAACGGCATCGCGCTGCACGGCGGCACCCGCCCCTACGGCGGCACATTCCTCATCTTCAGCGACTACATGCGCCCGGCGGTGCGGCTCGCCGCACTGATGGGCGTCCCGGTCACCTACGTCTGGACCCACGACTCCATCGGGCTCGGCGAGGACGGCCCCACCCACCAGCCGGTCGAGCAGCTCGCCGCGCTGCGCGCCGTACCCGGGCTGAACATCGCCCGGCCCGCCGACGCCAACGAGACCGCCGCCGCGTGGCGGCGCGCGCTCGAGATCACCGACGCGCCGACCGGGCTGTGCCTCACCCGGCAGAACGTGCCGGTGCTCGACGGCACCCGCGAGAAGGCGGCCGAGGGCGTTGCCCGGGGCGGATACGTGCTCGCCGACGCCGACGGCGGCGCGCCCGAGCTGTTGTTGATCGCCACCGGCTCCGAGGTGCAGCTCGCGCTCGCCGCCCGCGAGACCTTGCAGGCGGACGGCGTACCCACCAGGGTGGTCTCGATGCCGTGTGTCGAGTGGTTCGACGCGCAGGACGCCGGGTACCGCGAGTCGGTGCTGCCGCGATCGGTCACCGCGCGGGTGGCCGTCGAGGCGGGCGTCGCGCAGCCGTGGCGCCGGTTCGTCGGCGACGCGGGCGAGATCGTCTCGCTGGAGCATTTCGGCGCGTCGGCGGACTACGCCACCCTGTACCGCGAGTTCGGCATCACCGCCGACGCCGTCACCGACGCGGCGCGGAGATCGCTCGACAACGCAAGGTAGGGCGACTGGGGTACAACCGAAAAGGGCACGCTGCGCACACAAGGGGATGGCAGATCATGACGACCGATCGACTCGCTCACCTGTCCGACGCCGGGGTGTCCCTCTGGCTTGACGACCTGTCCCGGGAACGGCTGGCGTCGGGCAACCTCGCCGAGCTGATCCGGGATTGGCACATCACCGGTGTGACGACCAACCCGACGATCTTCGCCGGCGCGCTGGCGAAGGGCGACGCCTACGACGAGCACATCCGCGAGCTCGCCGCGCGCGGCGCCGACCTGCAGCAGGCGGTCCGCGACCTCACCACCACCGACGTGCGCAGCGCCTGCGACCTGTTCCGCGAGACCTACGAGGCGACCGGCGGCGTTGACGGCAGGGTGTCGATCGAGGTGGACCCGCGCCTCGCCCGCGACACCGACGCCACCGTGACGGAGGCGCTCGACCTCGCCAAGACCGTGGGCCGGCCGAACCTGCTCGTCAAGATCCCCGCGACGGCCGAGGGCCTGCCCGCCATCAGCCGGGTGCTCGCCGAGGGCGTCAGCGTGAACGTGACGCTGATCTTCTCGCCGCAGCGCTACCGCGAAGTGATCGACGCGTTCCTGACCGGGCTGGAGCGGGCCAAGGCCAACGGCCGCGACGTCGCGGCCATCCACTCGGTCGCCTCGTTCTTCGTCTCCCGGGTCGACACCGAGGTGGACAAGCGGCTCGACGCCATCGGCACCGAGGAGGCCGCCGCGCTGCGCGGCGAGGCGGCCATCGCCAACGCCCGGCTCGCGTACGCGCTCTACACCGAGGAGTTCACCACGCCGCGCTGGCGCGCGCTCGCGGAAGCCGGGGCGCACCCGCAGCGTCCACTGTGGGCATCGACCGGCGTGAAGGACCCGGCCTACTCCGACACCCGCTACGTCGACCAGCTCGTCGTGGCAGGCACGGTCAACACGGCGCCGGAGGCGACGCTGCACGCCGTCGCCGACCACGCGACGATCATCGGCGACACCGTCACCGACACCCACTCCGTGGCAACCAACATCTTCGACCGGCTCACCCGGATCGGCGTCGACCTCGACGACGTCTTCCACGTGCTGGAAACGGAAGGCGTGGCGAAGTTCGACAAATCCTGGGTGGAGTTACTGGAAACGGTCAACAGCAGGCTCGTCGCGGCGCACGAGGGCTGATCGCCGTGACCGCATCGACCACGACCGTCACCGTAGAGATCACCGACACCGCGCTGGCCGCCGCCGCGGCGCCGATGGCCGCCCAGCTCGCCGAGGACAAGATCGCGTCCGCGATCACCGCGCAGGACCCGACGCTGTGGGGCGCCGACGCCGAGCAGGAGGCGGCGATCCGGCTCGGCTGGACGACGCTGCACGTGACCTCGCGCCAGCTCATCGGCGAGATCACCGAGCTGTACAGCGAGTTGCACGCCGACGGCATCGACCGGGTCGTGCTGGCGGGCATGGGCGGGTCCTCGCTCGCGCCGGAGGTCATCGCGGCGACCGAGCCGGTGGCGCTGACCGTGCTCGACACCACCGACCCCGGCCAGGTCGGCGACGCGCTCGCGGGCGATCTCACCCGCACCGTGCTGGTGGTGTCGTCGAAGTCAGGCACCACGGCGGAGACCGAGAGCCAGCGGCGGATCTTCGCGGCGGCGTTCGCCGAGGAGGGCATCGACCCGGCGAGCCGGATGGTGGTCGTCACCGACCCCGGCTCGCCGTTGGCGGAGCTCGCCACGCAGGAGGGCTACCGCAAGGTCTTCCTCGCCGACCCCACCGTCGGCGGCCGCTACTCGGCGCTGACCGCGTTCGGGCTGGTGCCGGCCGGGCTGGCCGGCGCCGACGTGGCGCGGCTGCTCGACCAGGCGGCCGCGGCCGCCGAGCAGCTCGCGCCCGACTCGACCGCCAACCCGGCGATCCAGCTCGCGGCCGTGTTCGGCGCCGCGCACGAGGCGGGCGCGGAGAAGCTGGTGCTCACCGACACCGGCTCCGGAATCGTCGGCCTCTCGGCGTGGATCGAGCAGCTCGTCGCGGAGTCCACCGGCAAGCAGGGCACCGGACTGCTACCGGTCGTGGTCGAGTCCGCCGAGGCACCGGGCTTCGCGGACGCCGGTGAGGACGCGACGACCGTCAGCATCGGCAGGCGCGACGGCCAGCCCGGCACGGCCGCCGTGATCGCGGAGGGCTCGCTCGGCGGGCAGTTGCTGCTGTGGGAGTACGCCACCGCGATGGCGGGCAGGCTGCTCGGCATCAACCCGTTCGACCAGCCCGACGTCGAGTCGGCCAAGCGGGCATCACGCAGCCTGCTCGACGGGTCGGCGGGCACGACGATCGCGCCGTCCGCGGTGATGGGCGCGATCGAGGTGTACGCCTCGTCCGGGGTGTCCGGCGAGGGCTCGCTCACCGACGTGCTGCGGCAGTTCGTCGCGACCGTGCCCGAGAACGGCTACCTCGGGGTGCAGGCCTACCTCGACCGCATCGACGACGCGTCGGCATCGCTGTTGCGGGGCGAGCTGGCCAAGCGCATCGGCAAGCAGGTCACGTTCGGCTGGGGGCCGAGGTTCCTGCACTCCACCGGCCAGTACCACAAGGGCGGCCACCCCAACGGCGTGTTCCTCCAGCTCACCGGCGCGGTCGAGGAGGACCTCGACGTGCCCGGGCTGCCCTACCGGCTCGGTACGCTGCAACTGGCGCAGGCGCGCGGCGACGCCGAGGTGCTGACCGACCGGGGCCGTCCGGTGCTGCGGCTGCACCTGACCGACCGGCTGGCGGGACTCGCCGAGCTGGTGCGTGCCGTGCAGGAGCTATGAGTGGCGCGGTGGACGAACCCACTGCGGGATGAGCGGGACAAGCGGCTCCCGGTCATCGCGGGGCCGTCCAGCCTGGTGATCTTCGGCGTGACCGGGGACCTGGCCCGCAAGAAGCTGCTGCCCGCCGTCTACGACCTCGCCCACCGAGGCCTGCTGCCGCCGGGGTTCGCGCTGGTCGGCTGCGCTCGCGGGGAGGAGGACTTCACCGCCGTCGTCCGCGACGCCGTGGAGCGCCACGCCCGCACGCCGTTCAAGGAGTCGGTGTGGCGCAGGCTCGCCGACGGCATCCGGTTCGTGCCGGGCGACTTCGGCGAGGACGACACCTTCGAGCGGCTGGTCAAGACCGTCGACGAGCTCGACGCCGAGCGCGGCACCGGCGGCAACCACGCGTTCTACCTGTCCATCCCGCCGAGCGTGTTCGGCGTCGTCACCCAGCAGCTGGCGAAGTTCGGCCTCGCTGCGTCCACATCGGACGGCTGGCGCCGGGTGGTGATCGAGAAGCCGTTCGGGCACGACCTGGCCAGCGCCTGCGAGCTGAACGGCATCGTCGGCTCGGTGTTCGGCGAGGAGTCGGTGTTCCGCATCGACCACTACCTCGGCAAGGAGACGGTGCAGAACATCCTGGCGCTGCGGTTCGCGAACCAGCTGTTCGAACCGCTCTGGAACTGCCACTACGTCGACCACGTGCAGATCACCATGGCCGAGGACATCGGCGTCGGCGGCAGGGCCGGGTACTACGACGGCATCGGCGCCGCCCGCGACGTCATCCAGAACCACCTGCTGCAACTGCTCGCGTTCACCGCGATGGAGGAGCCGCTGTCGTTCGAGCCGGCCGCGCTGCGGGCGGAGAAGGTCAAGGTGCTGCGGGCGACCGAGCCGGTCGGCCCGTTCGAGGAGACGACGGCGCGGGGCCAGTACACCGGCGGCTGGCAGGGCGGCGAGCGCGTGCCCGCGCTGCACGACGAGGACGGGTTCGCGCCGGAGTCGCGCACCGAGACCTACGCCGCGGTGACGCTGGCGGTGGAGAACCGGCGCTGGGCCGGGGTGCCGTTCTACCTGCGCACCGGCAAGCGGCTCGGCAGGCGGGTCACCGAGATCGCGGTGGTGTTCCGCCGCGCGCCGCATCTGCCGTTCGACTCGACCGCCACCGAGGAGCTCGGCCAGAACGCGCTGGTGATCCGGGTGCAGCCGGATGAGGGCGTGACCATGCGGTTCGGCTCCAAGGTGCCGGGCACCACGATGGAGGTGCGCGACGTGACCATGGACTTCGGCTACGGGCACGCGTTCACCGAGTCCTCGCCGGAGGCGTACGAGCGGCTGGTGCTCGACGTGCTGCGCGGCGAGCCGTCGCTGTTCCCCGGCAACGAGGAGGTCGAGGAGTCCTGGCGCATCCTCGACCCGGTGCTGGCGCAGTGGTCGGCGCACGGCGCGCCGGAGCCCTACCCGCCCGGCTCGTGGGGGCCGGAGTCGGCCGACGCGATGCTCGCCCGCGACGGAAGGAACTGGCGCAGGCCATGATCATCGATCTGCCGTCGACCACGACGTCGAAGGTGAACCAGAAGCTGGTCGAGCTGCGCGAGCGCGGCGGGGCGGTCGCGCTGGGCCGGGTGCTGACGCTGCTGATCGTGACCGAGGACGGCGCCGCCATCGAGGACACCGTCGACGCGGCGAACGAGGCGAGCCGGGAGCACCCGTCGCGGATCATCGTCGCCGCGCGCGGCACGAAGGCGGCCGAGCCGCGCATCGACGCGCAGATCCGCGTCGGCGGTGACGCCGGTGCCAGCGAGGTGCTGGTGCTGCGGCTGTACGGACCGCTCGCGGACGAGGCGGACACGGCGGTGGTGCCGCTGCTGCTGCCGGACGCGCCGATCGTGACCTGGTGGCCCGGCTCGGCGCCCGCCGACCCGGCGCGGGATCCGCTCGGCAGGATCGCGCAGCGGCGGATCACGGACGCCGCGGCCGAGCGGAACCCCATCGAGGCGGTGCGCTCGCGGGCGGCGTCGTACGCCGAGGGCGACACCGATCTGGCGTGGACCCGGCTGACCAACTGGCGGGCGCAGCTCGTGGCCGCGCTCGACCTGCCGCCGCACGAGCCGGTGTCGGCGGCCAGCGTCACCGGGGATGGGAACTCGCCGTCGACCGAGCTGCTCGCGGGCTGGCTCGCCCACTATCTGCGGGTGCCGGTACGCCGCGAGCGAGCCAGCGAGGGACCCGGCATCGTGTCGGTGTCGCTGGAGCGCGCGTCGGGGCCGGTCGAGCTGCACCGGCCGGACGGCAAGATCGGCACGCTGCGGCAGCCGGGCCAGCCTGCCCGCACGATCGACCTGCACCGGCGTTCGCTGTCGGACGTGCTGGTCGAGGAGCTGCGCAGGCTCGACCCGGACGAGGTGTACGAGCGCGCGCTGCACGGCGTGAGCCTGCTACCCGAGCATCAGGAGGGCGCGACGGTATGACCGGACCGCACATCATCGTCCATCGCAACGCCGACGTGCTGGCGGCGTCGGCGGCCGCCCGGCTGGTGACCACGCTGGTCGACGCGCAGTCCACGAAGGACAGTGCGTCGGTGGTGTTGACCGGCGGTGGGGTGGGCATCGCGATGCTGGAACAGCTGCGCCGCTCCCCCGCCTGCGAGGCGATCGACTGGTCGCGGCTGGACCTCTACTGGGGCGACGAGCGGTTCGTGCCCGCCGACGACGCCGAGCGCAACGAGCTGCAGGCGCGGGAGGCGTTGCTGAACCACGTGCCGGTGGATCCGGCGCGGGTGCATGCGATGGCGGCCTCGGACGGCGAGTTCGGCGACGACCCGGACCGTGCCGCCGACGCCTACGCCAGGCTGCTGGCCGAGCACGCCGGTGGCCGGGGCACGGTGCCCGCGTTCGACGTCGTGCTGCTCGGCATGGGACCGGAGGGGCACGTGGCCTCGGTGTTCCCGGAGTCGCCCGCGGTGTATGAGACGGAGGCGTCGGTCGTGGCGGTGCGCAACTGCCCGAAGCCGCCGCCGACCCGGGTGTCGCTGACGCTGCCCGCGATCCGGCACGCCTCGGAGGTCTGGCTGCTCGCGGCGGGTGAGGGCAAGTCCGACGCGCTCGCGCTGGCGCTGTCCGGTGCTGGCGAGATCCAGCTCCCGGTCGCCGGCGCGACCGGCCGCGCCCGCACTCTCTGGCTCCTCGACGACCCCGCCGCCACCAAGCTCGACCACCCGTAAGGGCGCGCCCGCGACGTCGTGTCCTGCGCCCAGGACGTTGTGTCCTGCGCTCGCGACGCCGTGTTCGACATTCGCGACACCGAGCGTCCGGCCCGAACGCCGAACTCGCGGGCTTGACAGCAGGACACGACGGCAGGAAGGCAGGACACAACGCCGATTCGCGTTCGCCTTCGCACACTTCTTGCGCGGCGATCGTCCCGTCCGGCCGATCTGAGGTTCTTTCATCATGAGAGGTCAACGCGGCCGGAGGTCTTCGTATGAGTGCTCAGGGCAGGCGCCGGCCCTCACTGCTGCTCACCGCCGTCGGCATCGGCATCGCCGCGCTCGACGTGTGGCTGGTCATTCCGGAGGACGTGCCCACCTACTCCCTCGTGTTCTCCAGCATCGCGTGCGCCGCACTCACCTGCCGCCGCCGGCTCCCGTTCCTGACCGTGCTGGCCACCATCCCCGGCTTCTTCGTCGGCTGGTCCCAGCTCGCCGCGATGATCGCGCTCGGCTTCCTCGCCTACCGCAAGGGCATGCACTGGCAGACCTGGGTCGGCGCCGGCCTCGTCGTCGCCTGCCGGTTCACGCTCTGGCCGTGGTCCGGCATGCTCGCGCTCGACTGGCGCCAGCACGTGCTCGACCTCATCTACGGCCTGATCGTCGCCGGGATGCCCGTCGTGCTCGCGCTGCTCATCCTGGCCCGCAAGGACCTCTCCAGCAGGCTCGCCGAACTCGACGCGAGTCGCGACCGCGAGCGCCGCATGCACGCCCGCGCCGTCCGCGCCGACGAGCGCGCCCGCCTCGCCCGCGAGATGCATGACGTCGTCTCCCACGAGGTCACGCTGATCGCGATGCAGGCCAACACGCTGGAATGCGCCAGGTCGCCCGAGGCGGTCGACGCGGCGGCCGAGAACATCCGCCAGCTCAGCACCCGGACACTGGACGAGCTGCGGAACCTCGTCGGCGTGCTGCGCTCCAGCGCCGACGAGGAGCTTCCGGCGCCACGACTGACCGACCTCGGCACGCTCGTCCGGGACGTCGACATGCCGGTGCGGCTCAAGGTGGACAACGTGCCGGACACGCTGCCGACACAGCTCTCGTCGGCAGCATTCCGCACCGTGCAGGAGGCGCTGACCAACGTCCACAAGCACGCCCCGGGCGCGGCGGCGACGGTGCAGGTCATGCTGGAGGACGGCACGCTGCACGTCGAGGTGCGCAACGACCCGCCGTGCGGACCGTCCCGCTCACTGCCGTCCGGCGGACACGGCCTCACCGGACTCGCCGAGCGAGCGCTCCGGCTCGACGGCACTTTCCACGCCCGCTCCACCGACGACGGCGGCTTCGAGGTGCGCGCGGACTACCCGGTGCCCGGCTAGTGCAGCCCTCAGGCTCCCCGCCGCTGCCGCAGCCGCTCCAGCGCCTCGGCGAGGATCGCCTCGCCGTCCTCGTCGCTGCGGCGCTCCTTGACGTAGGCCAGATGCGACTTGTACGGCTCGATCCTGCGCGCCTCCGGCGGGTTCTCGCTGTCCTTGCCGCCGGGAAGCCCGCAGCTCGGGCACTCCCACTCGTCCGGGATCTCGGCGTCCATCGCGAACGACGGCGACGACTCATGCCCGTTCGCGCACCAGTACGAGACCTTCACCCGGGGCGCCGACTCGCCGCGCTCCGACTCCCCCACCGGCCCGGCACCGATCCGCGTGCCCCGAATGGCATTACCGCCAACCATGAAATCTCACACCCCTGTGCCCCTCCGGCGCACCAGCGCCGGTCTCAGATCTTCAACAGCAGCCCGAGGCCGACGATGCAGATCATCCACACCGCGGCAAGACCAAGCGTGATCCGGTCCAGGTTCTTCTCGGCGACACTCGACCCGGCCAGGCTCGACTGCGTGCCGCCCCCGAACAGCGATGACAGGCCGCCACCCCTGCCCTTGTGCAGCAGGACCGCTCCGATCAGCAACACGCTGGTCACAACGAGCAAAACCTTCAGGAATACTTCCATGTCGTCCTCTGGTTTGGCGGCCGCTGTCCGGCCGCCGCGTTCCGCTGGCTGTGATGGACAGGCTACCGGGTGACGAGACGGCCACCACAGCGCCCCACCCCGCTCGGCTCAGGAGCCGGAGTTACCCCACAGACCCGGGTCGTTGGCCGCGAGCGCGCAGAGCTTGGTGAACTCCTCCGCGTCGAGGCTGGCGCCGCCGACCAGCGCGCCGTCGATGTTGGGCTGCTTGACCAGGTCGACGATGTTGCCCGACTTGACGGAGCCGCCGTAGAGCACCGGCACGTCCCCGGCGATCTCGTCGCCGTACTTCTCCACCAGCGCGTTGCGGATGGCGGCACAGACCTCCTCGGCGTCGGCGGGCGTCGCGACCTTGCCGGTGCCGATCGCCCACACCGGCTCGTAGGCGACGACGCACTGGCTCACCTGCTCGGCCGTCAGTCCCTTGAGACCGGCGATGAGCTGGCCGGTGGTGTGCTCGATGTGGTTGCCCTCCTCGCGCACCTCCAGCCGCTCGCCGATGCACAGGATCGGCCGGATGCCGTTGCGCAGCGCGGCCTTCACCTTCTTGTTCACCAGCTCGTCGGTCTCGGCGTGGTGCTCACGCCGCTCCGAGTGGCCCACCGTGACGTAGCTGCAGCCGAGCTTGGCCAGCATCGGCCCCGACACCTCGCCGGTGTACGCGCCGGACTCGTGCACCGAGATGTCCTGCGCGCCGTGACTGAGCAGCAGCTTGTCGCCGTCGATCAACGTCTGCACGCTGCGGATGTCGGTGAACGGCGGCAGCACCGCGACGTCCACCTTCCCGAAGTACTTCTCCGGCAGCGTGAACGCGATCTTCTGCACCAGCGCGATGGCCTCGAGGTGGTTCAGGTTCATCTTCCAGTTGCCCGCGATCAGCGGCTTCGTGGTCATGGAGCCGGTGTCTCCTTCAGCTCGCGCCCAGCACGGTCACGCCGGGCAGGTCCTTGCCTTCGAGATACTCCAGCGACGCGCCGCCGCCGGTCGAGATGTGCGAGAAGCCGTCCTCGGCCAGCCCGAGCGTGCGCACCGCCGCGGCCGAGTCGCCGCCGCCGACCACGCTGAACGAGTCGCCGTCGATGATCGCCTGCGCGACGCCCTTGGTGCCCGCCGCGAACTCCGGCACCTCGAACACGCCCATCGGGCCGTTCCAGAACACCGTCTTCGCGGCGGCGAGCTCGTCGGCGAACCGGCGCACGCTCTCCGGGCCGATGTCAAGGCCCATCCTGCCGTCCGGGATCTCGCCGACCGGCAGCACCTCGGTGACGGTCGGCGCCTTGAGGTCGTCGGCCGCGACGACGTCGGCCGGCAGCACCAGCTTGTCGCCGGCGTCGGCGAGCAGCCGCTCGCAGGTGTCGATCATGTCGCGTTCCAGCAGCGAGCCGCCGACGCTGCCGCCCTTCGCCGCGGCGAACGTGAAGCACATCCCGCCGCCGACGAGCAGCTTGTCCACCTTCGGCAGCAGCGCCTCGATCACCGCGAGCTTGTCGGAGACCTTCGAGCCGCCGAGCACGACGACGTAGGGCCGGTCCGGGTCGCCGGTCAGCGTGCGCAGCACGTCGACCTCGGCGAGCACCAGGTCACCGGCGAAGGCGGGCAGCATCCGGGCCACGTCGTACACCGACGCCTGTTTGCGGTGCACGACGCCGAAGCCGTCGGAGACGAACGCGCCGGTCTGGCCGACGAGGGTGGCGAAGTCCTCGGCGAGGGCGGCCCGCTCGGCGTCGACCTTGCTGGTCTCGCGCGGGTCGAACCGGACGTTCTCCAGCATCGCGATCTGCCCGTCGGACAGCCCCGCCACGACGTCGGCCGCGCTCTCGCCGACGACGTCCTGGGCGAGCGCGACCTCGGTGCCGAGCAGCTCACCGAGCCGAGCGGCCACCGGCGCCAGCGAGAACGCCGTGTCCGGCGCGCCCTTCGGCCTGCCGAGGTGGGCGGTGACCACGACGCGGGCGCCCGCCTCGGCGAGCTTGCCGATGGTGGGCGCCGCCGCGCGGACGCGGCCGTCGTCGGTGATCACGTCGCCGTCGAGCGGGACGTTGAGGTCGGAGCGGACCAGCACCGTGCGGCCCGCGACGCCTTGGGCGATCAGGTCGGCAACGGTCTTCATACCCGCCATGCTCAGGACAGCTTCGAGCCGACGAGGGAGACGAGGTCGGACAGCCGGTTGGAGTAGCCCCACTCGTTGTCGTACCAGCCGACGACCTTCACCTGACGGCCGATGACCTTGGTCAGCGGCGCGTCGTAGATGCAGGAGGCCGGGTCGGTGACGATGTCGGAGGAGACGATCGGCTCCTCGCTGTAGCGCAGCACCTTGGCCAGTGGGCCCTCGGCGGCGGCCTTGAACGCGGCGTTGACCTCCTCGACCGTGACGTCCTTCGACAGCGTGGCGGTCAGGTCGGTGGTCGAGCCGGTCGGGACGGGCACGCGCAGCGCGTAGCCGTCGAGCTTGCCGTTCAGCTCCGGCAGCACCAGGCCGATCGCCTTGGCGGCGCCGGTGGAGGTCGGCACGATGTTCAGCGCGGCGGCGCGGGCGCGGCGCAGGTCCTTGTGCGGGCCGTCCTGCAGGTTCTGGTCCGCGGTGTAGGCGTGGATGGTGGTCATCAGGCCCTGCTCGATGCCGAAGTTCTCGTGCAGCACCTTGGCGAGCGGGCCGAGGCAGTTGGTGGTGCAGGAGGCGTTGGAGATGATCGACTGCGTGCCGTCGTAGGCGCTGTCGTTGACGCCGAGCACCACGGTCAGGTCCTCGCCCTTGGCCGGCGCGGAGATGACGACCTTCTTGGCGCCGGCCTTGACGTGCTTGGCGGCGTCCTCGGCCTTGGTGAACAGGCCGGTCGACTCGACCACGACGTCGACGCCGAGGTCACCCCACGGCAGGTTCGCCGGGTCCTTCTCGGCGAACACCTTCACGGTGCGGCCGTCGACGATGATGCCCTCGTCGTTGGAGCTGATCTCCGCGTCCAGCCTGCCGAGCACGCTGTCGTACTTGAGCAGGTGGGCGAGCGCGCTGTTGTCGACCAGGTCGTTCACCGCGACGATCTCGATGTCGGCACCGCTCGCCTGGACGGCACGAAAGAAGTTGCGGCCAATGCGGCCGAAGCCGTTGACACCTACGCGAACCGTCACTGCTGTTGTCTCCTTGCGGTTGTCCTGGCTGATTCGATCCAGGGCATGGGCTGACTTCGCCTGCCACCCTAGCGCCACCGCCCCATGGTCACGAGAAGGCGTCCACGGTGTGTGACTGTCCGCACCTGCGACGCCTGGTCGGGGCCGCTACTTCAGCAGCGCATCCGCGATGGAGATCGCACCCGGCCCCAGGATCGCGATGAACATCACCGGGAAAATACAGAAGATCACTGGGAAGAGGATCTTCACCGGGGCCTTGTGAGCCTGATCCTCCGCACGTTGCCGACGCCGTATCCGCAGCTCCTTGGACTGCTCGCGCAGTACCGTCGCCATCGCGATACCCAGCTCGCCGGCCTGCACCAGGGCCGACACGAACGCCCGCAGCTCCGTCACGGTGGTGCGTTCGGCCATCGCCCGCAGCGAGTCCGTCCGGGACTTGCCGATCTGCATCTCCTGCAATACCCGCGCGAACTCTGCCGCCAATGGCCCCTTGGTGTTTCGCGCCACCTGGGCCAACGCCGCGTCGAACCCGAGTCCGGCTTCAACGCAGACGGTGAGCATGTCCAGCGCGTCTGGCAGCGCCTTGCGGATGTTTACCTGGCGCTTCTGCCCGGCGTTGTAGAGCAGCAGGTCGGGCAGGAAGAACCCGAACACCGCACCCGCACCGACGCAGACGACGAGCCACGCCAGCGAGAACGACGCACCCTACAGCGCGCCGATGCCGCCGACGCCGAACAGGCCGACTCCCTTGACGGCCAGCACCCGGTCCGGTGTCCACGCCGACGGGTTACCCGCCAGGTCGAGCCGATGCTGCAATCGCTCAGTGACATTGTCAGGTGACAGCCGCGTCGCCACGTCTCGCAGCCAGCCGGGCATCGAGTCGAAGCGAGCGCGCACCGCGTCGGCCTTGGACGATTCCTTGACCGCGTAGGTCTCCTTGATCGAGACCAGCGCGCGCGAGACACCCTCCTGAGCTGGGCGGACAGCGGCGATGCCGCTTCCACACCGTCTGCCAGGGCCCGAACTCCACGGGGAGATCCCGCCAGGCGATCCCGCACCGGCAGCGGTAGATCATCCCTTCCACGACGCGGCGGTTGTTGCGGAAGTTGCGGCCCACACGACCCACCGAACTCGGCAACAGCGGCTCAAGCAACGCCCACTGTTCATCCGTCAGCATCTGCATACGACTCATGATCGACAGCTAGACTCACACGCCCCGATCATTAGAGGCGGCACCGACCGCCATCACCAGAGCGATGACGGTGACGATCAGGCCGTTCAACGGCAGTGACGCCCTCCTCCTTGCGAAGCGGCTTGCTGAGGAAGGCCTGCAGCAGCGTGTAGTAGTACAGCATCGGAATTCTCCTGTGGTTGCAGTTGCACCGGTGGTCCCCACCGGCGTGGCGACCGGATGCCGCCTGCGATGCCAAGACTGCGCGGATTCGGGAAGCCGCAACATCGGGCGAACAGCCAGGAAAGCGACGCCGATCGGACGACATGTCGGGCGAACGGACGACATGAGGCGACAACCGGCCAGTTCTGACCGTGATCCGTTCCGCCGCGCGTCCCGCCGCCTTACCGTCGACGGCATGAACTACGGGTGGGCGATCGCCGGTGGCGTGGCCGGCATCCCGATCGGCGCCGCGATGCGGGGCATCGTGTTCCGCAACGCGGTGGCGTCGGGCGAGCCGCTGCGCACGGCGTGCCCGGGCTGCGGCCACACACCGCGCAGGTGGCAGGTCCGCTGCGCGTCGTGCCGCAGCTGGTTCGGCGTTCCCGGCGTCATCGAGCTCAGCACCGCAGTCGTCCTCGCGCTGCTGCTGGGACGGTTCGCCGGGCAGTGGGATGTCGGCGCGTTCGCGTTCCTGGGCGTTCTGGGGGTCGCCCTGGCCGCGATCGACGTCGCCGTGCGACGCCTGCCCGACCGGCTCACGTTGCCGGCTTACCCGGTGCTCGCCGTCCTGCTCGCGGCGGCGGCGAGCGCGACCGGAGACCTACCCGCACTCGGGCGGGCACTGCTCGGCGGGTTGGCCCTGGCCGCCGCCTACTACGTGCTCGCGCTGGTCCGTCCGGGACAGCTCGGCGGTGGCGACATCAAGCTCGCCGGTCTGCTCGGCATGGGACTCGGCTGGCTGGGCTGGCCGATCCTGGTGCTGGGCGCCGCGGCGGGCTTCGTGCTGTTCAGCCTCGTCAGCCTCGGCCTGCTGGCCGCCCGGCGGATCACACTGCGCAGCCAGATCGCCTTCGGCCCGTTCATGCTGGCCGGCGCGTTTCTCGCCGCGACCGTCCTGTAGGACGTTGTACCCTGCTGCGACAGTTCCCCGGTCCTCACTTACATCCGCCATGGTCCCAACACGCCTCATGGCCGTTCGACCGCGCACTCCCTCCCCGTCACGTTCCTTTCACAGCACGGGGATTGAGATCATGCGCCCATCGATTCGCATCGCGGTGATCGACAGCCACACCCTCACCAGGTTCGGGCTGTTCGTGCTGTTCACCCGGCCGCCAGACATGAAGGTCCTCGCCGGCGCGAACAACTCGGCGGACGGCCGCCGGCTGGTCGCCGCCCAGCAGCCGGACGTCGTCACCGTCGACGCCGCCGTGCGGGACGGCGACGGGCTCGCGCTGATGCGCGAGCTGCGCGACCGCTACCCGGCCTCGGCATCGTGGTGCTCACCTCCGGCGACGACGACGTGCTGTTCCGCGCCATGGAGACCGGCGCATCGGCTTTCGTCGCGAAGGACGCCCAGACCGACGAGGTGCTGTCGGCGGTCCGCCACGCCTCGGTCGCCGCCTCCTCGTTCACGGCGGCCGGTCTCGCCGACGCGCTCGCGCGCAAGCACGACGCCGCGTCCCGTTACGCGCTTAGCCCGCGCGAGGCCGAGGTGCTGCGGCTGCTCGGCGGCGGGCTGTCCATTCCGGCCATCGCCCGCGCCATGTACGTCAGCCACTCGACCGCGAAGACCTACGTGGCCCGCATCTACGACAAGCTCGGCGCGTCCAACCGCACGCAAGCGATCATGACGGCCATGCGTGCCGGGCTGATTCGCCACGACAGCGCGAGGCTGACCGCGTCCTGAGTGCCGAACACGGCGGCAGGAACGCAGGACACAACGCCCTAGGGGTGGGACACGACATCAACCGGTGCGCTGGTAGACCCTCGTCGCTGACAGCCGGGCCACGCCGTCTTCCTCGCCGAGGTCTTCGAGGGCGTTGTGGATGGTCGAGTCCACCGACAGGTACTTACGGCCGGCGCGCAGGTCGGCGTCGTTACGCATCCTGATGATGAGCGGGAACTCGCTCAGCGCCCCGGCGTCGAACAGGCCGGTCGTGTAGATCAGCTGCACGCCGAGCGCCTCCGCGACCGCCCGCTGCAACTCGAGCAGGTACCCCGCCGACGCGCGGCCGATCGGGTTGTCGAGGAACAACACCCCGGAGTGCCGGTCCCGCAGCCGTCCCTTGTCGTTCGCCCGCAACGCCGCCATGGTGCAGTACAGGATGATCGCCGCCGTCAACTGCTGACCGCCGGAGAACACGTCGCGGATCTCCGACACCCGCTGCCGCTCGGTGCGCAGCACCGAGTCCGGTTTGAGCATGTCGATGCGGAAGCCCTTCGGCACCGCCGCCCGCACCCCGCGCAGCAGCAGCGACATCCCGTCGGTCTTGCCGTCCTTGCCGCTCTTGCCGCGCTTCGCGTCCCGCGCGCCCGCCGCGGCGGCCTCGTCGACGACCTCGCCCAGCTGCTCGGCGAGCTGCGACTCGTCCGGGTCGGCGAACCGCACCCGCAGGAATTCGCTGCCCGACCAATCGCCGAGACCGTCCGGCAGACGTGACAACCGCTGTGCCGCCCGCAGCACCCGCAGCGCGCCCTCGACCATGCCCTGCAGCCGGGTGACGATGCCCGAGCGGTGCCGGTCGATCTGATCGAGGTCACCGGTCAGCGTCCGCAGCCGGGGCCGCAGCGCGGCCACCCACTCCTCGGCGTGCTCGGGCAACGAGTCCCGGCGCACCGAGATGATCTGCCTGCGCACCGGGCTGCTCAGCTCCTCGAACCGCTTCTCCGCCGCGTACTGCACCAGCTCGTCGACGTAGCCACGCACCTTCTTCTCGGCGTCGGTCACCGCCGCCTGCGCGGTGCTGAGCCTGCCGGTCAGCGACTGCGCCCGCTCCCGCGCCGTGTCGACGTCGCCGTCGTACGGGCTCACCTCGTCGCCGGTGTGGCCCTCCGCGACGGTGGTCAGCGACTCCGCCAGCATGCCGAAGCCGGTCGCGGCCGCCTCCGCCGTCGACAGCGCGTGTTCAGCCTCGGCCCGCGCCGCCTGCAACTCCTCCAGCTCCCGCGACGCCGCCGAGACCTCCTCGGTCGCGGACTCGATCAGGTCCATGCCGTAGGCGATCGAGCTGGGACGCTCCATCGAGTCCAGCACCGCCGGGGCGGCGGGCAGCGCCTCGTACTCCGCCCGGCGCGACGCGAGCACGCCGATCGCGTCGCCGCGCTCCATCTCCAGCGCCTGCAACGCCCGCTCGGCCCGGCGTTCCGCCGCCTCCCGCGCGGCGGCGTCCGAGCCGTCCGGGGAGTCGAGCAGCTTCGTCGCGAGCATCCGCACGTCCGGGTCCAGCGCCTCCAACGCGGCCCGCGCGGTCGCCTCCGCATGCTCGGCGTGGTCCAGCTCGGCCCGTAGATCGTTGCCGACCTCGACCTTCGCGTAGGACGCCGCCGCAGCCGCGAAGCTCTGCCGCAGCACCGCGACCGGCTCGTCCGGCACCGGCTGGTCCGCGCTGACCGACCCGCCGCCGGGCACCTCGGCCAGCTCCGCCCGCGCGCTGGACGCGGTGCGGGTGTGCTCGTCGGCCTTGCGCTGCGCCTCGGCGGCGCGCTCCCGCCAGCGGGTCGCGGACGCCTCGGCCGTCTCGGCCTCCTGCTTGGCCTGCTCGGCCGCTTCCCGCGCGGCGGCGCAGTCGTCCTGCCACTGCCCGATCCTGGCGGCGGACGTCGCCAGCTCGCCGATGGTGCCGAGGTCGGCGGCCGCCTGCCGCGCCGCCTCCCGCAGCCGGGGGACCTCGCCGCGCAGCTCGGCGCGGCGCTCGGTGAGCCGGTCCACCGTGGCGCGCTGGTCCCGCGCGGCCGCCACCGCCGAGTCGTGCTCGGTCTTGGCCGCGTCCGCCTTCTCGGCGAGCGTGCCGAGGGCGCCGGCCGGGTAGTCCTCTCGCCACGCGGCCAGCTTCCACTCCAGCGCGGCGTCGGCCTCGGCCCGCTCGCCGAGCCGGGCCAGCTCCTCGTTCCGCCGCGCCTGCCGCGCCGCGATCATCGCTCGCGTCTGCTCCGCCGCGTCCTCGTCGTAGAGTGCCGGGTTGGGCGGCACGACGAACTCCGTGCCGGCGGCACTGTCCGAACCGGACGCGATCGAGCTGGTCACGCCGACGGCGAGCACCGCGCTCGGCAGCAGCGTGGCCTCGGTCAGCACCTGCTCGGCGTGTGCCAGCCGGGCCGGGTCATTGATGAGCACACCCGAGACCAGATGCGGGTACCGCCGCAGCGCGGCCCGCCTGGCGTCAGCGTCCAGTGTGGACAGAAACCGCAGGCCGGACCACGCGGTGATCCCGGCCTGCTCCAGCAGTTCGAGCGCCTCCCGGACGTCGTCGGGCGCGGGCAGCAGCCCGCCGCTGCCGAGCGCGGCCAGCGCCCGCTCGTCGGCGGACGCCGCGATCCACAGCTCGGTCTGCGCCCGCTCGGTCTCGCTGCGGGCCTCGGCCAGCCGGGCCCGCAGCGCGTCCAGGTCGCTGTCCAGCCGCACGTCGTCGACGCCGAGCAGCTCGGCCAGCCGTGGCTCCGCCGCCAGCGCGTCCGCCCGGCGCCGGGCGGTGGCCAGCTCCGCGTCGGCCTGCTCCTGTGCGGTGGCGGCCGCCGCCTGTCGCTGGTCGAGGCCGTGCAGCGTGTCCTGCGCCTCGGCCAGCTCGGTCTCGACCCGCTCCAGCTCCCGCTCGGCGCGCCCCAGCGATGCCTCCGCCTCCTCGGCGGCGGCTCGGGCCTGCCGTTCGGCGTCGGCGACCTCGGTGCCCGCCGGCAGCGCGCCTGCCGCGATCGCCTGCCGGACGCTGTCGTTGACCTCGTCGATCCGGGCCTGCAACGAGTCGGCCCGTGCGCCGTGCTCGGCGGCGGACCTGGTCGCGGTGTCGCGCTCGGCCTGCGCCGCGTTGGCCGCCGCGCGAGCCTCGCCGGCCTCCCGCTCGGCCGCCTCCGCGTCTGCCCCGGCGCCTTCGGCGATGGCGAGCAGCCCGCGCGCCAGTGCCGTCGCCGCCTCCTCCTTGGCGGCGAGCGCGGGCTGGGCGCGCTGTTCCTTGCTGCCGACCAGCTTCCTCGTGTCGTCCGCCTTGCGGGCGGCGGCCATGTGCCCGAGCACCGTCGACGTCGCCCGCCAGGCCCGTGCCGTGGTGCGTGCCTCGGCGACCTGCTCGGCGAGCCGATCGGAGTCGGCCTGCGCGGCGTCGAACCGCAGCCCGGCGACGACCCGGCGCAGCTCGGTCACCACCGAGTTGCGCCTGCGCAGATCGCCTTCGGCGAGGCGTTCGGCGTCGCGCAGCTCGTCCACCTTAGCCGACAGCCCGCTCAGCCGGTCCTTCTCTGCCGCGTCGCGGGCGATCACGGCGGCGGCGAACTCGCCCGCCTCCGCCGCGGCGGTCTCGGCGAGCGAGCGGGACGCCGCCGCGAACGACTCGGCGTCGACCAGCGGTGTCAGCAGGTCCAGCGCGCCGGAGACGAAGTCGCGCTCGGTCATCAGCTCGCCGCGCTGGCTGAGGCTGTCGGCGTAGTTGCGCACCACGTCGGCCAGGTCGGCGGGTGCCTGCTCGTCGAGCACCGCGCGCAGCAGGAACTCGACGAACGCCTCGTCGGTGCCGAAGGAGAACGCGTCGGCGGCCTCGCCCTCGCCCGCGTTCATCGCGCGCTGGTAGCGGAACAGCTCGGTGTCGAGACCGGCGCTGCCGAGGTGCTCGGTCCACTCGTGGTGCTTGCGGGTCCAGAACAGCTCGATCTCGTTGGCGTCGCGGTAGTGGGCGTCGAGCCGATCCTTGAACGCCGACATGGTGAGCAGCCGGTTGTCCTCGGTCAGCGGCAGCGAGTCGAGCTGCAGCGCCACGCTCGGCCGGAAGCAGTACCAGGCGTCGAGCAGGTTCGCGGTGTCGGACGAGATCACGTGGCCGCGCCATTCGGACACCTTGCCGGTGATCACCCGCTGGCCGGTCTGGGTGTGCTGCCATTCGAGCACGACGTGGGCGACGTCCTTGGCGCCGACGAACTTCTCCAGCACCCGGGTGTTGGTGGTGCCGACGACCTGCCTGCGGCCGGGCAGCATCACCGAGAAGATCAGCTTGATGAGCACCGACTTGCCGCCGCCGTTCTCCAGGAACAGCACGCTGGCCGGTGACGGCCGCCTCGGCGGTCCGGCCTGGTCGTTGTCGAGCTGCACGCCCGCGCTGAACAGCGCCTCCTGCGAGGGTGAGCTGACCGGCTTGCCCACCCCGCTGAGGTCGAGCACGACGTCCTGGTACCGGGCGCCGGCCGGGCCGACCGAGTGCAGCCGTACTCGGGATAGCTCGTACATCGACTTCTCCTAGAGGGTTTCCGTCGTGCCCGCGCGAAGCGACCCGTGCTCGCCGGACACCGCGACCACGTCCAGTTCCAGCAGCTCGGTGAACGCGGCGTCGGCCGCCAGCTCCCGCACCTGCACCTGGTAGCGCGGCGTCGTGCGGTAGGTGCCGCCGTCGTCGGCGTTGACCTGCACCAGGAATCCCTGCTCGGCGAGGAACCGCAGCGCTCGGCTGATCATGCCTCGGGTGGTGTCGGGCGCGAGCCTGCCGTCCTTGGTCGTGGCGGTCTCGGGCCGCCGCGCGTAGGCGCGCCACGCCTGCTCCAGCTCGGGGGCATCGGAGAGCGGGTCGTTGTTGGCCTCGGCGCGTTCGGCCCGCTCGTCGAGGATGCGGCAGGCTTCCCGCACCACGGCGTCGACCTGGTCCACGCTCACCCGGCCGACGTAGGTGTCGTTGCCGAGGTCGTCGGGACGCGGGAACGCCAGCGCCGCGACGGCGAGGTGGATGACGCCGTGCATGACCTTCTCGGTGTCGCGGCGTTCCCTGATCTTGCTCTGCCGCGCGTAGCTGTCCATCTTGATCTCGAACGCGGACTCGTCGGTCGCGGCGAGCACCGCGCCCGCCTGGTGGCTGACGTCGAGCACCATGAGCCCCAGCCCGGCGGCGACCGACTGGGTGAGCCGGGTGAACTCGCGGTCCTCGCGGTAGCGGCGCACCAGCTCCGCGTAGCCCGCGTCGCGGGCGGGCAGTTGCTTCGGCCGCAGCCCGTGGGCGATCAGGCGTGCCGCCGCCTCGGCGTCCTTGGCTGCGTTCACGCGACCTCCTCCGCGTCGGCGTCGATGTCGGCTGGCTCGGCGGAGACCATCGCGGTAACGACGAGCAGGTCGCTGCCGCCGAACTCCGGGTCGTCGAGGGGGGTGCCGTCGTCGACGGCGATCAGCGCGGTGGCCTCGCCGGTGCGGATGGCGGCGCCGACCTCGGGGCTGTAGGCGTGCAGCACCCGCAGCGCCACCAGCCGCGCCAGGTCGGCGTCGGTCTCGCGCGCTTCGGCGAGCAGCCCGGAGAGCCTGCGCGGCATCTCGGCGAGGTCGAGCAGCTGGTCGGCGAGCTGCCAGTGGCCCTCGCTGAACCGGTCGGTGGCCTCGGGCGGGGCGAGTTCCGGCTCCGGCAGCTCGCCGACCAGCGTGCTGCGCTCGGGTGCGGGCCGCAGCAGCATCGACACCAGCGATCCCAGCGTGGCCACACCCGGCGTGCTCGGCCCGCTCGCGGCGCGGAAGTACGCGTCGATCGCTGCCTTGGCGTCGCCGACGGCGAGTCCGAGCGTGGGCACGAGCAGCTGTCCGAAGACGTCGACGCCGCCCTTGCGGGGCGGCCCGGCGAACTGTTGCCGGTCCTGTTCGGCGCGGAAGTAGGTGCCTGCCGCTTGCAGCCTGGCCTGCAGCTGGGTGTGGCGGGTGATGCAGTCGGTGACGATCTCGACCAGCTCGGCCGCGCTGCGTTTGCGGCCGGGGTCTTCCGCCTCGTCCCGCGACTTGGTGATGTTGCGCAGGATCGCGTTCTCCGCCTGGAAGCGGGACTCGATGTGTTCCAGCGCCGAGTCGAGCAGTTCGGGGACGGCGTGTTCCCAGTCGACCGAGCGGACGTCGCGGCGGGTGGCGTCGAGGATGCTGCGCAGCGTCTCGCCGTACTGCACCGTGCGGTAGCGGGCCTGCTCGGCGGCCAGCTTGGCGTCGGCGAGCCTGCCCCGCTTGATCAGGTTCTCCAGCTTCACCTCGGCCGCGATCTGGGCGGACTCGACATCGGTGTCCAGCGCGCCGACCAGCACGTTGATCGCCTCGTCGGTGGCGCGCAGGTAGATCTCGCCGTTGGGGGCGCACAGCTCGACGAGCAGCTTGAAGTCGAACGCCCTGCGCTCGTAGCCGCCGTCCGGGCCGACGGTGCCGTAGATGCTGCGAAAACCCCGGTCGACGGTGCCGACGTTGAGCAGGTTGTCCAGCACCCAGCGGGCGACCTTCTCGTGCTCGGTCTTCTCCCGGTGCGGCGCCTGCGCCGCGATGAACGGCAGCAGTCTGCGCACGATCAGCTCGTGGCTCGCGCCGGTGTCGAAGTCCGTGTCGGTAGAGCCGGTGGCGGTCGTACCGGTGTCGATCACGTCCGGGACCTCT
>WHUB01000429.1 GCA_009377395.1 Actinophytocola sp. | reverse complement strand
CCTTGTGTTTGACGATCCGTCGTTGCAGGTCGATGAAGGCGGGGATCCGGCAGCGGCGGGCCCACCCGATCCAGGCCTCGAGCGCTTCTTCGGCTTCGTGGTAGGGCAGCTGGAACACCAGCCGGAGACCCTCCTTGAGCAGGTAGGCCCGGTGCAGCCTCGGGTCGGTCTTGGCGACCCAGGCCAGCTTCGCCTGCTGCCTGCTGGTCAGGTGCTCCGGGTTCTTCCACAACACGTACCGGGCGTGCTTGAGCGCCTTCGCGTGCCCGCTCGCTCTTCCGGCTCGGCGCCGGCTAACCGCGCCACGGGCCTCGTTCCAGGCCTGCCGACGGACCTCATCCAGCGCGTCGGTGGCCCAGCCGACGACGTGGAACGGGTCAGCACAGCGGACCGCGTTCGGGCACCGGTCGGTCACCACCGACTCGATCCAGTCCGCGCCGTCCGCGCTGACATGGGTGATCTGGCCGCAGCGGTCGGCTCCGAGGGTGTCGAAGAACCGTGCCAGAGTGGCCTTATCCCGGCCCGGTGCGACCCACACCAGCCGGCCGGTGTCGTGGTCGACCACGATATTAGTTACGTGGAATCACGCCGCGGTCCGATTGCTCGTCCCTCGGCGTCACCA
>WHUB01000428.1 GCA_009377395.1 Actinophytocola sp. | reverse complement strand
AGAATGGGGCGAGATGTTGTCCTTAGTGGGTGAGTCGCAGGCGGTGGGTGAGCACGTCGTGAGCCAGGTCGACGATCGATCTGCCAGTGGCGAACGCGTGCGCGCGGAGCGGAGCATCGCCGAGTCCAGGTCCGTGCCGAGTTGGACGGCGACGATCCCGGAGGCCATGTAGATGGTGCGGAAGCGATCGGCCGCGGCGGGTTCGTCCGCCGCGCTGTTCTCGCCGGGGGCGTTGGTGAGGTGGTCGGCCAGGCCAAGGATGGCGTTCGAGGCGAGGTCGGCCAGCAGGGCGGCGTCCAGCAGGGCCGGTCCGGTCAACTCGCCGGGGTGTCGTCGGTGCAGTGTTGCGGTCGGGCATTTCCGGCTCCACCCGTCCGGCGGGTTTCGGCCCCACCCCGCCGACGGCAGGACGGCTGACCTTCAGGCTGTGAGCTGGACCATTCCGCCCTCTATGCCTTCCGAGGGTGGGGCCAGATCCCGCCGAGTCCACGCGATGTGGCGCTGGCATTCGCCGGGAAAGGAACCGAAGGTGCTGTCGGCACCTCTTCCTCCGTGATGAGCGAATGGTGTGCCGTCATCCGTTTCGGGGCTGCTCGTTACAGCTAGCGAGCGGGCCGAAGGA
>WHUB01000427.1 GCA_009377395.1 Actinophytocola sp. | reverse complement strand
CAGTCTGCATCGGCACCATTCGCGCCGAGGTCGAGAATCTGCACTCCGGACTGGTTACGCACACCCAGCGGCTCCGCGCCGGTCCCGCTGCCGCGCAGCGCAGCCCGGTCCAGCTCGAGCGCGAACGCCCGCGCCAGCGAGTTCGCGAGCACTTCACCGGCCAGCTCCGGATCGCTGTCCTCGTCCAGTTCGTCGGAGAATTTCACGATCGCGGACAGCCGCTTCGCGGTCATTGTGACGTCGTTGTCCATCGCGCCGTCGTTCGGCGTGATCGTCGCGCCCTCCGCCAGCCACGCCGCGGTGGGGTCGGCGGTGATGCGCGGCACCTTCAGCGTCTTGCTGGTCATCGGCACCGTTCGCGCACCAAGCCGGTTGACTACCGAGGCGTTGCGCAACCGGTCGATGACGAATCCGGCGATCGGGGTCGGCACGATGACGCCGGCGGAGCCGGAGCTGAGCATGTCCTTGAAGCCGGTCGGCATGAACGTAGACAGCTCGCGCTCGTCGACGTCACCCACGAGACTTTTGGCCAGCACGCCCAGTTGGCCGAGCGTGCGCGCGTCGGGCTCGGGTGCGAGCTTCTCGTCCTTGGTGAGCATCTTCACGCCGGACGGGGACGCACC
>WHUB01000426.1 GCA_009377395.1 Actinophytocola sp. | reverse complement strand
GAAATAGAAGGTACTTGGAATACCTCGCTGACGGGTCCGGCGCCCTCGCCGCGATTCTTGCTTTCGTACCTGGGGGCCAACTCCCGGCCGCCGCCGCCGGGCTGGTAAGCGGGTTGGCGCGTGCCGCCAATAAATACCTGGATGATACCTGGCTTTTGGCCCCATACGCAACGCAGAAGATATGGTTTACGGAGTGGATCCCTGCTATCGGTGAAGAGCTTGGTGGCGCGGCCGACGAGGCCGGCGAGCGGACAGACGATGCGTTCGACAAGGCCGGCGAGGAGGCGGGCGATCTGATCGAAGATCTCCCGGGTCCATTGAGCGACCTGGAAGGTGGTTTGGTCGAATCCGGCTTCGACAAGGCCGGGGATTATGCCGAATCCGCTGGCGACGTGACCGAGGCTGGCATCGAAACCGCGACCGACGGGATAAGTGAAGCGTGGGAAAAAGCCGACGATTGGCTGCCATGACGGCGACCTTCTCCCGCGTTTTGCCGCCGGCCCGCGGTGTCCTCGTAGGTCGGCTGCCGCCTCGCGTGCGGACGCCCAGGGGATGGGTCACTGTCAGTTAGTGGTCTGTAAGAACGTTGGTTTTAGTCTTCGCGCGGCGGATGCTGGCGAGGA
>WHUB01000425.1 GCA_009377395.1 Actinophytocola sp. | reverse complement strand
CACGACGAGATCGGTGCTCATGATGTCTGTGGCCCGGAGCGTCTCGATCTCCTCCGCGCGCTCAGCCACGGCCGTCACGACGATGTCGCGATCGGTGAGGATGCCAATCGGGCGCCAGTCTGCCCCCGAGGCGATGATCACGACGTCCCCAACATGTTGCTCGCGCATGCGGCTGGCGATATCGACGATTCGCTCCGTCGGCATCGCGGTCACGACATCGGTTGTGCAGAGGCCGGCAAGACGCATACATCACCCCCTTGCGCTCACGTGATCTGTTCGCAAGGCACGTGCCAGAGCACCTTGGCTCGCTTCGCTCACCAGGGCGCGAGGTGCCAGGTGCTGAGGAGGCAACAAGAGCCTCAGACGGCGGGAGCCATGGGAAGCGTCACGACGACGGTCGTGCCACGCTCGGACGAGGAGGAGAGCTCGATGCTGCCCCCGTGGCGCTCCACGATCCGCTTGACGATCGCGAGGCCGAGGCCGGTGCCGCGGCTCTTGGTCGTGAAGAATGGCTCGAACACGCGGTCGCGAATCTCGGGCGGCACACCGCTGCCGTGGTCCGTAATCGCGATCTGGCAGCCCTCCTCGCGCGCTTGGACCGTGACCCGAATCAACCCGCTGTT
>WHUB01000424.1 GCA_009377395.1 Actinophytocola sp. | reverse complement strand
GTACTGGCCCGCGATGCGCCCCACCTTGATTACCGGCACCGACGCGCCGTAGGTGAGCACGATGGCCATCTGCAGCAGAACCTTGACCTTCGCGCGGATCTGGTCGGCGGTGACCGAGGCGAACGTCTCCGCGCAGTCGCCGCCCTGCAGGAGGAACGCCTCACCGCGCGACACCGCGGCCAGCCGGTCGCGGAGCTGGTCGCATTCGCTCGCGACGACCAGCGGCGGCAGCAGCCGCAGCTCCTCGGCCGCCCGCCGCACCGCCTCCTGGTCCGGCCACGCCGGCTGCTGCTCCGCGGGCAGCTCGGCGCAGTCGTGACGTAGCTGGTCGGCGTTGCTCTGGGTCGGGTTCACGGGGTCAAGGGTAGTGTCCGCGGCTCGCGGGGGAGTACGTGCTTCTGGTCACGGCCGAGACGCCGGCCCTAGCCGAAGAAGACCTCGGCCTCCGAGTACCGCTCGGTCGGTACGGTCTTGAGCTCGTCCACGGCCTCGGCGAGCGGCACCCAGACGATCTCGGTGCCACGCAGCGCGACCATGTGGCCGAACGCATCCTCCTGGACCGCGTCGATGGCCTGCAGACCGAACCGCGTCGCCAGCACCCGGTCGAACGCTGTCGGCGTACC
>WHUB01000423.1:403-624 GCA_009377395.1 Actinophytocola sp. | reverse complement strand
CACGACCTGGAACATCACCATGAGGCACACGCCCAGCTGTGCGACCTGGGAGATCTCGTTGGCGGTGATCCCACCGATGGTGTCGATGGCCGCCTGACGCCCCGACATCAGGTAGCTCACTGGGCTCGCGCCGACCGTGGCGGCGTACCCGGCCACTTTCTCCGCGGAGTTGTAGAAGGCCGGCACGGCAAGCGCACTCGAGGCGATCATGCCGCCCAGCC
>WHUB01000423.1:0-393 GCA_009377395.1 Actinophytocola sp. | reverse complement strand
ACAACGGCAACTGGATGCGGTCCCGCCGCAGGGTGAACCGGACCAAGCGACCGGTGCCGGTCAGCGCGCTGCTCATGCCACGTCTCCGTTCGCCGAGGTGGCAACGTCCTCGCCATACTGGCGCAGAAACAGCTCCTCCAGCGTCGGCGGGTGCGCGGTCAGTGAGCGTATGCCCAGTGCCGAGAGGGCCGCGACGGCAGCGTCGAGGTGGTCGGAGTCAACGTCGAAGACCACCCTGCCGTCCGGGAACTGCGGGCTGTGCACACCCGGTACGTCGCCGATGCGGGTGGCCGGCGACGCGGTCTCGGCGATCACCGTCGTGCGCGTGAGTTGGCGCAGCTCGGCGAGCGTCCCAGACTGCACGACGACCCCGTTGCGGATGATGCTGATCCG
>WHUB01000422.1 GCA_009377395.1 Actinophytocola sp. | reverse complement strand
GCACCAGGACGCTGCGGCGTGGGGTATACGCGGTGTCGATGCCTTCAGCGGCGGTGGAGGGAACGCCGCGAACATGGCACTTGGTCGTCAGCATCGCGCACCAGGTGGGGGCCGATTTTGATCTAGGATCAAGATCGAGTTCCCACGGCCCGGAGCCTAACCGGGAGCCTAAACGCTCAGCTAGCGGACCGCTTGCCGAAGATGGTGTCGATCACCTCCGCTCCCTCCGTCAGGACCGGCCGCAGCTCGTGCCGGTACACGGCTTCCGTAACTCTCGTGCCCGCATGGCCCAGTAGGTCGGCGATCGCCTCGACAGAAGTGCCGTTGGCGGACAGCAGGCTCACGAAGCTATGGCGCAGCTCGCGCGGCGTCCACGCTCCCTCGACCTTGGCGGCCGTCACGACCTGCCGGAACCCGCGACGCACGTTGGCTGCGTCGAGCGGGGTGCCGACGCTGGTGCAGAACACCAGGTTGTGCTCCTCCCACAGCTCACCGGTCTTGAGCCGCTCGGCGGCCTGCCGCGCTTTGTGGGCCTTGAGTACCTCGGCTGCCTGCGTCGGCAACCGCAGGGCGAGCGCGTCGGGGTGATCGGCACTGGCGCGTCCTCGGTGCAGCTCGTGCCCG
>WHUB01000421.1 GCA_009377395.1 Actinophytocola sp. | reverse complement strand
GCGAACCGGTGCAGCGTCCGATACGGCACCACCACACCACGACGCCCGAGCAGCATGTGGATCTTCGCCAGCGTCAGATCCTGCTTCAGCCAAGCCTGGATCCGCTCACGCTGCGCGGCGATCGCCTCCCACGACGCGCCGTTCCCGCGAGGCCGGTCCGGGCGGACCACCGCCACCACCGCACCAAGGACCTCATCGGTCAACTGCCCGTCGCCGCCCTCGCGCGCCACGCCAGCCGCCTGCGCGGCCTGGACGTACCGGCGGACCGTCTTCCGGTCCAGCCCGGCCAGCCGGGTCACCTCACGCAGCGAGTGGCCTGCCAGCCACAACCGCAGCACTTCCTTGATCTCGATCACCGAAACCTCCCGATACGCCATCTGACCAGCAAAAACGGCAGACGACCGGAAGCCGGAACGCCACACGGACACATCCGGGTGGCGGTCCCATCAGCGGCAAAACCCTGATCAAGGTGGTCCCATGCCCGTGGCAGACGACACCAGTCCTACCGGGAGCTCACCTACTTTCCGAGCACCACACGCCGACCCTCACCAGAGTTCTCAAACGCCCTCTTTACACACATCTCAGCTCCGAGGGCTACGCTCGGGGTTAGGAACTTCTGCCCGCC
>WHUB01000420.1 GCA_009377395.1 Actinophytocola sp. | reverse complement strand
GCGGGCACCGTCGCCGCCCTGCTGGCCGATGTCGCCATCGCCGCCGAGGACGCCACGATCGGCGACGGGCACGTCAAGCTCCTCGGCCCCGACGTCATCGAGGGCTACACCGCACTCCGCGAAAAACGCCCACCCGGATTCCCCTCGGCCCAATCCGGGCGCTGAGGGGCCGTCGTCACCGGTACAGGGTGGACTGGATCTCCGGGTTGTCGATGTTGGATTTGTCGTACCAGTAGTAGTCGGTGTGGATGACCGGCGGGACTTCCTTGCCGTTGATGACGGCGACGGCGGCTTTGACGGTTTGGTAGCCGATGTCGATCGGGTCCTGGGTGATGGCGCCGGTCATGAGCCCGCTCTTGATGGCGTTGATCTGTTCGGCGCCGGAGTCGAACCCGACGACGGAGAGGTCGCCGTCCTTGCCGAGTTCCTGGACGGCGTTGACGACGCCGATGGCCGAGCCCTCGTTGGTGCCGAAGATGCCGTCGAGTCCGGGGTGGGCCTGCAGGATGGACTTGGCCAGGTCGGTCGACTCGAGTGGGTCGCCGCCGCCGTACTGGATGTCGACGATCTCGACGCCGGGCGTGTGCTGCTTCATGTACTGCACGAAGCCGTCTCGCCGGTTGAT